>PLUC01000022.1 GCA_003165415.1 Holophagaceae bacterium
GTTTCCGAAACTCCCGCTAGCCTCGCGAGCCACCTGGACACCGCCGGGTATGATCAGGTCCTGGATGGCGGGGCGAATATTGGGGAATTCGCGGCACTGGTTCGGGCCCGTTGCCCAGGAATTCCGCTTCTGTGCATAGAACCGCACCCAGAGGCCGCCAACACCCTTCGCAGGCGGGGCTTCCAAGTGGTCGAGGCGGCCCTTTGGAGCGGAGAAGGGGAAGCCGTGTTGACCCAGCCCACCGAAGCCACCACCTCGGCGACCTTACTCGACCCGGGGGGCCATAGTCTGCCCAGTTGGAAGGTCCGTACCGTCCGTCTTGACCAACTACCCATCATCGGACGAAAGGTGTTGGTGAAGCTGGACCTTCAGGGCGCTGAAGTCGAGGCGCTCGCAGGCCTCGAAGGAGCCTGGGACCGGGTCGAAGGCCTCATCCTGGAAGTGGGCCTTGGACAGGGGGAGAGTTACTACGAGTTGCGTAAAATTATGGAAGCAAAAGGATTCGTGGAAGCAGCCACCTTCAACGAACTCGATGCCGCTGGAAAGGCCATCGAGGCGGACAAGCTTTGGATTCGACACTCACCCGCCCTGGAGGCTGGGCGTGCCGGGTAGCCGGCGAAACACCTGGCTGGTGCAGGTTGCCGGAGCCCTGGCAGTTTCGGCCATCGCCCTCTGGCTGACCTTCCGTAGGGTCTCCATGGCGGACTTCATGCAGATCATCAGGGCTGCCGATCTACAGGAATTGGTCCCCTATCTTGCCCTTTTCGTCCTGATCCAGCTTTTTCGGGCCTTGCGGTGGCGCCTGCTTCTGGATCCCGTGGCGAAACTGGGATTTGCGCGAGTAAATGAGGCGAACGCGGTAGGTCTGATGGTGATGACCATCCTGCCGTTGCGCATTGGGGAAATCGCCCGCCCTATGCTGATCGCGACGCCGCCGCGACTCACGACCGCCCGCGCCCTTCCCTCGGTCGTCATCGAACACGTTGTGGACGCCGCAGCCACGGCGCTGCTTCTGCTCATCGCTCTCCTCTTCCTGCCCGGTCACTTTAGGATGAAGGTGGCGATGAAAGCCACTGGGATCGCCGCCCTCCTGGTTTCCGTGCTGGTGCTGAGCTGGCTCCTGGTATTCCACGGCAGGGGCATGGGGATCGCGTCCTGGGCCGGGAAGGCGGCTGGGGGGCTCAAGCCAGCCTGGGCCAGGCCGGCCGAGCATTGGGTCGGTTCCTGGGCGGAGGCGATCCAGCTCCCGGGGAGCATTGCCTCCCGGGTCCTACTGGGCCTGGTGACCTTCGGCTATTGGACCTGCGCGGCCTGGAGCCTCCAGGTGCTCGGGGGGGCCGTTGGACTGCGCATCACTTTGCCGATGGCCTGCATGGTCACTGGGGCGATCAATCTGGGTGCGGTGGTACCAGCCGGCCCAGGAATGGCAGGCACTCTGCAGGTGAGCACCATTTTGGCCCTCTCTCTGGTCACGCTGGAAACATCAATGGGAACGCGCATCGCGGCCTTTGCCAACCTGCTTTGGGCCAGCCAACTGGTCCTGCAGGTCGCATGGGGCCTCCTGTTCCTTCCTTCCATTTCCGTCCGGCAGCGGCTGGCGAGCCTGATTCTCAACCTGTTTGGCAGGAACGGTAAAGAGCCTTGATGCTGCTCCGTCCCGGTCCATGGGCTTCGCAGCTACCCCAAGTCCTCCAATAGCCGTTTGGCCTTGGTGTCCTTGGGGTCTAGCCGCAGCGCCGCATTCGCCGCCGCCCGGGCCTCGTCCTTCCGCCCCAACGCCTTCAGGACTTGCCCCCGTCGCCAATGCGCCGATCCGTAGCCGCCGGTGCCGCCCTCCAGCGGCTCGCGCAGCACCTGGTCCAGCATGGCCAGGCCGGCCTCCAGGTGCCGGCCAGAGCGGGCGGCGATTTTGCCCAGCTGCAGGCGCAGCATGCTCGGGCTGTCGGTCGAGGGCAGCGCCTGCTCGGCGATGCGCCAGGCGTCATCGGCCCGGTCGGCGTCCAGCAGGGCGTCGCAGATGGCGGTCAGGGGCCGGGCCCGGTTCCGGGCCGCAGGCAGCAGGCGCATGGCTTCCTGGGCCTGCAGGCGCTTCTGCTCTGCGTCGCCCAGGACCTTGCGGGTCTCCCGGGTGCCCAGGGCGTCCAGGTAGCCGTAGATCACTTCGGGGTCGCCGGGGGCCTCGGCCAGGGCCCGGTGGAAGCTGGGCTGGGCCTGCGGCCATTTGCCTTCCATAGTCACCACGGTGCCCTGGAGCAGATCGCCGCGCGGTGCATCGACCTTGCGCAGGCTCTGCGCGCAATCCAGGGCCTTACGGGTGGAGCCGCCCAGAATACCGGGAACCTGCTCGTAGGCCAGGCCCAGGGTCATCCAGGCGGTGACCAGGGTGGGATCGGCCTGGGTGGCGGCCTTCAGGTCATCCATGGCGTCGGCGATCTGGCGCAGGCTGCTGAGGTTGCGCTGCTGCACGGCCACGCCGCCCCGGACCAGGCCACGGGCCAGCAGCGCGTCGGCCAGGCCGGGCTTGAGCGCCAAGGCCTTCTGGGCGGCTTCGCCAGCCTCCGGCAGGCGCACCAGGGCGGTGAGCGCCTGGGACTTGGCGGCCCAGGCCAGGGCGTTGCCGGGCTCGGCGCGGAGCACCGCCTCGGCGTCGCCCAGGGCCTTGAGGTAGCGTCCGGCGTCCAGATCGGGGCGCGGGGCGTAGTCCGCGCCCAGGGCGGGAAGAGTGGTGATGATTACAAATGAAGCGAAACGATGCATGATGGTAGACCCGTCCTGAGTATAGGGTGCGCAGGGGAGGCTCGCCCTGGGTGGAAAATCCTGGGATGATGGCGCAGATCATTGAAGGAGAAAAGCATGCTCATGCAAGGCAAGCGCGGGTTGGTGGTCGGGGTCGCCAACAAGTGGTCCATCGCCTGGGGAATCGCCCAGAAACTGGCGGCGGAGGGCGCGGAACTGGCGATCACCTATCAGAACGAACGGCTTGGCAAGCATGTGCGGGAACTGGCGGAGACCCTGGACAAGCCGCTGCTCATTCCCATGGATGTCACTTCCGACAAGCAGATCATCCTGACCTTTGAACTCCTCAAGCGGGTGTGGGGCCACCTGGACTTCCTGGTGCACGCCGTGGCTTTCGCGCCCCGGGAGGCCCTGGACGGCCAGTTCGTCGCCACCAGCCGGGAGGACTTCCGCATCGCCCACGACATCAGCGCATACTCCCTGGCGGCGCTGGCCAACTCGGCCCAGCCGCTCATGGGCGAAGGCGGCGCCATCATCGCCCTCACCTATCTGGGCAGCACCAGGGTCATCCCCAACTACAACGTGATGGGGGTGGCCAAGGCCGCCCTGGAGGCCAGCGTCCGCTACCTGGCCGCCGACCTCGGGCCCCAGGGAATACGGGTGAACGCCGTGTCCGCCGGGCCCATCAAGACCCTGGCGGCTTCGGGCATCGCCGGCTTCGGCAGCAAGATGCGCCATCATCGCGACCGGGCGCCCCTGCGCCGGGACACCGAGACCGAGGAGGTGGCCGACGCCTCCCTGTTCCTGCTCAGCCCCATGGCCCGGGGAATCACCGGGCAGGTGCTCTACGTGGACGGCGGCTACAATATCATGGGCGACTGAAGAATACCCTTCAGGTATAATGTTTGCATGGAGGTAATCCCGCCAACGTTAGTCCCGCTGGGGGCCTGCCGTGCCTCTTGGGGTGGGCGAGTCCGCATGCCGGCGGTGCTCGCGGAATCGTGGAGCGGCATCCAGGTCTCATGGGATTGGTTGGGGCTTTCAGTCTAGTCCCAAGCTTCCGGGAATCCGCATTATCGGAAGTTTAAATCCGAGGGTGCACCCAAATGCACAGACCGCACTGGGATCATGCCACCGCGGCCACAATTCCAACACTAAAAAGATGACTACTTTTTACACAAATATAGGTTCCTAAAATATTCTGTATGAATTTTTAATATTATTTATACATGGATTTTTTTTAAACACTGTTGTTTCAATAATTGATATTTATTAAATATATTTTAAAAATGCTCTTGTCAGCTTTCATACTTGGTTTACATCCATATCTTTCCAACCCCTGACCCTTCCAAGCAGAGGCCAATTATGGCGCTTCGTCTCCCGAACAACCGAGGCTACTCGATGATCGAGTTGCTCCTGGTACTGGTAATCGTTGGGATTCTAGCAATGGTCGGCATCAGCATGCTTGGAAACCGGAAGGCGACGGCGGTCCGCTCCCTCCTGGACGAGTTGGAGGGATCCCTCTCCAGCGCCCGGCAGTTGGCGGTGGCCACCGGCCATGATGTCAACATCTACACCTGGGGAACCTGGGATACCACCACCACCAATTCCATGGTCCTGGCTTACGGGGATGCCGCCCAAGCGACCACCGATTTCACCTCAACGGTCAATCTGCTACTCAGCGGTAAGGGACCGAATACGGGCACTCCATTCAGCGGGACCGTGGCGGTTCCCTTCAAGACTCTGGCTAACGACGTGATCCAGACCCGTGCCCGGGTTAGCGTGGAAGGTAGCGGCGACTGGGCCTCGGCGATGAAGCCCGTCTCCGGGAAGCAGAACTCGGACCTCACCACCCTTCCTCCCTTTTCGGCTCCCCTCACCACGACTTCCTTGACCCCGTCCCCTTTCACCAGCCTGATCGCGGATGCCAACCTTCTGTTCCAGGGCAACAGCGAAGCGAACCTCCAGTTCCAGGACAGCACCGATACCAATGGCATCACTTTGCCGATCACAATCAGCGGGACCACCCAGCGTTTCAACTCCACCTTCATCATCGAAGTGGTGGGCACCAGCCCTGGCGGCCTGCCCATGCCGGGCAGCCCCATGGGGTTGCTCGTCGTGCTAGCCAATAGCGCCACGGTCTACAAGTTCTACAACCCGGGTGTTCTGGAGGGCAACGGCCAATGGCGGAGGATCTGATGCCCAAGCGGGGAAAGGCCAGGCTCACGGCGGGACAACAAGGCTTCAGCATGATCGAGATGCTGATGACAGCGTTCATTCTTGCCATCGGACTGCTCGGCCTCTGCATGCTCCAGACCATGTCCCTTCGGGCCAGCAGCGGGGGCACTAGGCTGGGCACTGCGGTCAAGGTAGCGGAAGGGCTGATGGACGCAGTGGATCAGCAAGGGCGGCTGAGCTGGCTGAACCTCACCGACAGCGCCAGCAGCGGGGTCCCCGTTCCTGCCGCGAGCATGAACTACATCGCCATCCCCACGGGACCACTGGGCCTGGGGTCGGCAAACCTGTTGTATTTCAATGCCCAGGGCGATCCGGTGGCCAACTCAGGATTTTTCACCGCGAACATCATCCATACGAATGACGCGGGCAACGGGGTGGGTTTCATTGGCGATTTCAACGTGGTGGTGACGTTCTCCAACACCGTCAACAGTGGCGGAACGGCCGTCCCGCGCACCGTTTCCCTCACCCGGAGGATCATCCATGGCTAAGCCTCGAACGCGCACCGGCGCCAGCGGTTTTTCCCTGGTCGAAATGCTGGTCGCCCTTGTCTTCACCATGGTGATGATGGCCGGCATGGCCACGGTCTTCAAGGCCAGCCTGTCGACCCTGTACACCAGCGGAGAAGCCATAAGCTCCGTCCTCAGGAACCGGATGTCTCTGGACCAGCTCGGAAACGATATCAACACCGCCGAAATGTATCTGACCAACCTCACTGCGGCCCCGGTGACCCAGACGTATTGTCCGCCGATCTTCATCCTGCCGAACATGAAGGTCGTGCAAGTTGACGGGTCGACCAGCACTCCGGCCAGCACGCTGGATCCCTCCTACTCGGACCAGTTGGCCTTCTTTGCGGATATCCCATTGCCCTTCGAAGGCAAGGTCTACAGTGGAACCTCTAGCCCGAATTCCGCCAACAATCTGGTCGAGAACAACGCGGCGCCTGACACAGCGACGGATTTCACCTACTACGTCGATTGCCTGACGGCGCCCTACGCCAATTCGGTTAAGCCGGGACAGAACTTCATCTTCAAGGACAATTTCGAGGTTGGCTACATCGGGAGCGTATCCCAGTACAACACCACCGTGGTGAAGGTGTTGGAAGCTGCCAGCGGTACCGCCGGGATCACCGGACAGTCCAACGGCTCCGGTCTTCCCCTCAAGTTCCAGCATGTCCCCGGAGCCGGCGTCGTCTTCCTCCAGCCGGCCCAGATCGTCCTGTACCAGGTCAAGATGCTCGCCCTGGACCCGAACCGACCCGCCGGCGTTCCATGCCTGGTGCGGGACCAGTACAACTACAGCGACGTCGTGGCGGCCAGCAGCAGCGCCACGGGCCCCAGCTTCACGGGCCTCAACGTCACGGTTCCGGAGCAGATCATCACCGAGAACGTGCATTCCTTCAAAGCCTACCTGAGCTGCAACTCCGGCCAGGGCTGGGCCGGGCTTGGTTTCGCCAACACCGTGACCGGATGGGCAGGATGGAGTACGGGCGCCACCGGGATCCGCGCACTGCTGGATGCGCAGCTGCTCAGTGGGGGGCGAGCGGGCTTCGCCACCACCGAGGGCAACGAACAGTGGTTCCGGTTCATTCCCACCCTGGTCCGCTGCGATATCACCACGCGCACGGCGGCCCAACGGACCGAGTACTACAAGGCGAACGATCCCAACAATCCCAACAATATCTCAAACCCATTCAAGAACCTGACCCAGACCCTGGTGTTCATGCCCAGGGAATCTGGCCTGCCCATGGATTGAACGGAAGGCCTGCCATGCGAATCCCCGATCGACGCTCCCCCCGCCCCGCCCAGACCGGCGCCATCACGATCATGGTGGCGCTCGTGCTGCTGGTGCTGCTCACCCTGGCCGCCATCGGCATGAGCCGGAACTCCTTCCAGACCATCGTGAATTCGGCCTATAGCCGCCAGGGGACCATGGCCCAAAATGTCAGCGATTCCGGTCTGGAGTGGTCCATTTACTGGATTGCCATATCCAACGCCCCCAGCGCCACCGGGGAGGCGCTGAACCTGGTCAACCTCAAGAACTCCCTCCTCCAGAATAACATCAGTTCCGGGATCGCCTATGACGTCCATACCGGCACAGCCTATACGCCGGGGGGAAGCCTGCAAACCGACATGGAGGTGGTGAACACTGCGTCCTTGACGGCAGGCTACACCCTGGGCCTGACCCGGATGGGCAAACTGCCGATCATGGACATGAGTCAGGGCTCCGGCCCCGGAGCCTTCACTCCGGCCGCGGGCACGCAAAACGCCCAGGCCCCCGATCTGTGGGCGATCCGCTCGGATGCCCAGGTGCAGCAGGGCAGTGTCACCTTCATCAGCGGCAAAGAAGCTTGGGTCTCGACACCCGTCCAGTAGCCTGTCATCGGAGACTGCCATGCCCCAACATTCCAACCCCGTCATGCGCGTCCTGCTGGGCCTATTGCTGTACCTGGGTGCCCTGTCCCCCTTGTGCGCCCAGTTCTCACAGGTCACCGCCACCCAGACCCTGCTGCGCCCCAGCGGCCCTGACTTCCTGGACCTGTACACCCAGAACTCGAGCGTGCATCCCATGCCGGAGATCATGACGATCTTCGACTCCTCGGCCTCCATGAACTCCCTGATGTTCCATCCGCTGTACCAGAACAACGACCTCCAGGACGCGGATGACTACCGGTACATGTATTTCTCGCTGGCCGGCGCGACGGGCGCAGCGGCAAAAAATACCTTCACCATCACCGCCACGGCCAACAACTGTCCGTCCGCCACTGCAACCTATGTTGTTACTGCTTCTTACTCCAGTACCACCGGCCTCACCACTTACACTACGACGGCGGGGACGCCCAACCCCGGCTGCCTGAACCAGGCTCCCAACATCACCCTCGAGGCATACGCCAGCGCCAACTCCAGCGCAAACGCAATCATCACACTGGTTCCCCAGTCCTCCGGCAATAATCCGTCCTATGTGATCAGCCCCACCCAGACGAACGGAGGTCAGCAGGGCACCACTGCGAGCATTGCCCCGGGCATCTACGCCATGACCAACGGCACAATGCCCTATGGCAGTTCCTCCTACGCCGCACCGTCCATCGCCATCACGGTTGGAGGCGTAGCCTACGCCGGCCAGGCGCTCACCCCCGGCACGCAAATCACAATGACCACCTACCTTTATCACCCCTTCTATGAAGGAGATGTGGTCTCCGATAACAATATCGGTTGGTACACCCCCAACAGCGGCGTGGCCACCCCCGCCGGGACCACGACGACAATCACCACGAACTACCTTTACATGACCGTGGCCACCTGGACTGTGCCCACCTACACCGCCAACCCCACGACCCTGACCAAGATCACGATGCTCAGTTCCACCGGGTCCTCCACCAACGGCCTGCCCACCAAAGCCCAGACCCAGACTGGCTGGACCGGCGGCACCACGGTCCTGACCCTAAATTCCTTTTTCGCCATTGATGGGAACAATCCGGCAGGCACCGGAATCATCTGGACGGTCAGCCCCACGAGCAATCCAGGGACCTGCACGGTGCCCACCATCACCGGATCCCCGACCAACGCCACCCTCACCTCCGGCGACAGCGTCACTTGGACGCTCCCCTCATACTGCTCCCAGACCGGCACGGCCAACCCGGTCGTTACCGTCACCCTGAATGCCGCCACCTCGGCCTATATGACGGCAAATAACCTGAAGGCCGTGGGCAATCTGACGGGCACGACGAATGCCAACGGACCCAATGATATGACGTCATGCCTGAGGAAACCCGATGGCACGGCCGTCCAGGCGGCGGATGCTGCGGCCGCCGTTGCGACCGGTCTCTCGCCTGGCTACGACTATTCAGCCGCAGGTTCCAAGGATGTGCGCAACTGGATCCGGGCGGCCAGCCATGTGCGGTTCGCGGTTACCTACACCAATCCCGACTCCAAAAAGTCCGTCAAGCGGACGATCGATATTCCCATCCCGTGGAATGTTCCCCAGCAAACCCTCACCGCGAGCTACACCGCCTTCTCCAATCCCCTCGCGGATGCGACTGTGCTAGACCAGGAAGTCCAGACCTCGATCTCGAACGGCCAGACCATCACCACCATCTATGGGACCAACCTACAGATCCCCATCGACCAGACCTACAAGGTCGAGAATGCGGCCCTGGGCGTGTTTTCCGGCAATCAGAGCGGGTCCGCCCTCTCGGCCAGCGCGACGACCACGGCCTATCTTTATGGGGTGGTCTACCGGCCTGCCTACATCAGTTGGCTCTTCTTCGGGACCTACCAGAAGACGAGTGCCACGGCCCCCAACTATACGACCGACCCCACGCTTCCGGGCAATCCCACGGCAAAAACGCCAATATACAATTATGTCGTGTTCGATGCAGCCAATGGCGCGCTGGTGCAGAACCAGGGCACCGCCAATTGCAACGTCTCGCCCGGCATGAATTGGGGGGCCGCTTTTGGTCCCACCGGCACCTGGGGCGGGATCAACGTGCCCACAATCAATGACGACGGCACCCAACCGGGCACGAACCTGTTACCCCAGCCCGATGCTTCATCCTACCGGATCCCCTCCTTGACCCGCTTCCAGGCAGTCAAGAACGCCGCGATCAATACCTGGATCAACAATCAGGGCAATGTGTACTGGGCCTTCCGGGAACTGGACCCCACCAACGAGGCCGGCAACGGTAGTGCCGGCAGTATCAACCAGAACAGCACGACCACATGGTCCACGACCGGCAATCCTGTCGCGAGCACGACCCACGTCAGCGGCCTCGATTCGGCCTGGACGGTCCTCAACAATACGGCCGCCCAGACCACCACGACCCCCAGTGGCAATTCCGTGACCGTCACCTCCACAACCGCCGGGAACTCCTTCCAGGGGATGAACCGGATCGCCTACCTGTTCGCCGCGGGGGAAACGCCCCTCACTTATGCCATGGCCCGGGGGATGGCCCAGTACTCGGACCCCAATAGCGTGTTCAATGCCGTCGAGGGGACCAACGTCGGCCAATGCCTGATGAGTTATCTCCTGCTCTTCACCGATGGCATCGATAATAATGGCCAGCAAGGCACCAACAATACGAACGCCTCGACTCCCTACCTGAGCCCCCTCGGCGGCACTCCGACGACCTTCAACGCAGCGGCGGGCAATGCGGCCATCCTTGGGGCCACCGGCAGCATCGACCGTGGTGGCAGCTATTGGAATATCTATACCTATGCCGGGATGGGGGCGCACCTCGCGGATTCAACCCTGGGCAAGGGCAATTACAAGGCCGCGCCCCGCACCACCGCTGCTCTGGGCGGCCTGGGAAACTACCCAACGGATTCCGAGACTCCGGACCTGTTCCTGCCTTTCGCTATCCCTTCCCGGGGTAGTTTGTCCTTCCAAGCGGATCACCTGATCACGACCATGACCGTGGGTGTCAGCCTAGGCGGGAGCTACAACAATCCGGCCAGCCCCAAGGCCAATCTGTTCTATGCCGCCGTGGCGGGGAATCCAAGCGTGACCTCCGGCAATTTCGGTTTGGCCCAACAGGATTTCCACGCCTTCCAGCCCCCCGCCGGAACCTATTCCGCAAACACTAATGGCGGCTATACCCTGACCAATTGGGTTAACAACGA
The DNA here is from genome assembly GCA_003165415.1 of Holophagaceae bacterium. Taxonomy (GTDB): domain Bacteria; phylum Acidobacteriota; class Holophagae; order Holophagales; family Holophagaceae; genus Mesoterricola. The sequence continues at coordinate 10,590 of PLUC01000022.1, forward strand.
CTGGGTACCGAAAACCACGGATCCCGGCGATTATCCAGTGATCGGCCAGGCGGCCCCCGGCGCCGTCTACTTCTTCGACGGTTCCAACCCGACCGCCCTGTACAATGCAATGAAGTACGCTTTCAGTATCGCCGTCAGCACGAGCGGCACCTACGCCACCGCCAATCCGAACCTACCTTTCGTGGGCGCGATGCTCGGCAATGAAGTCTACTTCGGCAGTTTCTATCCGCCTTTGACCGGCGGGCCCGTCTGGCCTGGCGACCTGATGATGTTCGGCACCCAGAATGTCAATGGCGTCCTTTCCTACGTCGACCAGAGCGGCAATCCCATCACCACCCTCACCCCTGCGAACGCACAGTGGGACGCCGCGACCTTGATGGCCAACACCCCGTGGACTTCGCGCAACCTCTATACCCGCTATCCCGGCACCATCAGCAACCCGGAACCTGGGATCTCCAAGTGGCCATCCTGGACCTCCTCAGCCTTCACCGCCGGCACCGATCCCATCTTCACCTACGTGGATCCGCCCACCAGCACCACCGGCTTGGCCAACCAGCAGCTAGACCTGGAGTTCGCCGCGGGTGGAAACACCTCTCAGGGCGCCATGCCGGCCTCGAACCGCAGCAATATCATGGGCGACATCGTCAATTCGGTGCCGGCGGCGGTGGGCTATAAACTCTCCCAGGTATCAGGGAGTTTTACCGGCAACCTGGCGGGCGTGACCAGTCCCACCGGGTTCAATCTCATTCTGGTGGGCACCAACCAGGGCTGGCTGCATGCTTTCGGGGAAGTCACCTCCTCCAAGACGGTCACCAACAGCAGCAATGCCAGTGTGGCCCTGACCACGGGCGCCATCCAGGAACTCTGGGCCTTCATGCCCACCGACTTCCTCAACGATCTGGAAAACCTCAGGATAGGCAGTTCCCACCTGCACATGGTCGACGGTTCCCCAGCCATCTACTTCCTGGACCTGCCCCCTTCAGGCTCCAGTGCCGGCAACGGCGTGGTGGACAATACGGAACGGGCCGTGGCCATCGTCAGCCTCGGGAAGGGCGGGCGCAGCTACTACGCTCTGGACATCCACAACCCCTTCACCCCGACCCTGCTCTGGTCCCTGGTTCCGGACGAATGGGCCAATTTCCCGCAGGAACGCACCGAAGAGGCTAACGGCGGACCTAGCCAGGACATAGTGCAGGGCATCCTGAAGAATTTCGGCTATTCGACCTGCGTCCCCGCCTTCGGCCGGGTCCAGTTCAACAACGTGTTGCACGACTGCGTGTTCCTGGGCGGCGGGCTGAGCACCCCGGCGGTGGATGCCGGCTTCACCGCCACCGCGCCCAACGGCCTGGGGCGCTCGGTGATTGCCCTGGATGTCTATACCGGCCATGTGCTCGGGGCGGTTGATCTGACCGCCAGCACCATCGGCGGCAGTACAGTCGGCTCCGTTCCCGCCGGCGTCATCCCCTTCGAGTTCATCCTGAATTCGGGCATGGCCGAGCGAGCCTACTTCATGGACTACAACGGCGGCCTCTGGTCATGGGGCTCCAAGAACGTCTCCACAGCTACCGGGTATTCCGGCTTCCGGATCGACACCCCCGAGATGACCAAGGTGCCCAAGGACCTGCCGTCCGGCTGGACCCCCTGGCAGGTCCGGAAGGTGTTCCAGGACAATAGCACCCTGGGCGGTTCGGCCTACACCAACAATCGTTATACCACCCTGCCCGCGCCCTGGTTGGTCTCGAATTTCACCGGCCCCGCCTACGCGCCCAACAACGTCCCTGCCGCGGTCGGCATCGCGATGATCAGCGGAGACCGGAACAACCCCCTCGACAGTTATTACAACACCACCACCAACCTGATTCCCTACCAGCACCAACTCACCGTCGTATTCGACCGCCAGGACAGCCGGGACTGGGGCTTGGATACCGCCACTGGACCAGATTCCGGGATCAATATCGGCAACCTTGTCTCACTCTATGAAGCAGGCCCGCTCCTCACGACGCCCAGCGGCAACGACTGCAGTGATAATTGGTTCAGTGTGTTCACCCCCGGCTGTTCCAACTATTTCCTGGGGACATCCACGACGAAAAAATACGGATACTACGCCGTGCTCCCGAATATCACGACCACCACCAACCACAAATTTGTGCCCAAGGGCATCACTACGCCCCTGGTGGACGCTGGCACGCTGTTCTACTCCTTCTTTACACCCACCTCCTCGGATCCCTGCACAGGCGGCACGGGCAACACCTTCACCGGCACCATTGGCAATGTCATGGCTCCTGTCTACGATGACGCCAGGTCGAACATCTCCCTCTTGAGCACCGGCTATATTCAGGGCACCAACAAGGCTCAATGGACGGGGGTTGCCTCCAATTTCTTCACCATCGGCACGACCTCGGTCATCCAGGGCGGCACGGTCGTCACCCCGTCCGGAGGGACAGCCCTGGCCCTCCAGTCCTATAAGACCAAGCCCGCTTCCTTCTACCCGAAGGTCCGGGTCTGGCGCAACGTTCCCACCGTCCCCTAGGGTAGTTCCGGGCGGGGGAGCGTTGGCTCCGGCCGCCGCCTCCCGGTATGACACGAGGCCTTCATGCGCTTTCCTTTCCTCCTCCTCATGGTTTCCGCCATCGCTCTGGCCCAGAGCCAGGGGCAGCCCCGGCTGGTCCTGGCTGAGCCCTTCTACGAATTTGGCAGGATCGGGCCCAGTGCGGTCGTGACCCACCGCTTCAAGGCCAGCAATGGGGGAGAGGCTCCCCTGACCATCTCCAAGTTGAACGCCACGTGTGGATGTACCTCGACGATGGTGGGCCAGGGGACCCTGGCCCCGGGCGAGAGCACGGAACTGGAAGTGACGTTTAGCGCCGCCGGTCATCCGGGCCAGAACCTGAAATCCGTAGCGGTGGTCTCCAACGACCCGGCACAACCCGTTCAAACCCTGAGCTTCGAAGCCGAGGTGATGCAGGATGTCGAACCCGCCGTCCAGGAGGTCAGCTTCGAGAATCTGGTCCACAAGGACCGCCGGAAGGCATCGGTGAAGCTGACCTCCGAGACCGGTCTGCCGATTCACGTGGTCAAGGCTGACCTTTCCGATGCCCCCTGGCTGGGTGTGGCTACCCGGGAGGAAGGCGACGACGTATACGTGGATCTCTACCTGCTGGCGCGACTGCTGCCACCGGGAAAGCCGTCCGGGGCCGACACCATAAGTCTGCATCTGGTCAATCCGAACCCTTCGGTCGTCCAGTTGCGCATCCTCTGGAAACGATCTTCCCACCCCTGAATATCCCGGGCCACCCGGAACTGGATCTCCGGATCGGTGTCGCCCTCCGTCATAACTCCCGCCCTAATCACAGGTGTCCCATTCCCGATGATCCTTTCCCGCTTCCGCCGTCTCCATCCGGGATCGAAGCCGCCCCTCCTTCCGCTCAGTTGGGGCCGGAAGCCCCGGTCATCCGTTGGTCGGAAACCTCCCGCGATGCCCCTGACGTATTCAGCCCGCGCCGCTGGCCAGGGTTTTCAGCCGCATTCGACTTCTGCAATGAGGCCGTCAAAAAATTCCCTCCCACGTCTTCCACTTGGAGCCAGTATTTGTTTCTGCGCGACCTGGACAGCCATCTGGAGAACGGTCGCGTGCCGGCGAAAGGTCTGATTGCGTACCGCCAGGCGAAGCAGGCCGAAACCAAGCTGAAGAAATTCGGATTCCGACAACTTACGGATGTTACCCAATGCGATTATGCCGACAAGCAGATCCTGCTGGACGGAACCGTCGAGTTCAACGAAGAGCTCCCAATACAGGAAATCACGGCCAACAAACAATATTATGAAAGCAGCGAATACCTGGCCGAATTGTCCGGCTTGTCCCTGGACGAGATCGACCGCAGACAGAAGAGAGCGGAAAAAGCCCTGAACACAATGATCCGCAAAAACACCTTAAAAAGAATTGAAATCATTGATTTAGTAAAAAAACATAACACGGCCATGCGCTCACTGAAAAAAAATCTAGGTTTGAGCCATGAACTGCACAATCCAACATTGCCAAGCCGGACTTGGCTATGTTTATGGCCGTATCACCAGGGGATGGGAACGGGTACTCCAGGTATGCCTTTGGATGCGGCTTTGATTGTTGCCCCATCAAAAACGGTTCTACAAACCGAGGTGGTATTATTGTTATGCAGGCCAAGCGATATCGGCAACAAGGACCGGGATCTGTTCCTCACTAAACTCCAGGATGATGCCTTGTTGCTGAACGAGGAGCAACGCCTGTCCTGGGGTTGTTCGATGAACGCGATTGGGCGAGTCTTTTGGGCCATCCGGCCCGGTTCCGACACTTCGGATGGGCCCAAACAAGGGCCCGGGCGGCCCAAGAAGGGAAACCGCTCCGGACAAGAGCGTGCTGCGGCGGTGGGGGATCGGCAACCGGCGGAAGGGTCCAGCCGAAAGAGGCGGGTCCTGAGCTTGACGCGCGGTCCCAGGATCAGCCACCAATGAGGAAAGCGGTCAGACCCCATGATCACGGTTGTATGAAACCGACGTTGTTGCTTGACGCCCAGGAATCTTGGGGCACTGAGATAGGTTTGCTCTTCCCCACCCAAACAGTTAGCAATTCAGGGGGCGGGTTCCGGTCAGCCGGAATTGCGGGGTTGAACAAGCTCGTTCGCAGCCGGAGCCGTGGCGATCATTATGCGGAATTTGGGGTGGGACGTGGTCCCTTGGACGGGCCGGGAACTTCGTTGATGTCTCGGCGGGTTCCCAAGCCTCCCGTGGAGAATCGGCCGGCTGCCTCGATGCCGGGATTGGGCCAGACCCTCCCCAGCCCGACGGGGTTCGCCATCGGAGAGGTTCGAGCGCTGGACGCTGTCGGGACGGTCATGACTCAGATTCCTTTGGCGGTGCGCGGGGTCGAGGCAGGTGCTTGCGGAACATGACCACGCCACAATCTGGGCATAGGAGATCGAGACATTCGACCGCGAGGTGGGCTTGGCCCTCCTCACCCCAGCCCCACACTCAAGGAGGTAATACATGAGCCACAGCCATGTGCTGGAGCGACTCGCATCTGATCTTAAGATGGCCGGGCGTGCCCTGTGGGAACCCGCCAGCAGTATTTGGCCTCGCTGCGCCGGTTCGAGGAGCGAATCGGTAAATCGGCCGACCAGTCCACCCAGGAGGATATCCGGCGATGGGTCGAGTTCCTTCAGACTCAACCCATCGGCCCAGAGCGGCTGCGATGCCACTATTCGGCCCTCAGCTTCCTGTTCAAAAAGATCCTTGGCCGGCCGGAGGTGGTGGCCTTCATCTCCATGCCGCGCAAGGACGCCCCACTCCCCGTGATCCTCACCCCGCAGGAGGTGAAGCGCGTCCTGGAGAGCTTCACCGTGGCCAAATACGGAATCTTCTTCAGCCTGATCTACGCCACGGGCTTGCGGATCAATGAGGCCCGCCACCTGGAAACCCAGGACATCGACGCCCTGCGCGGCGTGATCCACGTCCGGCATGCCAAGGGGGGAGGCCAGCGCATGGTCATGCTCAGCCCGAAGCTTCTGGACCAGTTGCGGAACTACTGGAAGTACGACCGGCCCACGCCGCCCCTGCTGTTCTCCACCGGGAAAGGTCAGCCCCTCTGCCCGGACACGGCGCGCCGGGCTCTGCTGTACGCTTCGGCCATGGCCGGGATCGGAAAGATCGTCACTCCGCACTGCCTGCGCCATAATGCCGAGCCCCGATTTATGCCGAGTGGATTGCTTTTCCCACCTGGCCGCCTCGTCTTGGAATCAAATTCTCGGCATAAATTCGGCCACCCTCGTCCGTCCCGCCATGGGGCGGGCAAGGAGGTCGTATGGGAAGGGCCAAGGAATCCTGGGAGCAATTTATGGGAAGGCTGCGGATCGATTCTGGTTCCACAGCAACCTTCCTGGATCGGTTTGCCGAGCATCTCCTCGAGAGTGGGTACGCCATTGCCACGGCAAAGAACCTGCTTCTCCTTGTTGCAAGCTTCGGGCGCTGGCTCTCCGCCAAGGGCCTTGGGATGGATGCTGGCGGTGATGATTGCCTTGAGCGATTTCTCGTTGACCGCCGGCAACAGGGCTACGCGAAACATAGTGCAGCAGCCAACCTTCGGGGCTTCCTGGCCTTCCTCCGAGCGCAGGGCACCATCCCTCCGATGGCTCCTGGCACCCCATCACCCATCGATTCGGTCGGACAGGCCTATTCCCGGTATCTGGCCCAGGAACGGGGCCTTTCCCCTTGTGCGGTGGCTAATTACTTGCCCATCGTCCGGAGATTCCTTGCCTGGCGATTCGAGAACGGACCGCTCCCTTTCGGGGAGCTTCGAACCGTGGATCTCCACGGATTCCTGACCCAGGACACGAGGCGATACGCTCCTGGCAGAGCCAAGCTCACGGTGACGGCCCTTCGGTCCTTCCTCAAGTGGCTTCTTGTTTGCGGGGAAATTCCCTCCCGATTGGATCAGGCCATTCCAGGCGTACCGGGTTGGCGGCTTGCCACCTTGCCGAAGGCCATCGAGCCTCGCGAGGTCGAACATATGCTTCGAAGTTGCCGGCGCCGGACAATCGTCGAACGCCGAGATTTCGCCATCCTGCTGTTCCTGGCACGCCTGGGCCTTCGCGCTCATGAAGTCGTTGCTATGACCCTTGATGACATCGAATGGGACACTCCGGCGATTATCGTCCGCGGAAAGGGGGGGCGGCAGGATCGTCTTCCGCTGCCTCATGACGCGGGTGACGCGATCGCCGCCTACCTCCTCACCGGCAGACCACAATGCTCGACTCGGACCCTCTTCATCCGGTCGAAGGCCCCTCTTCGGGGCTTCGCCAACTCATCCTCGATCAGCACGATTGTCCGGCGTGCCCTGGCTCGGGCCGAGCTTCATCCGCCCCGTACAGGAGCGCATGCGCTGCGGCACGGTCTCGCCTGCTCCATGCTGAGCCACGGAGCGACGCTCCCGGAAATCGGGGAAGTCCTTCGGCACCGGAGCCTGGACACGACAGGCATCTATGCGAAGGTCCACCTGGAAGCGCTCGCTCCGCTCGCCCAGGAGTGGCCCCTGGCGGGAGGTGGCGAATGAGCGGGATACGGCATGCCATCGGCGACTACCTGAACCTTCGTCGTGCCCTCGGGTACAAGCTCCAGTTGCATGGTGCACTTTTGGAAAATTTTGCTTCCTACCTGGAAGCCCGGGGGGCTGCCACGATCACCACGGAATTGGCCCTTCGTTGGGCCACCCAGCCCGTGGGAGTCCAACCCGTCCATTGGGCTCGGCGGCTCGGTGTCGTGCGGGGCTTTGCCCAGTTCCTCAGCGCCAGCGTTCCAACGACCGAAGTTCCGCCGCCGGATCTCCTCCGGGATCACTTTGAACGGAAGCAACCTTATATCTACACATCGGATGAAGTTCAAGCCCTGCTCAAGGCAGCAGGGGACATCAAATCCCGCATGGGCCTGCGGGCACGAACCTGTGTAACGGCCCTCGGGCTTCTCGTTGTCACCGGTATCCGGGTCCCCGAGCCCACCGGGATGCGAAAGGGTGGCGGCAATGAGGCCGCTGTCCCCAGAGACCCTTCCAGAATGCCGGTTATGGCCCCCACGAACGGGGACCGCCCACGGCCTTCAGCGGCATGAGCAACTCGTAATACCCATAGCCCTTCGGCCCACCAACGGCTTCGTCCAACACCGCGAACCTCCAGCGGGGACCGGCATTTCGGCTGGTCCAAGTAGCCGGGCCGCTGGAGAACCGCTCAATATATACTTCCAAAAGGAACTGAAGCACTTCGGCGTCCGCCAGAGCTTGGCGTACGTCGGGGAGCCCCAGACCAATGGCGTGATCGAGCGGTTCTGGAGGACCCTCAAGAAGCAGGTTCTGGAAGGCCGGATCTACCAGACCCTCGCGGAATTCCGGACGGCACTGGTGGACTTCATGCACCTTTATAACCGCGCCTGGCGGCTTGAAAAGCTAGGCGGTCGCACACCCGACGAGGCGCGCCAAGCTTGGGTCCCGAAGCAGGCAGCCTGATGCTAATCTCTGGTCTAAACAACCGGGCGCGGAACACCGAAACAAAGCCAAATGATCGATCTCCATTAATAAATCCGGGAGGGTCCAGTGGGCTTTTCAGTCAGCGTGGGGTTCCCCTTCCTCCTCGCAGGGTGACTGGTCTTCAAGGGCGATTTGACGCAGTCCATCGACCCCTTTCCACAACCGTGCGTGAACTGACCTTCTGATGGACGACGGTCTTGGGAGATCGGCCCGAGGAGTAGCAGACGAAAGCCCCGTTGCCTGAGGAGGTGGAGTAGTTGCAGCAGCAACCGCAGGAATGGCGGCGGACGCCGAAAGGATCGGCTCCAATCCCGTGGCGTAGCTGGGATCCTGCGGTTCTCTTGGCGGCCCGGTTCGGCGTTCGCAGGATCGGCCAGGCTGTTGCGCTGGTCTACATCTGGCAGCGCAGGGATGTCGCGCGGGGCAAGGAACTGGTGCCCCCGGGACAGGTGCGCTATGTGGACGGCGGCTTCAGCCGGCTGGGAAACGGAGGAGGGCGCGACCCTTTTGTATTTTGATGATTCCCAGGGACATCATGGCTGGGCCCAGGCCCATTCATTATTGGCGGCGTTAGCTCTTCGTGCTCTGGGAGTTCCTTCTGCTAATCAGCGTCGGCGCCTGGATTCTGTGGGAACGACCCCTGCGGGTCGAGCAGGCCTCCCTGATGCTCAAGATGTGAGTCCGAGACGCCACGGGGACCCGGGTCCAGGTCTGGGCCGGCCCGGCGTCCCAGTGGCCAGGTCTCCGCTGGTCCGGCGCGGGGCTGGCCCAGGCAAAGCTCCAGGTCGACGGTTTGGTCCCCCTGCCTATGTTCCGGATCCGGATCAGCTGGCGCCGGTGGCTGAAAGGCTAGCGGGAGTTTACTAAGTTCGAT
>PLUC01000036.1 GCA_003165415.1 Holophagaceae bacterium
AGGTTGTTCACCTGGGACGTGGTCAACGCGGTCACCTGGGACGTCAGCAGGTTCGACACCTGGCCGGTGGTCAGCGCCTGCACCTGGGTGGTGCCCAGGGCCGTGATATCGCGGGGCAGCATGGCGGTGATCTGGTTCGTGCCCATGTTGGACAACTGGGCCGTGGTCAGCGACTGGACCTGCCCGGTACTCAGCGCGGCAACGGCGCCGGTGGTCAGGTTGCTCACCTGGGCCGTGGTCAGGTTGTTCACCTGGGCCGTGGTCAGCGCGGCCACCTGGGCCGTGGTCAGATTGCTCACCTGGGCCGTGGTCAGCGCCTGCACCTGGGCCGTGCCCAGGGCAGTGATGTCGCGGGGCAGCAGGGCGGTGATCTGGTTCGTGCCCATGTTGGACAGCTGGGCTGTGGTCAGCGACTGGGCCTGGGCGGTGTTCAGGGCGGTAATGCCGCCGGTGGTCAGGTTGGTCACCTGGGCCGTGGTCAAGTTGGTCACCTGGGCCGTGGTCAGGGCGGTCACCTGGGATGTGGTCATGTTCGCCACCTGGGCGGTGGTGAAGGCCTGCACCTGGGCCGTACCCAGGACGGAGATCTGGCTGTTCAACAGGGCGACGACCTGGCCCGTGCCCAGGGAGGCGATCTGGCCCGTATTCAGAGCCTGGACCTGCGCGGTGGTGAGCGCCTTGATGTCGCCGTTGGACAGGGATCCGATCTGGGCCGTGGTCAGCGCGGCGACTTCGGCGGTGGTCAGCGCGACGATGTCCTTGGTGGACAGCGTGGTGACCTGCGCCGTCACGAGGGAGGAGATCTGGGCGGTGCTCATGGCCGCGAATTGGGTGGTCTTCATGGCCTGGATCTGGGTGGTGGTGAGGCCGTAACCGATCTGGGCGGTGGTCAGCGCTCCCACCTGGGTGGAATTCAAATAGGCAATATCTACCGTGTCAAATTCGCCGATCTGGGTCGTGGTCAAGGCCTGGATCTGGGCGGTGTTGAAGGCGGCCATGTCGGTCGTCGTCAAGGACTGAATCTGCTTTTGGGTCAGAGTGGGTATCTGGGCCGGGGTATATCCACTAATGATGGAAGACATGGTAGTACTCCCCAATCGCGTGTTGGTCTACGAAGACACTTGCCCAAACCAGGCAGGATGTGCAGGCCTAGCCAATTACATGCGTCATGCCTTTTTTGATCGACCTGCTGTGGCCAAACCTTTAACTATTTTAAATTTGAAGGATTCAAATCCCTGATGAAAAACCTGGCAAGTGGGCTGAATAAGCAGTCTTAAGCCAGATCCCCGCAGTTACTCCAGCCCGGCCCGGACCTGCCGCGCCAGTTCCGCCAGGATCAGGGCTGAGCCCTTGACCGTCATCCGGCGCATACCAGCCGGCTTCCAGGCCAGGGGGCTGAAGGGCCAGCGGGCATGGGGGGCGCTGGGCTTCACGTCCAGGCTCCCGGTGCGGGCGTGCACCAGGGCCTTCTGGTGCACCGCCAGCGCGTAGCTGGCCCCGGCGGCGGCCAACTGGCCCTCCCGGCGCTCCAGGTCGTCGTGGGCCGGGGTCCAGCCCTCCCCGTCCACCTGGCGGATCCGCTCGGCCAGGATGAGTTCCACCGCCTCCAGTTCCGCCAAACCGCCCAGGGCTTCCAGGTGCTGCAGTTTCTGTTGGATCGTGGCCAGGCTCATGGGGTCCTCTGATATTTATTTAATATTGTCAGGCTGGAACCGGCACCTTCACCAGCTTTTTCCCGGTCCAGAGGAAGCGGACGTTCCCCACCGGGCGGGTGGCGAGGACGACCCCCGAGGCCAGGAACCGGACGACGCAGGTGCCGCCCCGGTGCCGGGCCGAGGCGTAGATGAGGCCGTCCATCCTGTCCTGGAAGGCCCTGAAGCCATGCCCATAGGGTTGCCTGCAAGTTTCATTTGGGATTGTTGGCCTGGCACAGCCGGGTCCGGGCCTCGGCTAGGCGCTGGCCGTAGGCCCCCTGCAGCCCCGCCACCGCGCCCCGGCCAGCGGGCACCTGGGTGACCGGGGCATAGCCGGCGAGGACCTCGGGGACTTCCTCGGGGTTGTCCACCAGCACCACGTCCGGAAAGGTCTGGACCCCGGAGCCTTTGACCAGCTCCAGCACCCGCACCTGGATCTGCTCCAGGGTGGGCTCCCCGGCGGCGCCCGACCGGGGCAGGACCAGGGCCACGGGCTCCCCGGGCCGGAACGCCAGGATGAAGCTCAGCAGCACCTCCGCCCAGTCGGCCTTGGACCAGTCGGGATGATAGAGGAAGGCCTCCGGCTTGGCCGGGGCCGGGGCGGACTCGGGCGGCAGGTCGCGGCGCGGGGTGCGGCCGGCCAGTTGGGCCAGGCGCTCCAGCGCCAGGGCCACCGGCTTGTCCCAGCCCAGCTCCGCCAGGGCGTGCTCCCGGCCCCGGGCGCCCTTGCGCCGGCGCTCCTCTGGATCGCCATAGGCCCGTCGCAGCAGCTGGCCCAGGGCGGCGCCGTCCGGCTCCTCCAGCCAGAACCCGGCCAGGCTTGGGGTGAACCCGGGCGGGGCGGGGGCGGGGACGGGGCGGCTGGGAATCAGGTAGGCCCACGCCTCCCGCACGAAGTCCCGGGAAGCGCCCCGTCCGGTCACCAGCACCGGGAGCCCGCTGGCCATGCCCTCGGCGATGGGCAGGCCGAAGCCCTCCCCCCGGTAGGGCAGCACCAGCACGTCGCAGGCCCGGTACAGGGCCGCCATCTGGGGCTCGGTGAGGTCGTCGGTGCGGTACTCGATCTCGGGCGCCTGGGCATCGGCTTCGCGCAGCTTGCGCAGGAGTTCCGGCACGTCCGGGCTGCCGTACACCCCGCCGCCCTGGGCCTTGATGACCAGGCAGACGTCGTCGCCGGCGCGGAAGCTCTTCAGGTAGGTTTCCAGCAGCAGATCGAAGCCCTTGCGCTGGATGGTCCCGCCCACGAACAGGAACCTGCAGCCCTTGGCGGTGGCCAGCGGGAACCGCTCGCCGTCGGGACGGAACACCGAGCAGTCCACCCCGTTGGGCACCACCACCACCTTCCCTTCCGGGATGCCGCTCTGCACGTAGCATTCTTTCAGCCAGGAGGAGGGCACCCAGATCTCGTCCACCAGGTCGCGCATGGGCGCCACCCATTCGGCGGGGATCCCGCCGAACTCCCAGGGCTGGATCATGACCCAGGCCCCCTGGTCCGGCGGCTGGAACTGGGGCGGCCACTGGTGCCGCACATGCACCGCCGGGCCGGACAGGGGCTTGCGCACATGGGCCGCCAGGGCCTGGAAAGCCGGGACCGCGGCGCCGTCGAACTGGTCGGGCTCGTAGGGCACCAGGCTCAGGTCCACCTTGCCCGAGGCCAGCAGCCCCAGACAGAGCTGGCGGTTCACGTGGGCCAGGCTGTGGTAGACGAACTGGGAGCCCTCCCAGACCACGGCGGTGGCCTGGCCGGTCCGTCGGAACGGCTTGCGCGCCCGCAGCACCACCTCGGTGGTCTGGACCACGTTGTTGTGGTCGCGCATGGCCCGGTCCAGCTGCTCCCGGGTGATCCGACCGGAGCGGTACTCGGCGTCCCACCAGGGGTCCAGGTTGAGGGTGGCGGACTCGATCTGGAAATCGATGCCCAGGTACAGGGCCAGGGGCGTGCCCGGCATGCCGCGGCGAACCCAATCCTCGTTGACGCTCAGGGAGAAGTGCTCGAACATCTCCGCCAGCACCGGGCGCACGTGGGTGGGGTCCTGGAGGAAGTCCCGGTGCCTGGGGTGGGGCACGACGATGCGCACCCGGGCGCCGGGGGCGCAGACCCGGTAGAGCTCCTTCAGGATGCCCAGGAAGGTCTCGCTGTCCCGCCCCAGGTGCTCCAGCACGTGCTTGAGCAGGACCTCCCCGGCGCAGTCGTCCTTGAAGGGCCAGGGGAAGCGCTCCAGGTCATGCACCAGGTCGGGATGGGAGCCCGGGAACTGGTCCACGTTGACCCAGCCGGGAAGATGGTCCTGACCGCAGCCCAGGTTCAGTCTCATGGGGCCTTCCAAGGAAATGGGCGGGGTTGGCGCGGCGAGGGTCAGGCCCAGGGCCGCCCCCAGCGCGGCGACCGGGCCCGGGGGCAGCAGGTGCGTGTAGCCGCGGTCGAGCCAGGCGGCCAGTTCCGGCGGCACCGCCCGCGCCGGAGCCCGGAAGGCGACCGCGGCCGCCCCGCCGGCCTGGGCCAGCAGATCCCAGCTGGGACGCCGCTCGGGATCGGCATTGACCAGCAGGTCGGGGGCGAAGGCCTTGAGCGTTTCCAGGATCTGAAGCTTGTAGCCGGGATCCTCGGCGACCCGCACCAGGTTGACCTCCTGGCTGGTGATCCGTCCGCCGTCGGCCAGGGCCAGGGCCGGGGAACCCGGTGAGGCCAGGATCCGGATCTCCGCCCGGGTCTGGGCGCGCAGCGCCTCCACCAGGGCCTGCAGATCCTCCCCGGGAACCCGGGGCGTCAGCACCAGCACGGTCCGGCTGCCCCGGACGATGAAGCCCAGGTCGGCCAGGACCAGGCTGCCGGGATCCAGCCGCGGGCCCACGGCGGTCTTCAGTTCCAGCAGGTTCCCGCCCAGTTCCACGGCGGCCACCTTCAGCGGATCGAAACCGGCCCGCAGGAGCAGGGTCCTGGATTCCTCCCAGGAGGCGGCGTCGGGCGCGGAGACCCGGTGGTGGGCGATCCAGCCGTCCCCGTGGTTCCGCCTCAGGGTGCCCATGAAGGCATGGAACAGCTCCGGCTGGTCCGGGAAGAAGGCGTCCGCGATCTGCAGCAGCCCCCGCAGGTCCACCATGGCGCGGAACCAGGCGGCCTCGCCCCAGGCCCCGGTGCTGCAGTGGTAGTTCACCAGCGGCTCGGGGATGACCCGCAGCCGGCCGTTGTGCTTGATGAACTCCAGCCCGGTGGCCACCTGGGGCCAGGCATGCCGGTGGAACGCGTCCGGGCGGACCTTGATGGCCTCGGCCCATGGGTCGCGCAGGAAGATCAGCACGCTGATGAAGCTGAACACCGCCGAGGCCGAACGGGCGCAGTTCAGGTAGGCCAGCAGGTCCGCGGGATCGGAGAGGTTCCAGTCCAGCTTGGGCAGGGCGTCGAACCACTCCATGCGCCGCGCCCGGGGGTCCATGGTGTCCACCACCACATGGGGCAGGTAGAGGTCCCGCGGCTCGGTCCGGATCAGCTCCACCACCCGGGCCATGGCGCCGGGCAGCACCGCGTCGTCGTCGCCCATGAGCCAGACGTAGCGGCCCCGTGCCCTGCGCACGCACACATCGAAGTTCTGGGTGCCGTAGTTCTCCGGATTCCGGCGCAGCCGGAGGCAGGGGTGCTGTTCGGCCAGGGCCTCCAGGTAGGGCCAGGAGCCGTCGTCGCCGGCGTTGTCGCAGACCATGATCTCCGCCACCCCCTGCTCCAGCGCCTCCACCTCCGGGATGGCCGCGGCCAGGCAGAGCTTCAGCCACTCCAGCCGGTTGTAGGTGGGGATGCACAGTGACAGCAGCGGTGTTTCCATTCAGGTCTCCTAGGGGCGGTGGATGTCCGGGGCTTTCGGGTCCATGGGCTGGTCCAGCAGGTTGATCCAGGTGCTGTCCTCCAGCACCCGGAACGTGTGCACGGCGCCGGGCTCCACCAGGAAGACCTGGCCCGGCCCGGCCGTGAAGACCTCCTTCCCTTCGCCCTGGAGGCCGGCGAGGGTGACCTCGATGGCCCCGGACAGGATGCAGAAATATTCCCGGGTGCGCTGGTGGTAATGCCCGCCCCGCACGGTCCCGGCCTGGCTGCGGACCAGGTTCACCTCCCGCAGCTCCACGCCCTGCAGCAGCCCGGTGATGCCGCCGCGCTCGTCCTGGAACCGGAAGTAGGGCTCAATCATGTGCATGGCAGGCTCCGCAGGGCAAGTTCCCGTCCAGCCGCGCCAGCAGGTCCAGGCGGTAGGGATCCAGGTTGTCCGGGGCGATCTTCAGGTAGTAACAGTCGGCGCAGGCGGCGTTGCGCCGGCGCTCCAGGGTCAGCATCATCCGGCGGAACGCGCGCAGGGGCTCGCCGTTCCAGATCTCCACCAGGGAGCTGCGGGCCGCGTCGCCCACCACGGTCTGGTGCGACCAGTCGTTGCCGCACACCGAGACCGTGCCGCTGGCGTTGACGGCCATGACGTAGAAGGGGTAGGCGCAGACCTCCTTGGGCGTGAACGGCAGGCCGTCGTACGTGTCGGGCTGGGTGCCCAGGGTGAAGTCCTTCAGCCCCGAGTTGGACCAGCCCATGAGCTTCTCCACCGCCACGGAGCTGGCGATGGGCTGGAAGTCCGCATAGAAGCGCTTCACCTCTTCCGGGCTCAGGCCCGAGTCGGCGATCTTCACGTAGATCTCGCAGTCGCCCCGGTGCTCGAACAGGTCCCGCACGTTGTCCCGGAACCGGTCGTAGTCGAGGTCCACATCCGCCACCCGGCGGTAGCCCTCCCGGTCCACCGCCTCCACCGAGACGCAGATCAGGTCCAGGCCCTGCACCAGGCGCCGGTTCAGCGCGGGGTTGAGCAGGGAGCCGTTGGTCTTGGTCCAGATGCGCTCGGCCACCCCGGCCTGCTTCAGCAGCGCCACCATCTCGGGAAAGTCCTTGTGCGCCAAGGGTTCGCCGTCCTTGTAGAGGCTGGCGAGCTTGAGCGGACGGTCGAAGGCCTTGAGGTCATCCACGAGCTTGCGGAACAGCGCCATGGGCATGGTGGCCCGGGGCCGGCCCACCTGCTCCAGCAGCGCCTGGTCGGCCGTGGGACAGAACCGGCAGCGGAAATTGCAGAGATTGGTAGGCTCGATGTAGACCACGAATGGGGCCGGCAGGGGGATCAGGTCCTGCAGCGGCTGCCGCTCCTTGCAGCGCAGATCCTTGGCTTGGATGCGTCTTCCGGTCTCCTGGGCCATGGCTACCGCCCCATCCAGCCGCCGTCCACCAGCAGCATGTGGCCGTGCACGTGGCTGGCGGCCTCGCTAGCGAGGAAGAGCAGCGGTCCCACGATGTCCTCCGGTCGGCCGAAATGGCCGGCGGGAATGCGGCCCCTCATCTCATCGGCACGGGCGGGGTCGCCCAGGAGCCCCGAGGCCATGTCGGTCTCGAACACCCCGGGGGCGATGGCGTTGACATTGATGCCCCGGGCCGCCCACTCGTTGGCCATGCAGCGGGTGAGGCCCACCAGGGCGTGCTTGGCGGCGGCATAGCCGATGATCCGGCGGGCGCCCTGGAAGCTGCTGGTGGAGGCGATGTGGATGATCCTGCCGCCGCCCTGGGCCGCCATGACCGGCGCCGCCTGCTGGGAGAGGTCGAGCACGGCGGTGAGCAGCAGCTCCAGGTCCCGGTCCCAGGTGTCCAGGGGGTAGCTTTCGGCCTCACCCTGGGCCTGGAACCCGGCGTTGTTCACCAGGATGTCCAGCCGCCCGAAGCGCGCCACCACCCGGTCCACCAGCCCCTGGCGCTGGGCCCGGATGCCGAGGTCCGCCTGCAGGTAGAACAGGTCCCCACCCAGGGCCGCCACCTCCCGCCCGAGCTCGTCGGCTTCGGGGCTGCGGGCGCAGACCGCCACCCGGGCGCCGGCCCGGGCCAGCCCCAGCACCATGGCCCGGCCCAGGCCCCGCCTGCCGCCGGTGACCAGGGCCACTTTGCCCGTCACATCGAACAGGCCGTTCACTAGAGCCCTCGATTGCGGATGACTTCCTGCAGTTCCAGGGAGTGGGAGTAGGGGTCGGCCAGGTCGTCCAGGCGCAGCGGCTCGTCCACCCCCACCGCCCGGCCCAGCACCAGTTCCGAGAACCACTCCCGGCAGGAGAGCTGCTCCTTCTGCAGCGGCACCGCCAGGTAGACGTCACCCAGGCCCAGCACATGGCCCGCAGGCAGATCCCGGCGGAGGTAGATGCCGCGCACCAGGGCGTCCAGGTACTCGATCTCCCGCTGGGGGGGGATCCGCTTCTGGGTGCCGGGATTGCCGCACATCTCCTTGGCCTTCTTGAAGGCCTTGAACCAGACGTCCGCCTGGCGCGGCAGCGAGCAGTAGGGGCTCACCGCCACCCCCTCGGTCTCGATGTCGATGTGGCGCTCGAACACCCGGGCGCCCTTGGCGTAGGCGATGAGCATCGAGGAGGTCCAGTCGTGGCACTCGTGGGTGGAGAAGCCGATGGTGTTGGTGGGGTAGCGGTCGCGCAGGAAGTCGATCTGGTTCAGTTCCAGCTCGTGGTCCTGGGAGGGATAGAGGGACACGCAGTGGTTCACGGCCAGGGGGATGCCGCGGTTGGAGAAGAAGGCCACCAGGTCGTCGGAATCCTTCAGGGAGGAGCCGCCGGTGGAGGCGATGACCGGCTTCTTGGTCTGGGCCAGCCGCTCGATGAGGAACCAGTCGTTGATGTCCGAGCTGGCCAGCTTGATGATGTCCAGGCCCAGGTCCACCGCCAGGTCCACCGAGGGCTCGTCGAACACGGTGGCCATGGGGATCATGGCCTTCTGCCGGGTGTAGTCCACCAGGACCGCGATGTCGGCCCGGGAGATCCGGGTGTCCACCGTCTTCCGGATGTAGCGGATGTCCTGGCGTGAAATAAATTTTTTATGTATGAAGCTGTCCACGTCCCTGAACTGGAACTTGATGGCCGCCCGCACGTTGTTGTAGCGCACCACCCGGTTGAACTGCTTGATGATCTCCAGGCCGCGCTTGACGCTGCCCAGATGGTTGTTGGCGATCTCCAGGACGAACAGGTCCTCGAACACGTTGCGGTTGATCTGCGGATGCTTTAACGAAATCACCATGGAGCGCCTCTACCTTCTTGACAGTCATTCACCTGGGTAAGCAGGTTTCATTCCGCTCCGGCGCCCAGGCGCTTGACCCTGGCCAGGAGTTTCCGGGCGGGTTCCCAGTCCGGCGCCATTTCCGCCGCCTCCGCGGCCAGGGTGGCGGCCTGGTCCAGCCGTCCGGTTTCCAGCGCGGCCAGGGCCGCGTCGTGCTTCAGCTCCGGGGAAACCGGCCGCAGCCGGAGGGCTTCGGACAGGAGCAGCCAGAGCTCCTGGGCGGGCGCCCCGCGCCGGCGGGCCACCAGGGCGCCCAGGTGCCTGGGCAGGGACCAGTCCGGGCGCTCGGCCACGGCCTCCCGGCCCAGCCGCTCCGCCAGGTCCAGACGGTCCAGGTCGAAGGCGGCGAAACCGGCATCGAGCTTCAGCTCCGGGGTGGGCTCGGCCTGGTCCAGGGCCGCGGCCAGCAGGCTCCAGACGACCTCGGGCGAGGCTCCCCGGCTCCGGGCCACCAGCGCCTCGAAGTGGGTGGGCTCGGACCAGTCGGGGCGCAGGCTCCGGGCTTCTCCCAGGCAGGCGAGGCAGTCCTCCCAGTTCTGCCGATCGAAATGGTGCCTGGCCAGGTCCATCCAGACCAGCTCCGGGCGGGGGGTTTCCCCCAGGGCGAGGGCCAGGTATTTCTTACCGACCGCCGGGTCGTCGGAGTCGGCATAAAGACAGGCCAGATAGGAGTAGCGGTCCTCCCAGACATTGCCGGCCGGGCGGGGCGGCAGCGCCTCCCCGCGAAAAGCCTCCAGCAGGGGCACGTACGGCGCATCGGGAGGAAACAGCAGGCCCAGGCCGGAGGCGGTGCGGTGCAGGATCGCGGCGCCGCGCCCGTCCCTGCGGGCGATCTCCTGGAAACTGGCCTCCATCCTCCAGTTCAGCACGTCGTGGAAGACGACCAGGGCGCCGGGCGCCAGGTAGGGCCGGATCCCCTCGTAGTCCTGGAGCTGCTGCTCATCGGTATGGAGGCTGTCCACCAGGACGATGTCCAGGCGCCCGCCGAAATGGCCTCCCACGATCCCGGGCAGGTCCCGGGGGGAAAGGCCCTCCACGGCTTTCAGCGGCAGCCCATGCCTGGCCGCGATGGCCCGAACCAGATCCAGGCCACGGCCGCCATCCAGGCCCTCCAGGCAGGCATCCATGGCCACCACCCGGCCCCGGCCCCGGAGCATCAGGCCCAGGGCCACGGCGCTCCAGCCGAACCCGTTGCCGATCACCAGGCACTGGCCCCCGGCGCCCTCCAGCAGCAGCTCCAGCAGCTGGACCTCGCCCAGGGCGATCCCGGCCCCGGAGCTGAGCCGGGTGCCGTCGGCCAGGAAGGCCTTGGCGAACTGGGCGTCGGGATCCTGGGTGCGGGTTTCGCTGTCCCCCACCTGGACCCGGATGCCTTCCCGGGTGAAGGAATCCAGAAGTTCGTGGACCATGGATCCCATCGTGCCTCTCCTCTCCCCGCCGCGCGTCGTATGCAATATCCGATGTTGAGGGCTACAGCATGATCCGGTACCAAGTCCTTGTCCAACCGGCGGCACCCCGGGTGGCGATGCGCATTGCCTTCCATGGGTTATGTGGGTAGTATCCTGGCCTATGAGCGCTTCCGATGTTATTGCCCAAGCCAGGCAGGATTTCCCCAACGGCACCAAGCGTTTCGTCCTGGTGGCCCATCCCCGCTCGGGCACCCATTTCCTTCGGGAAATACTGAACCAGCATGCCCAGGTGTTCGAGGCCGGAGAGGTTTTCCATACCAAGCCCGATATAAAACGCTACTTTTTTCAGAAGGCCAATGACTTTAAGCCATTCGGGCAGAATTCCGCAGCTTCTTGTTTCACGGAAGCGGATGTGGATGGCCCCCTGACTTTGGATGAACTCGATTGGTTCATGTCGAAATGCGGACAGGTGCAACAAAAGCAAACCATCGGGGTCACCTTGTTCAGCCAGATCATGGGCCATTCCCTGAGCGATGCTGGGATGGCCAGCCTGATGCTGCGTCCGGATATCACCCCGATCTTCCTGATCCGCAAGAACCTCTTGAAAGCCTGGATCTCCTTCAAGCGGGCCATCACCACCCGGGCGTGGCATCTGGATGGCTCCGGGGCCCTCATGGATTGCCCGGTCGACGCCAAGCCCCAGTCGCCCGATGTGATGATCCGGCAGCCCCAGGCCTTCGACCTCGGCGAGACCCGCGCCTTCATCGAGGCCACCCGCGGTTTCCTGGGCCATGCCGAAGCGGTGTTGCAGCAGGCGGGCAAGGCCAGCCTGACGGTCTACTACGAAGACCTCTGCCTGGGCGGCCAGGCCAGGACCGACCAGGAAATCGGCCGGGTGCTGGCCTTCCTGGGACAGGACCCGCTGTCCAGCTACGAGGTCAAACGGTCCCAGACCGCCTCGGGCGAATTCTACGATGCCATTCCCAACCGGCAAGAACTGGTGGACGCAACAGGCTACGACCTGGATGCTCCGCCCAGCAGCCCCCATGGCTGGGTGACCCGGACCCGGAACCAGGTCGCCCTGTGGAAGGCGGAAGGGCGGACCGTCGCCCTGGCGCCGGCAGGACGGTTCGCCCGGGATCTCCTGGGCCTGTGCAACCTGCAGGAGGCCAGTTTCGTCGGCTTTTTCGACCGCAACCCCGAGGGCCCCGGCGCCCTCCGGGAAGGTTTGCCGGTGCATGGCTACGGGGACCTGCTCCAGGTCCACCCCGATATCGTCCTGGTCGCCTCGCCCGGGCTCGAAAACGAGATCGTCCGGGAACTCCAGGCCCACGGCCAGCCCGCTTCGGGCATCCTCCGCCTCAGCGAATTGTCCGGGGCTTGAACATGGCGGAGTCCCAATCCCGTCCAATCGTCCACCTGTTCGTTGGCCTGCACAAGACCGGCAGCACCGCGGTCCGGTTCATGCTGGACCTCCACCGTGACCTGTTTCCTCACCATGGGTTCTATATTCCCCGCGCCACCTGGACCCGGGATCTCGGCCAGAACTTCAACGGCGGCCACATCAACCTCTCGTTCGAGATCTGCGGCCATCACCCGCCCCTGCCCCAGTACGGCTCCCTGGCGGACCTGGTCTGGGAGATCAGTGAACGGCCTCAGCTGCAGCACATCCTCTTCAGCGAGGATTTCGCCGGGGTGACCCCGGACCAGCTCCGGAAGCTGGCCGAGGCCTTTGCCTCCTTCGACGTGCGCATCATCATTTTCCTCCGCAACCAGGTGGACTACCTTTCCTCGTTCTACATCGAAAGCAACAAATGGATCGGCGCAGCCTCCCGGCAGGAATGGTGCGCGAAGGAGGTCGGGCGTTTGCCGATGCTGGACCAGCACGCCTTCTGCAGCAAGTGGGCGGAGGCCTTCGGCACCCCCACCATCGTCTGCTACGAACGCATCCACGACCGGGTGCTGGACGCCTTTCTCGAGTGCTGCGGGGCGCCGTCCGCCCTGCGGGTGACGCTCGCGGCCCATCGCCTGCCGAAGGTCAACGCCTCCCCGGATGAACGGGCGCTCGAACTCATCCGCCATGCCTCGGCCTATGCCGCGTCGATCGGCATCCGTCCGGAATTCTTCAACGCCGTCCTGTCGCCGGCCCTGGGCGCCGCCTCCAGGCAGATATTCGGCGTCCGGAAGGGCCGTCCCGGATTCGATCCCGGGACCGAGGGCGCGCTCCGGTCGATCATGCAAGCCTCCAGCGCGGCGCTCATGAAAACCTTCGGGCTCCAGCTCGGGCCTGAGTACACCGATCCCGTGTTCCCGGCCCAGCTGCTGCCCGGCGAACCCGAAGCCCTGGAGCAGGCCTTGCAGAGCATGGCCAGGCTCGTGGTTTCGGCAGCCTGCGACATCGGTACCCGGATGGGGGCCAGGATCCAGAAGCTCGGCCAGGAGGCGGCCCTTCCCGACGGTTCGCAGGTCCGTGCTGAACTCCGGGCCCTGGCCGCGGATTGCCATCCGTGGGGGGACGGGTCCGCGGCACCCGGGCCGGACCTGGCGGCTCTTGTGGCCGCGGTCCTGGAAGCCCATGGCGATGCCCTGTTCCTGGAGCGCATCGGCACCGCGGGAACGGCTTCCAGCCGGATCGACGGCCGGATGGTCCGGCAGCGGGAGCTGGACCCCGGCCAGTGGCAGCAGCTGGTCCGGACCATCGAAGCCAGGGCGCGCCTCAACAGCAATGCCTGGAACAGCATTAGCGAGGGCCAACTGCCCTATGAACGGGATGGCCGTGCGCACTTGGCGCCGGTGCGGCATGCCCCCACGGCGGACGGCGAAATCCTGATCCTGGAATTTTCCGATGACCGGTTGCCGGAACCCGCCCCCCCCAGCCCCGAGGGCTGGGGGGCCCGGATCCGGGCCCGGGTCGAGCACTGGAAGGCCGAGGGGCCGAGCATCGCCCTGGCGCCCGCCGGCCGTTTCGCCCGGAGCCTCCTAAGCCATACCGCCCTTCGGGAGGCCCATCTGGTCGCCTTTTTCGACCGCGCCCCGGCCGGTCCCGGTGCCAGCTGCGACGGCCGGCCGGTACATGCCTATGGGGAACTGCACCAGTTAAATCCCGATTATGTGCTGGTGGCCTCGCCCGTCCTCGAGGACGAGATCGTATCGGCCATTCAGGCCGAGGGTTTTCCGGCTTCCAGGATCGTCCGGCTCAGCGAACTGCCGATATGAACCTCAGTGGCCATCATAGTAGTTGAAGGCCTCGGATCCGTCATTCGCCACCGCCCCGGTAGCGTCGATCCGCGAGCAGTAGGCATCCACCATGTACTTGGTGATCCTGTGGATCAGTTCCGGTTTGACATGGATATGATCATCGAGATAGCTCCAGAGCCCGCCACTGCGGACGATTTCGTAGCTCGGGAAGTAATCCACCTGGGGAAACTGGCGACAAAGCCGTTCGACGCATAGCCGGAGCGCGGCCTTGGACGCCTCGTTCGCGGTGATGGCGTCCACCAGGGTCATCGTCGTCGTGAGCGGCACCGGCGATACGGTGAGGATCACTTTGATCTGGCGCTCCACCAGCGCGGCGATCGCGGGCTCCATGAGCACGAAACAATCCTCCGCCGAGAGTTTGCGCAGGGAATAACGGTCGGGGCTTTGCTCCATGAAGGCAAAGGGCGGCATTCGATTGATATAGAGCTGCGCCTGATGGTCATACCAGGCTTCCGACAGGCCTAGCGTCATGAGCACGAACGGGCAGCGGGCCAGTTGCCGGTAGACCTCATGGACCTCGCGACGCCGCTCCTGGGCCCGCTCCCAACTCACATCGGTGCCACGGACCAGCAAAAGATCGGCGAAGGTCCCGCCGGGTGCCGGAACGAGGGTCTGATCATCGAATTCGCGCCCCTCCAGGGCGTAGAGGATCCGTTGCCGCATCGAACCCGGGTTGAATTCGTTGAGCATGCCATGGGATAAACGCCCAGCCAATTCATGGGCCGGCGTGATGAAACGCCATGTCGGTAGTTCGAACCCCAATGGCGCGAGGGCATCTTCGATGTTCCTGGCAAAACAGGAACCGATGGTGAAGATTGCGGGCTTCTCGGCCGGGTCGATGGTGAAGCTGGGCCGGACATGGGGCCAGAGCCACCCATCCGCGCAACGCTTGTCGGCCTGGCGCGGGAAATCGCGCCAGGCCTTGTTGGCTCTGAGGTTGTCGAATACGCTTTTGAACGAAATAATCATGTCGCTCCGGGTGCAGACAGCGCCGCAATGGACGGCGAAACTATTGGATGGCCTAAGCTTAAATTCAGGAAAACCGGAGTCAACCCGAAATGCCTTCTCCGGGAAAAAGGTCCCGACCGGGCGTACGGCGGTGAGGTCAGTGGATTCCGATGGAACGGGTCAAACGGCCTTGTCCATCGTCAGAATCATTAAACAATACAATAAAAACAACATAGCCGGATTTATCGATTCCCATTCGTCAGGCACGTTTCAAGGTCATGTGGTCTACAAACTGGATGAATTCATTGGCAGGCGGGATGGGACAGAAACCGTCATCATCGCCAGCCAGTGCGTGGCTGAAATCTATGACAACCTTTGCCGTTGCCAGGTTTCCAACATCTATAATGCCTACCCCCTGCACAAACGGTATTCCAACCGCCTGCTTTTGCCGGGGTGGACTTGATCTGTCGTCCTTCTCCTGGGGCGGCCGTGTCCCAGTCTGGCACGACGGGATTCCCCGAAGGCCAACGTTCAGGCTCCTCAAGAAGCTGATTCCCTGGGTGGAGCGATCCTGGGATGATGAGGTTGTACATCAAGTTGCCAGCTCTGGAACACTTACGGAATAATATAAATTGTTTAATGCACAGCGGCCCCAGCGTCATGGCGGTCAGTGCCTTGGCCAAGGAGGAGATCCTGTGGAGGTAATGCTCATTGGAGAGGGGTGGGGCTCCTACGACCTCCGCAAGCTATGCCTGGAACGGGGGATCCGGATCCTGGGCTACATCGATCCGGCCCGGCAGCAGGCGCTCCGGGCCGGGCTGCCGACCCTGGGCCTGGCGGAGGCCGCCCGCTACCGCTCGGACCTGATCGTCATCGCCCATCCCCGGTTCGCCGACTGCCTGCCGAAACTACTGTCCCTGGGGGTGCCGGCCTCACGCATCCTGCTCTTCTACCAGGATGTTCAAGCGGCATTGGCGACCCTTGGCCCGGTGACCCACTGCGCCGTCCGGCGCCGGGGCACGGTCAATGAATACCGGGCCCACGCCCTGCAGGGCAAGAGCGCCGAAAACACCCGCCAGGCTCCCGGGCCCGAGGACATCCGGCTGGCTGGCAGGCTGAGCGCGATGTTCCGGGCCTGCCAGTCTGGGCTGGAGCAGGCGGATCCGCTCTACCGGGCTGGCGCCAACTGGGCCGGCTTCCTGAAGCGCAGCCGCCGGGTGCTGGTTGAGGCGGTGGCGGCCGGCGACGCCGGAGCGGTCCACGACCTGCTGGCCAATTTCTGGCGCAACGGTCTGGGCGAGGGGATCGTCGGCGGCGAGGCGGCCTTCCTGGCCTTCCGCGAGACCCCCGACGCGGCGCTGCACCAGGCCATCCTCCCCTACCTCACGGCCCTCACCCAGGGCACCGGCGCCGACTTCGAGCCCGAGGACGTGGAACTGCCCCGCACCGGCAATGCCTTCGGCCTGCGCCTGGAGGGACGGCTGATCCACGAGAATTCGATCATGAACCGCTACCGGGCCTGCTTCCTGGGCGGTCTGCTGGAGGGCCTGGACGCGCCGGTGGTGGCCGAGGTGGGCGGCGGAGTCGGCTTCTTCGCCCATGCCCTGCTGAAGCGGTACGCCCACGTCACCTACATCGACTTCGACCTGCCGGAAACGCTCATCGTGGAGGCGTATTTCCTGGCAAAGAACTTCCCGGACCGGAGGATCCTGCTCTACGAGGGCGGCACGGCGCAGCTCACCCGGGAGCTGCTGACGGACTACGACATCGTCCTGATGCCCACCTACATGATCGCCCAGCTGGAGGACGCCAGCGTCGACCTGTTCCTGAACACCATCAGCTTCGGCGAGATGAGCCCGCCCATCGTCGCCAACTACCTCCAGCAGATCGACCGGGTCGCCCGCCGCTTCTTTTATCACGAGAACCTCATGGAACTGGACCTGGACTTCGAGAACTACCCCGGGGACCTGTTCCCGATCCCGGCGAGTTTCAAAAAGCTGTTCTCGGGCCCCTCCCGCTGGCCATTCTTCGGGCCGGACTCACCCCGGCACGTGTTCTCCGAAAACCTCTACCTGAAGGCCGGCGTGGCGCCCTGAGCCATGGTCCGGCTGAGCCTGGCGATGGCGTCGGCGTGGGGAGTGATGCTGAGCCCGAACCGGGCGCAGGTCTCCTGGCAGTCCAGGCTCAGGTCGGGCAGCAGCCGGTTTTCCGGTCCGCGCTTGGCGGCCCGGACCAGGGCGGGGTCGAAGCCCCGGGCCTGGGCGTAGAAGTGGGCGAAGGCGTAGCGGGAGATGCGCGGGCCACACACGTGGAACACGCCCTGGGCCGACACCTCCATGCCCAGCAGGCGGTCCAGGATGGCGCAGAAGTCCTCGTGCCAGGTAGGGGTGTAGAACACGTCGATGTAGGCGTCCACCGGGCGCCCCGCGGACAGTTCCGCCTCCAGGAATTTCGGGAAGGCGGCTGCCCGGTCGTACAGGGCGCTCAGCCGGATCACCGTGAAGCACGGGGCGAACAGCGCCCCGGCGAACTCGGCGGCGGCCTTGGCCCGGCCGTAGGCGGTGCCGGGCGCCGGGGCGTCCCGCTCGGTGTAGCCGCCCCGGTCGCCGGAGAACACGTAGTCGGTGGAAATGAGGATGATCCAGGCCCGGGGGAAGGCTTCGGCCAGGTGCACCAGGGGCAGCACGTTCAGCTCCCAGGCATGGCGCGGGCTGGCTTCGCAGGCGGCCAGGTCCTTGGTGCCGGCCAGGTGGACGATGGTGTCGAAGCTGCCCCGGGCGGCGAAGGCCTGCACCGCCTCCCGGTCCCGCAGATCGGGCCCTTCCCCCCGGCTGAAGCCCAGGGGGGTCAGATCGTGCCGGCCGCCCAGGCCGCGCAGCAGGGCGCCGCCCAGATGGCCGGTGGCGCCGGTGACCAGTACCCGTGGTTTCTTCACAACGGCACCCTCAGGGAATGAGGATCTCCCAACGGGGATCCTCCAGGTTGTAGACGGGCACCAGGCGCGTGCGGGGTTCCAGGGGCTCCAGCATGGCCAGCAACTCCGGTCCGGAGACCACGGCGTTGATCAGGATCATATCAGGCGGGTCCGCCAGCAGGGTCTCCCGGGGAAGGACCGGATAGTCGCCAAAGCGCTCGCCGGACACGGCCCGGTCCACCACCCCCCGCACCCGCAGGCCCGGGGTGGCGGCGGCCAGCTGGAACACCTGCTCGGCCAGGGTGCCGCGGACGCCGTAGAAGGCCACGTCCCAGCCCCGGGCCGCGGCCTTCTGCAGCACCGGGGCGATTTCGTTCATCCGCAGGGCGTCGGCGCTCCAGCCCTCCACCGGATCCACGAACACGTGGCTGAGCAGGTGGCCGGTGTTCCGGGGCGCCAGGGCCTCAAGCCGGCCGCTGTCCTGGGCCAGCCAGGCCTCCAGGGCCTCGGCGGCGAGCGGGGCGGGAAGGATCCAGTTGCCCAGCCACTGCACCTGGCCGGCCACTTCCAGCAGATCCAGCCGGCGCCGGACCAGGAAGGGCGGGATCCGGGAGCCCCGGCGCCAGCTGAAGCTCTCGGCCAGGGTACAGACCACCTGGGTGGACCAGTGGAACTGCATGGGGTTCTTCACCTGGCCGTTCACTTCCACCGCGGTCCGGACCCGCAGCGGCTGGCCCGGGTTATCCCGGGTGAACCGGGCCAGCCCCTCGTCGAAGCAGCGGACCTGGGTCAGGACGCCCGGCAGCACATGGAACCAGGTGTCCGCCGGGAACGTCCCGGTCCGAAGCTCCCCCAGCACCGCCTCCAGGGCGGCCCGGTCGGGGCAGATCCGGCGCTCGATCCGGGGCTCGATCCGGGGCAGGCTGGGCGCCGGGGTCCCGCTGCCGGCCCGGTCCCCTTCCAGATAGGTGACGAGCGCGCGCACCCGGTGCTCCAGGGTATGCTCGCCCAGGGCGCGCCGGGCCGCCGCCCGGCACTTGCGCTCCAGCTCGGCGGGCCGGGCCAGGGCCCCGGTGACCAGGTCCGCCAGGTCCGCCTCGCTCCGGTAGAACAGGGTCTCCTCCCCGTCCTGGAACTGCTCGGCCAGTTCCGGGTTCCAGTTGCAAACCTGCAGCGCGCCGGCGCCGGGGACCTCGAAGTGGCGCAGCTTGGTCTGGGGCTGGGTACCGTCGCCATCGGCGTTCCAGGCCGGGTTGAACACCAGCCGGGAGGCCTGGAACACCCGCAGCATCTCGGCGTCACTCAGGAAGCCGCCGCTGAACCGGGCCAGGGTGGGATGCTGCTCCCAGCCTTCGCCGAACAGGCGGAAGCTGTAACCCCGTTCCTCCGCGATCCGGGCCAGCAGGTGCAGCGCGGTCTGGCGCGCGGCGCCGTCCTCCTTGGCGTCCATGGTGGCGTGGTCGAACACCTTGTTCTTGCCCACGAACACGATGTCCCACTGCTTGGGCACGCTGAAATCCGCCTGGAGCCGCCGGTGGTTGTAGCCCCAGGGCAGGTACAGCACCTTGCCGGGAAAGCCGTCGGCCAGGCGCCGCGCGGCGCCCCGGGAGGCATGGGTGGCGACCACGTCATAGCGGTGGTCGAACTTGCGGTTGCGGCCGTACCAGGCTTCCGGCTCGTCATCGGGATGCCAGCAGACCGTGGTGACCCCGGCGGCCCGCAGTTGTTCGAACAGCTGGTCCTCCAGGTCCTCGAAGCACCAGTCCTGGTAGACGAAGAAACAGTCGGGCCGGTGCATCCGGACCTGCTCCAGCACGTGCTGGGCCAATGTGTCCCTGGGGCGCACGCTGGCGCTGGCCAGGAACAGGTTGGCGTCCATGGGGATGCAGTCACTCCCCAGTTCCCGGCGCATGGCCTCGAACCAGTTGGATCCGATGTAGGGGATGGACAGACTGCCGAGGGCGAGAAACTTCATCAGTTTGTCCAGGAAAGGGGTTGCTTATGAATGGGTACACTCGAACACAGTTCCTTCGATGTTGATCCCAAACAGCAGCCTTCCGCCAGCACATTCCGCCACCTGGTGGACTTCTTCGTAGCCTTCGGGCTCGCGCATGGAATACGGCACGATGGCGCCCTGGAAGCCGTAGCTGCGGTGCAGCTCCCGGGCCTGTTCGGCCAGGAGGCCGGCCTTGAAGTGGGTGGTGCCGCCGAAGCCGTGCACCCGCTCCCGGGGCAGGGCGGTGTCGAACTCCGGGGCGAACCGCTCCGGGGTGAGCACGTGGACCTCATAGCCCCACTGGTCCATGAGCCGGGCCAGGCGGCTGGTGAGCAGGACGTTGGCGCTCTGGGTGAGCAGGATCCGGGCCCCCGGCTGGACCAGCTCCGCCAGCCGGCGCTGGGCCGACGGGAAGCCCTGGCTGCCTTCCACGCTGACCACCCGGGATTCGGCGAAGCGCCGGTAGGCCAGCTTCACGAAGCCCTCCAGCTGCTCGCTGGTGAAGCGCTCGGTGCGGGACACGGCACTGCAGGAACCGTTGTATTCCTCCCAGTTCTTGGTGCGCAGCCAGCCCTTGGCCTCGTACATGTCGTACATCTTGGTGCCCGGATAGGGGGTCGCCACTGAGAACTGCACCGTGTGCACCGGCAGCGAGCAGGCCAGCTCGATGGTCTTCTCGATGGTCTCGGCGGTGTCGCTGGGCAGGCCGAAGGTGTAGGTCAGGTGCACCCGGATGCCCAGCTCCTCGGTGCGGCGGATCCACTTGAGGTTCTTTTCCAGGTTGCTGCCCTTGTCGATTTCGTCGAGGATGCCCTGGTCGGCGGACTCCACCCCGTACTTGATGCTGAACAGCCCGGCGTCCTTGAGCGCCTGGAGCATCTCCTCGTCCATGAGGTCGCCCCGGCCCATGGTGGCCCACTGCATCTTGTCCAGACCGGCCTTCTTGATGGCGGCGGCCAGGCCCAGGACGAAGGATTTCTTGATGTTGAAGGTGTCGTCGTCCAGGTAGAAGCTCTTGTACGGCACCGTCTTGAGGTTGTGCTGGATCTCCGCCACGATGTCGTCGGCGGTGCGGGTGCGCCACTTCTTGCCCCGGTAGACGATCTGGGGCCAGGCGCAGAAGATGCAGCCGAACGGGCAGCCACGGGTGCCCATGAGCTGCAGCTGCGGCCCCTGCAGCCCGCAGACGCCGTCGTAGTAGTTCAGGTTGGGCAGCTCGGTGCGGTCGGGCCAGGGGTATTCGGCCAGCTCGGGCAGTTCGGCGAATCCGGTCTTGCGGATGCTGTTGCCCTCGCGGTACAGCAGCGCCGGCACCGTGGCCAGGTCATCGCCCCGGTCCAGCGCCTGCACCAGCTTGAGGAACGAGTCCTCGTACTCGCCGTAGATGGTGAAGTCCACGTCGGGGTTGGCCGCCAGGAACTCTTCCTTCTCGATCTCGAAATGGATCCCGCAGACCACCACCCGCGCCTTCGGCACCAGGCCGCGCAGCTTGCGGACGATCTTCATGTCCAGCTGGATGGTGGGGGTCGAGCTCTCCAGCAGGATGAGGTCCGGCTGGTACTCGGCCACGTAGGCGTAGTAGTGCTCCTCGGTCTCGCCCATGGACAGGGAGTCCCGGCAGGCCACCTCGTAGCCGGCCCGGCGCACGTGCTCCGCCGCGGTGGTCAGTTCCACCGGGAAGGGGACGTAGCCGTGGACCAGTTCCGGGGCGAAGCCGTCCTTGGGGGTGAAGGTGGGCAGCGAGTGGGTGTGCGGCCAGCGGGAGCCGGCGCGGACGCCGCGGAAGCCGGTGACGCCCTCCCGGGGGGCCTGGTACCAAGGGGGATTGGTGATGAGGATGCGCATGGCGGGAATCCTTTCAAGTCTGCAACGCATGTTAATACTGAGTCTCAATACTAGAATCGGCAACAAGGGTGGTGCAACATGAGCGGTAAAATCATACCAGCCCGGTCAAGATCCGTTTCCGGCATCGGGATGCTGGTTCCGGCGGAATTCATCCCGTGGCAAGAAAGGAGCCATATCCTCCAGGTCGGGCGAGACCATGCTGCCGTCCTCCAGCCGCCGGGAAGCCAGCTTGGGCGCGAACGGCTGGGCCGGGTCCAGCATCACTTCGCACAGGACCGGGCCGGTGGTCCCGAGCACCCGGGCCAGGCCTTCGGTCAGGTCCCCGTGGTTCGCCAGCCGGAAGTACGGAAGGCCATAGGCCTGGGCCAGCCCCTCGACCCGGGGGAAGCTCACCCCGTTGTCGGGCTGGTAGCCGATCGGGCTGTGCGGGAAGTAGGCTTCCTGGGTCTGGCGGATGGAGTGGTAGCCGCGGTTGTTCAGCACGAACAGCTTGATCGGCAGCCGGTGGTGGGCGACCGTGGCCAGTTCTTGGACGTTCATCTGCAGGCTGCCGTCCCCGGCCAGGCAGATCACCCGCTGGCCCGGGGCCCCCACCGCCGCG
Organism: Holophagaceae bacterium; assembly: GCA_003165415.1. Classification (GTDB taxonomy): domain Bacteria; phylum Acidobacteriota; class Holophagae; order Holophagales; family Holophagaceae; genus Mesoterricola. The sequence continues at coordinate 21,789 of PLUC01000036.1, forward strand.
CCCAGGGCGGCGGGCAGGTCGTAGCCCATGGAGGCGCTGCCGGAGTTGGAGTAGAGCCGCTGGCCCGGCTTGAGCCGGGCCGCCTGGAACGGGACGATGCAAGCGGAAGCGTTGCCGGTGACGGTGATGTCGCCCGGCTCCAGCTGCTGGAACAGGGCCTCCACGAAGCAGTAGGGGTTGATGGGGGCAGGTTTGGCCCAGTACTCGGGCAGCACCACCGGGTATCGGGCCACCCGCTGGCGGCACCAGTCCAGGTACCGGCGGTGGGCCGGGGCGGGGGCCGGAGCCAGCTCCAGCATCTGGCGCAGGAACCGCCCCACGTCCGCCTGGATGGGCAGGTCCACGCGCAGGGTGGGCTTTCGCAGCTCGGCGGGGTCGATGTCCACCATGACCTGGTACGCGTGGCGGGCAAAACTGCCCCAATTGTAGCTGATCTGGCGGATATTCAGGCGGCACGCCAGCACCAGCAGGAAATCGCTGTTCTGGACCGTGAAGTTGCCCGCCCGGTCGCCGATGGTGCCGGGCCGGCCGCACAGCAGCGGGTGGTCGTGGGGCAGCAGGTCGTGGGCGTTGAAGGCGGTGGTGACCGGGAGGCCCAGGCGCTCAGCCAGGGCCAGGAAATCGTGCTGGGCGCCGCCGATGCGCACCCCGGAGCCGGCCAGGATGGCGGGGCGTTCGGCCCGCGCCAGCCGGGCCAGGACCTCCCGGGCGACGGGGGCCAGGTCCGGCTCCGGCTCGGCTTCGGGGACGAAGCCCCGGAGGCGGTCCGGATCCACCTGGGCGCCCTGCACATCCATGGGCACGTCCAGCCAGACCGGGCCGGGCCGCCCGGTCCGGGCCAGGTGGATGGCCTTCTCCAGGTGGAAGCGGATGCTGGCCGGGTCGGTGACCATGACCGCGTACTTGGTGATGGGCGCGACCATGGGGGTGATGTCCAGCTCCTGGTCGCCCAGTTGGCGCAGGGGCAGGCCGAAGGAGCGCACCAGGGTCTCCCGCTTCACCTGGCCGGAGACGACGATGAGCCCCAGGGAATCGGTCCAGGCCCCGTGCACCCCGGTGATGGCGTTGCTGCCGCCGGGCCCGGAGGTGACGTTCACCGCCGCCAGCCGGCCGGTGAGCCGAAAGTAGCTCTCCGCCGCCATGGCGCAGGCCTGCTCGTGGTGGCAGCAGATGGTCCGCAGTCTGCGGCAGCGGCCGAGGGCGTCGTTGAGGTGCATGGCCCCGCCTCCGGTCACCATGAACACGTCGGTGATGCCCTGGTCGGCCAGGGTCTGGGCGATGTAGTCGGCGACTCGGATCATGGTCGGTGCCACTCCAGGGTGCGGCGGATGGCCTCAGGCAGGTCCACGGTCTGGGCCAGGCCCAGTTCGGCGCGGGCCCGGCCGGTGGCGGGGACGTAGCGGGGCGCCGGGCCGTCGCCGGGGGGCCGGCCCAGGACCACCGGCAGGTCCGGGGCCACCGCCCCGGCCAGCTCGCGGATGCTCACCGCGGCTTCGGAACCGACGTTGTAGGCCCGCCCCGGGCGGCCCCGGAGCAGGATGGCGTAGAGCCACCAGGCCAGATCGGTGCCGTACAAGTAGGAGCGCACCGGCCTGCCGTCGCCGTGGATCCGGATGGGCTGGCCGGCCAGGGCGGCCCCCAGGCAGTTGCCTGCGGCGAAATGGGCGTCCAGGGGCAGGTGCGGGGCCAGGAAGGCGAAGCAGCGGGCGATGGCCACCGGGAACGGGGCCTGGACGAAGAGCCGCTCGGCCAGGAGCTTGCCGGCGGCGTAGCCCGGTTCCGGCACCGGCAACGGGTGGTCCTCGGGGATCCGCGCCAGCCAAGGGGGCTGCGGGCCGTAGACGGCGCCGGAGCTGATGAACAGGCCCCGGGCGGCTCCGACCGCCAGCACCCGGCGGGCGCCTTCCAGGATGGTCTGTTCCATGGCTTCGGGGGACAGGGGCTCCCGCCGGGAGTCGGAGGAGGCCGCGCCATGGATGAGGTGGGTGAAGGAAACCCCCGGGTCACGGAAAAGGCGCACATCGCCTTCCAGGATCTCCAGGGCGGGATGGCCGGCCAGATGCGGCAGGCGGCGGCGGAAGCCTTCGGGGTCGCGGGTCAGCACCCAGGCCCGGAGCCCCAGCCCCAGCTCGTCCTGGGCGGCCAGCAGCGGCTCCAGCAGCCACGGCCCGAAAAATCCGGTGGCGCCGGTGAACAGCAGCCGGGCCCCGGCCAGTTCCCCCCAGTACGGCCCCAGGCGCGCCCGGAGCTCACCCAGGTCGCGGGCAGGCAGTGGGGGCGCGGGCTTCATGCCAGGGCCCGCCCCAGGGCCTGCGCCATGAAGTCCAGTATCGGCCCGGTGAGCCCGGGATGGACCCCGATCCAGAAGGTGCGCGCCATGACCCGGTCGGCCTGGTCCAGGGCGCCCGCGACCCGGCGCGGCACGTCCCGGTACGCGGGCTGGCGCAGGAGGTTGCCGCCGAACAGCAGGCGGGTGCCGATGCGGTCCGCTTCCAGGGCCCGGATCACCTCCGGACGGCTCCGGCGGGCGCCCTCGCGCAGGGTGAGCGGCAGCCCGAACCAACTGGGCTCGGCGCCGGCGGTGGCCTCGGGCAGGATCAGGTCGTCCTGCAGGCCTTCCAGGGCCCGGCGCAGGCGCGCGTAGTTGGCGCGGCGCCGTTCGATGAAGCCGGGCAGTTTCTGCAGCTGGCTCAGCCCCACCGCGGCCTGCATGTCGGTGAGCTTGAGGTTGTAGCCCAGACGGCTGTACGTGTACTTGTGGTCGTAGCCCTGGGGCAACTCGCCCAACTGCCAGTCGAAGCGCTTGCCGCAGGTGTTGTCCCGGCCGGGATCGCACCAGCAGTCCCGGCCCCAGTCCCGGAACGACTCCACCAGTTGCTTCAGGTGCGGGTCCGAGGTGAGCACCGCGCCCCCCTCGCCCATGGTGATGTGATGGGCCGGGTAGAAGCTCACCGTGGCCAGATCGCCGAAGGTGCCCACCGGCCGCCCCTGGTAGAGGGCGCCCACGGCGTCGCAGCAGTCTTCCACCACCCAGAGGCGGTGCCGACGGGCCACCTCCATCACGGTCGCCAGGTCGAAGGGATTGCCCAGGGTGTGGGCCGCCATGATCGCCCGGGTGCGCGGACCGACGGCCTGCTCCAGCTGGTCCGCGTCCAGGTTGTAGGTGGGGATGTGCACGTCCAGGAACACCGGCACCAGCTGGTTCTGCAGGATGGGGTTGACGGTGGTGGGAAAGCCGGCGGCGCAGGTGATCACCTCGTCCCCGGGGCGCAGGGCGCGGTCCTTGAGGCTGGGGTCGGTGAGGGCGGTGAGGGCCAGCAGGTTGGCCGAGGAGCCGGAGTTCACCAGGCTGCAGCAGCGGCTGCCCATGAAGGCAGCGAAGTCCCGCTCGAACTGGGCGGCGAAGCGGCCGGTGGTGAGCCAGAAATCCAGGGAGGCGTCCACCAGGCTGCGCAGATCGGCGCCGTCGAACACCTTGCCGCTCACCGGCACCGGGGTCTGCCCGGGCAGGAACGGCTGCCCGGGCCAGTTGGCGGCGTAGTACTGCTCCGCCAGGTCCAGGATCCGGGCGCGCAGCTCGGCGGCGTTCACGACCGGTCCCGCATGAAGGCCCGGTACCAGGCCACCGTGGCCTCCAGGCCGTCCTCCAGGGCGTAGCGGGGCTCCCAGCCCAGCACCCTTGCGGCCTTGCCCGCATCCAGGTACTGGTCCTTGATCTCGGCCCTGGCGCTGTCCAGGATCACCGGCTCCAGGTCCGCGCGGTCCATGGCCGCCAGCACGGCCCGGGTGATCTCCAGCACGGTGAGCGGGCGCTGGGGGCTGATGTTGAAGGCCTCGCCCCGCACCCCGGGGCGGCCGGCGGCATCGGCCATGGCCATGTAGGCGTCCACCACGTCCTCCACGTAGACGTAGTCGCGGATGAAGCTGCCGTCGGAGCGCAGCACCGGGGCGCGGCCCTCCAGGACGCTGCGGATGGTGCCGGGCACGATCCGGCTCCAGTTCAGGTCGCCGCCGCCGTAGATGTTGCCGCACCGGGCCACGGCCAGGTTCAGGCCGTAGCTGGCGGCGTAGGTGAGCGCCAGCAGGTCGGCGCAGCTCTTGGAGACGTCATAGGGATGCCGGCCGCACAGGGGCATGGCCTCGGTGTAGGGCAGCACCTCCGCCTGGCCGTAGGCCTTGTCCGAGGAGGCGACGACCAGGCGCTGGACCAGGTCCCGGTGCACCCGGCAGGCCTCCAGCAGGTTGTAGGTGCCGCGTATGTTCGCCTCGAAGGTGGCCAGGGGGCTGATGAGGGCGGTGCCGACGATGGCCTGTGCGCCCAGGTGGAACACCGTGTCGGCGCCGTGCTCGGCGATGGCCCGGACCACGCCGGGGTAGTCCTCCAGGCAGCCGGAGACCACGGTGCAGCGCTGGATGTCGCCACTGCGGATGAACTCGCTCTGGGGATCCCAGTCCCGCACCAGGGCCACCACGTGGGCGCCGTCGTCCAGCAGCCGCCGGCACAGCCAGGAGCCCACCAGCCCGGTGGCGCCCGTGACCAGGGCGCGCCGCTGCGCCCCGCTCACGGCCACACCTTCCAGGGCGCGCGCCCGCTCTGCCAGAGGGCCTCCAGCAGGTGCTTCTCGCGCACCGTGTCCATGGGCTGCCAGTAGCCCTCGTGGCGGTAGGCCATGAGCTGGCCCTCGGCGGTGAGCCGCTCCATGGGGCCGTTCTCCCAGGGGGTCTGGTCGCCGTCGATGTAGTCCAGCACCCGGCGGTCCAGCACGAAGAAGCCGCCGTTGATCCAGCCTTCGCCCACCTGGGGCTTCTCCGCGAAGCTGGCCACCCGGTCGCCGTCGAAGGTGATGCCGCCGAACCGGGCCGGGGGGCGCACCGCGGTCACGGTGGCCAGCCTGCCGTGCCGGCGGTGGAAGGCCAGCAACGCGGGGATATCGATGTTGGCCACCCCGTCGCCGTAGGTCATCATGAACAGGTCGTCTGATTCCAGCCAATTGCGCAGCCGCAACAGCCGCCCGCCGGTCTGGGTGTCCGGGCCGGTGTCGGCCAGATGGACCTTCCACCTGGGGTGGTGGCCGTCGTGGACCGTGGTGGCGCCGTTGGCCAGGTCCACGGTGAGGTCCATGTTCATGGCGTTGAACCGGAGGAAATAGTCCTTCACCAGTTCGCCCTTGTAGCCCAGGGCCAGCACGAACTCCCCGAACCCGTAGTGGGCGTAGATGTTCATGATGTGCCAGAGGATGGGATGGCCGCCGATCTCCACCATGGGCTTGGGCTTGACCACCGTCTCCTCGGTGAGGCGGGTGCCCAGGCCTCCTGCCAGGATGACGGTCTTCAAGGGGGGGCTGGGGTTCATGATCGGGTCCGCCTTACTGAGTATCGGCAAAAAAGATGCCTTTGCTCACCGGATGGAGAGGGTTTTCAAACCTTGCGTCCGAAGCTCCGCTCAAGTTCGCCGCGGGTGAGCTTCTTGATGACCGGGCGGCCGTGCGGACAGGTGTGCGGCACCGCGCAGTCCATGAGGTCCTCGATCAATCTCTGGGCAAGTTCTGCCGTGAGAGGGTGGTGCTTCTTGATGGCGGCCTTGCAGGACAGTTCCGCGTTGAGCTCCCGGCGGAAGGCGTCCAGGTCCAGGCGGCCCTGGGTGTCCAGCCGGGCCAGGAAGTCTTCCAGCAGCGCCCTGGGGTCGCGCTCCATGAGGAAATCCGGCAGCCCGCGCACCACCAGGGCGTCCTCGCCGAAGGGCTCCAGCTCCAGGCCGGCCCGGTTGAACTCGGCCAGGAACGGGGTCAGCCGGGCCAGGGCTTCCGGCCCCACCCGAACCACCTGGGGCGGCAGCAGGGGCTGCACCGCTGGCTGGTGCTGGCGCAGGAACAACCGCTCGTAGAGGATCCGCTCGTGGGCCACGTGCTGGTCCACGATCCACAGCTCCGGTTCCTTCTCCCCCTGGACTTCGGCCAGCAGGTAGGTGGCCTCGAACGCCCCCAGGTAGCGCACTTTCTGGAACCCGGGCTCGGCCGCCCCCCGCTCCGCCGGGGGCTCCCAGGGGCGGTCGGCCCCGAAGGCGGCGGCCAGGGCCGGGAACCCGCCCCGGTCCGGTTCCCGCGACCACAGGTGGGGCTGGGCGGGGGCGGCGGGCGACGGGGGGCGCAGGGGCTGGTCCAGCTCCAGTTCCAGGGGCCGGGGCGGCAGGTCCAGCACCGACGGCAGCTCGCCCCGCATCTGGCTCCAGGCCTCGCGCAGGGCCCGGCTCACCCAGGGGAAGATGCGCTGGGGCTCGCGGAAGCGCACTTCCGCCTTGGTCGGGTGCACGTTCACGTCCACCGCCTCGGGCGGGATGTCCAGGAACAGCACTGCGGCGGGATAGGCGCCCTTGGGGAAGAAGCCCTCCCAGCCCTCGGCCAGGGCCGCCAGCAGCAGCCGGTCCCGCACCGCGCGGCCGTTGACGAACAGGTAGAGGTGGTTGCGGTCGCGGAAGCTCAGCTCCGGCGGCGACACATAGCCGTGCAGCGCCCAGGGCGGTTCTCCGGCCCGGAACGCCACCAGTCCGGCCATGCGCTCCCCCAGCAGCG
>PLUC01000207.1 GCA_003165415.1 Holophagaceae bacterium
GGGCTAAGAGCGATGGGGTGTTCGGATCCACATAGGCCGCGTGAAGTTCCACGCGAGGACCGAAAATCAGGAACAAGGCCAGGAACACATTTTTCCTCATTGGTGACATTTTCCCTGCCATTCCCTGGAATTACCGCGCGGATAGGTGGATGAGCTCGCGCATGGCGTCCAGCCTACCATGCAGGGCATTGTCGGTGAGGCTCTCCAGGCCGGCGGTGCCGAACTGCTCCACGGTGAAGCTGGCCATGACGGTGCCCATGAGCACAGCCCGTTTCAGGGTCTCCAAGTCGCTATCCGGCGCTGAAGCCAGGAACCCCATGAATCCGCCGGCGAAAGTGTCCCCTGCGCCGGTGGGGTCCACCACCTCCCGCAGGAGGAAGGCGGGGGCCAGGAAATGGCCCTGGGGGGTCAGCAGGACCACCCCGTACTCGCCCCGCTTCACGACCAGGAACCGTGGGCCCAGTTGCTGAACCTTCTCATAGATTTTCAGCAGGTTCCGTTCGCCGGTGAGGGAACGGGCTTCGGCCTCGTTGACCAGCAGGATGTCGACCTCCTTGAGCACCCGGAGTAGGGCCTCCCGGGCGCCATTGATCCAGAAATTCATCGTATCCAGGGCGATCCAGCGGGGACGGGCGGTCATCTGCCGGACCACATCCATCTGGAGCACGGGGTCGATGTTGCCGAGAAACAGGCAGGAGGCGGAGCGGTAGGAGGCCGGAAGGTCCGGGTGGAAGTCGGCGAAGACGTTGAGGTGGGTTTCCAGCGTGGTGGCTTCGTTGAGGTCCTGCCCGTACTCGCCCTTCCAGTGGAAGGACAGCCCCGGACGCCGGATCAGCCCTGAGAGATCGATGGCCCGGCCCTGGAAGACCTGGTCCTGCTCAGGGCCGAAATCATCTCCCACGACTGCGACCACCTGGACGGGATGGAGGCGGCTGGCGGCGAGGGAAAAGTAGCTGGCCGACCCCCCGAGGATGTTCTCCCGCCGCCCCGAAGGGGTCTCGAGATCGTCGAAGGCGACACTTCCAACTACCAGTAGGCCCATGGGATCTCCGAACGGCAAAGACCGTCATTCTATCACGCGAAGCGGCTCTGCTGCCGATCTCATGACCCGATGACTCAGACCAGGGTCGAAGTGGCCCGGGATATTTCGCTCGACGGGCGCCGCTCTTCGGCCCCCGGTTCGTATCGGCCCAAGCCGGTCGGCGATGGGACGTAGGTTGGAACCGCCAGCTTGAACAGCCTCAGGATCTCCCGCTGGCGCTCTCCTTCAGGCAGGGCCAAGGCCCCGGTGAGGTCCTCGATGGACTGTTGCAGGCGCCGGGAGTCGGGAGGCACCCGATTGCCTTCGAACACCTTCGGATGCACTCCGGATTGGTGCTTCTCGTGTTCGTGGAAGGTTTCCTCGAACATCTTTTCACCGGGGCGGATTCCCGTGAACAGCAGATCGATGTCCCGGCCGACGGCCAGACCGGAAAGGCGAGCCATATCTTTCGCCAGATCGGTGATGTTGACGGGATCGCCCATGTCAAGGACGAAGATCCTGCCGTTGCCGCCCAGTACGCCCGCCTGCAGGACGAGCTGGCTGGCTTCGGGAATGGTCATGAAGTAGCGGATCATGTCTGGGTGGGTGACCGTCAGGGGGCCGCCCCGCTTGATCTGGTCCTTGAAGATCGGAATGACGCTTCCACGGCTTCCCAGCACGTTGCCGAACCTGACACTGATGAATCGCTGGTTGCCGAAGGCTGTGGCCGCTGCATCCAGCACGATGCACTCGGCAAGGAACTTAGTGGCCCCGAGCACATTGGTCGGATTGACCGCCTTGTCGGTGCTGATGTTCACGAGGGTATGGGCGCCGATGGCCTGTGCCTCGCGCACAACATTCTGGGTGCCCAGGACATTGTTGAGGATCCCCTCGGACGGATGCATTTCCAGGAAAGGGACATGCTTATGGGCAGCCGCATGGAAGATGATCTCGGGTTTCCATTTCTGGAAGGCGTTCTGCAGCCTCATGATATTCCGGATGTCGCAGAGTTCCACCGAGAGGGGCTGATTGGGAAACAGCCGGCGCAGTTGCCGTTCGGTCTTCCACAGGCTGTTCTCTCCCCGCCCCAGGAGAACGATCCGGGCGGGCCGGAAGCCCGCGATCTGGTTGGCGATTTCCGAACCGATGGAGCCGCCTCCGCCCGTGATCAGCACCACGGAATCCTCGATCACCTGTTTCAGGGCCGTCTGATCCAGCTGTACCGGCTCGCGGCGGAGGAGATCCTCGATGGCCACGTCCTTGATCCTGGGGGCCCACGCCTGGGTTCCCAGGAGGTTGAACAGGCCGGGGACGGTTTTGACCCGGACTCCGGCCCGGGTGACGGTATCGGATAAGCTACGTATCACCGCGCCGGGAGCGCTGGGGATGGCCAGGATCACCAAGTTGATCTGGTGCTTTTTCATGAGTTCGGGAAGTTCGCGGGATGAGCCGAGGACCGGTGTGCCATGAATCCGGAGGGAGCGCTTCTCCTTGGCATCGTCGACGAGCCCCACGACCTTGTGGCCCAGTTCTGGATGGCGGGAAAGCTCATCAAGGATGAGCAGACCCGCGCGCCCGGCGCCCACGATCAGTACCCGGTCCAGGTTTTTGGGGAAGGCACTGAACGCCTGGCGGAGGGTGCCCCGGTGATCATAGAGCTCCGCTATGCCCAGGCGAAAGATCAGCCAGAACAATCCGGTGATCAGGCCGGCAATCAGCACGGTTCCGAACTTCTGGCCCACGTTCCTCAGGGCACCCTGGTGGGTCAGCACCATGGCCACCGCGATGATGGCGGTAGTGGCGATGGTCAACCTGAAGAGATCGTGCCGGCCGAACATCCGGTAGTGCTGGCGCGGCAGTTGGAATATGAAATTGACCGACAACGATATGAATAGCCACTGGACTAAGTAAGGGTGGAAGACGGCGATGGCACCTGTGTTCAAGCAGACGATCGCGATGGCCCAGGCCAGGGCCGCCAGTACGGCATCTGCAACTACCTTGATGCCGAAGCGAGTGACAGGGCTGTTTCGGATCAGGGGAATGATTTTCTGGCCAGTGACCATGCGGCTATCTCAATTTCAATGGGGGTGAAGATTGTTAACTGGCGGAACGGGGACCGAACTCACGTATGAAAAATAATAGCACCTTTTTTATATTCGGGCCTTGAACGGAATCCTGCCCAGGCGACGGCGAACCCGAAGGAGGGTAGGCAGAACAAAATGAAGCTAGAACAGTCAGTCGGGGATGTCGAAGGAGGCTGTCTCCACGGGTGCGCGAAATGGGGGTATGTTCAATTTGATTGGTCATGAATAATTTAAATTGGGACGCGCTATAACTTCAAGGGTAAACTGCATTTGCTTATTCCTGCACGGGAATGCCGAGTGTTATGGTGGGCAAACCCTTTGCAACTGCATCTGGAGGCTTTGCCTTGGTTGGTCTGGCCGGAACAAGTTGATAATGGAGATTTCCAATGTTTTTGAGCGCAAAGATTTGGATTGGGACCTTGGCTGCATTGCAGGTCATGGCCCAGAATCCGACCGCCGCGACGGGGCCTGGGGCGTTTGGAGGAGCTGTTGCGACTCCGGCGGTCGATGCGGTTCCGAAGGCTGATCCAGCGCCCCTGGTCTTTCGGGATGACCTGGCAGGCGAACAGACCCTGCAGCAGCGACAAAACGAGAAGCTGGAAAAGGAAGTCCGGGAGGCCAAAGCCAAGGACAAGGGCCCCGTGAGGTTTGCCGCCGATCTGTTCGAAACCCGGCAGTACGGAGGCAACCCGACCGATGGGGGCATTTCCGAGGACTATGTCCTGGGGGTGGGGGACCGCCTGCAGATGAGCGTGTTCGGCAGCGCCACCTTCGAGATTCCGCTCCAGGTGGACGGCCGGGGAGAAGTCGTCATCCCCAAAGTGGGAACGGTGCCGGTCGCTGGCATGAGCCTCGGCAGGGCCCGCTCGGCAGTTCAAAGCAAGGTCGCCCAGGTCTTTTCCAGGTCCACCGTGGATCTTTCCGTCACCAAATTGCGGGAAGTCCGGGTCTTCGTGCTCGGGGAGGTCTACAAGCCCGGTTCCTACCTGGTCCCCAGCCTCAGCAGCATCATCAATGTGCTCAGTCTTTCCGGGGGGCCTTCCCGGGTGGGAAGCTACCGCGATATCAGGGTCATCCGCGGCGGACAGGTGGTCCACCTGGTGGACCTCTACCCATTGCGGGCCGATGGCCTGGGCAACATCAATTTCGGGTTCCAGAACGGAGACACGCTCTTCGTGCCTTTGATTAAGAACCAGGTGCAACTTGAAGGGGGATTCACCAGGGTGGTCGCCACCGTTCAGGGACAAGTGCTCACCCCACCGCTGGTCAAGCAGACGGATACATCCCTGGATCTTGAGCGCCGGATCCGTCTGGTGCAGGCTCAACTGGCTGCGTTGCCCGCCCAACAGGGTGGGGCCTCGTCGGCGATGGCTGCCACCACGCCCGTTGAATCTGCCGTCAAACCGGAGGCGCTGGCCACTGCCCAGGCTTCCATCGGTAGGGGCGCACTCGAGGAAACGCTGGCCGACCTCCAGCAACAGCTTCTCCGTGCGGGTTCCAAGGACAGGGCGGATCAGCGAATCTCCGAACTGGAAAACGGCAAGCCGGATGAACTGGCGGGCCAGCCTGCCTGGTTGAGCCAATGGATCCTCGAGGGGAAGGTTCCGGTCATGCAGTTCGAAATGCTTCCAGGCGAAACGGTGAAGGACGCCCTGCGCTTCGCCGGAGGATTCGCCTTGAAGGGCTTCTCGGGATCCGTGACCCTGAGGAGGATGACGGCCACCGGTTTCATGAACGTTGTGGAAGTCCCGGCAGGGAATGCCATGGACAGATGCACCCTGGAGCGTGGGGATGTCGTGACCGCGCTTCCCATGCGGGGTTTCGACGAAGGTGCCGTCAGCGTCAGGGGCTGGGCTCGGATCCAGGGCATTTTTGCCCGCAAGGAAGGTCAGCGGTTGGGCGATTTCCTGAAAAGCCTTTCCCTCGTGCTGCCCGACACCTACCTGGAACGGGGGGAACTGGTTCGCACGCAGCCGGACGGATCCAAGCGTTTCCTGATCTTCAATGTGACCAAGGCCATGGCTGGGGATGCCGCCCACGATTTTATTCTGGAAAACCGGGATGTCATAGATTTGTACCGGGTCGGGGATTTGCGCCAGCCCCTCTCCCTGACCGTTGTGGGGCCGGTGACCCGGCCAGGCATGTTCGAGTTCATCCCTGGGATGCGGGCCTCCGACCTCCTGTTCCGGGCTGGGGTGCCTCTGGAGAGTGCTGATCGGTACGTGGCGGAACTGGCCCACACCCGGGAGGGGAATACCACCGAGATTCAGCAGCTGGAACTGGCCAAGCTGTTATCCAATGTGGACAACAGTCCGGTGGACCTGAAGGATGATCAGATCAATCCCAAGCTGAAACCGTTCGACCAGATTTCGATCTATTCCAAGCCTGACTACCACCAGCACTGGACCATCACCCTCAGCGGCCAGGTGGTCCGGCCGGGATCCTATGACCTGGAGAATGAGCAGACCAGCCTGCGCGATGTCATCAAACGGGCCGGTGGACTTACCCCGGAGGCCATGCCCAACGGCGGGATCTTCCTGCGGCCCATGGCTGGCATCAGCGCCGAGAAGAGTCGGGCCACCGCCCTCTCCGGAATTGAAAAATCCGATCCAACCGCCAACGGAATCAATGAGATCCTTGGCCGGCTGAATGAAACCAAGCGGATGCCGGTCAGCGGTGCGCTGGAGGTGTCTCCTGTTCTGCATCGCCTGATGGCCGGTTCCCTGAACCGTTTGGTGGTGGATATCCCGGGGATCCTGGCCGGTGACCCCTCGAGTGAGGTGTATTTGATGGATGGTGATGAGATCATCATCCCGCGCAAGACCGAGGTGGCCTATGTGGTGGGCGAGACTGCCAGCCCCTTCGCGGCCTTCAAGGTCAATAACGGGGAAAAGGTCAAGGATCTCCTCAGCCTTGCCGGCGGCACCACGCCGAACGCGGACACCTGGCACATCCGTCTGCTGAAGGCCAATGGCCGGATCATCGACAGTTGGGTTAGCAGCAAGGTGGTTGAACCAGGCGATGCGGTACTCGTACCCCAGAAAATCCGCAAGGACGTGACTTGGCAGGAGAGCCTGACGGCCCTCACTCCCATTGCCATCATGATCGAGGCACTCAGGCAATAACCGGGTTGCTGGAAGGTTCAAGCCATTCCGTGCTTGGCCATAATGGCTGGCCGCTGCGGATGCCGCTTTTGCGCAGTCGGGCTAGAGCCGTACAGGTGGTGGTGGCTCCGCCCAATCCTCTAGAGCCAGCCCTTCGACGCGGGAGAACTCCCGCGTGTTGTGCGTTACGAGGGTCAGTCCATTGGCGACGGCAACGGCGGCGATCACCATGTCCCGCTCGCCGATGGGGGTGCTGCGAATGGCGAACTGGATCTCGGCATGTTTCTGGGCCGCCTCGCTATCAAAGGGCAGGACCATCACCGGCTCCAGGAACGCCCGGATCTGGGGCTTTGCCCGCTCGGGATGGGCGCTCTTGATGGCGCCAAAGGTCAGCTCGGCCTCAGTCATGGCGCCTACCGCGATGTCGTCCGGGCTCTCATGGAGAAGCCGTTCCAGAACCCCCATGCGCTGCCTCAGAGCAAAGATGCAGATGTCCGTATCGATGAGGTACTTCACAGCTCCTCCAGGAGCAGATCCCGGTGATCAGAGCTGGGTAGGGGCTCCGGCCGCTCGAAGTCCTCGGGCATGGCCGCGAAGCTCGCGGCATACCCCACCGGCCAGCTTCGCCGAAGGGCCGGTTCCAGAATCAGGGCATCCCCGACCTTGCGGACCGTCACCTCGTCCGTGGTGAAGCGGAACGCCTTTGGAATCCGCACGGCTTGGCTCGGCCCACTCCAAAAAACCTTGGCTCTGGCTGGCAGCATGGCAAAACCTCCAGCACGAAGTATATATCATATCTATCACCCCGCCACACCGACCCGTGAAACTCCAGGATCGGCCCAAGAGCGCAGCTCGAGGCTCATCCCTGCCATGAACTTGCCCGCAGAAAGGGGGAGGTGTTCAGGCCGTTCATGGCAGCATGATGGGCGGCGAACCGCATGCCGGGTGGTGTGGGAGTGGTGCGCTCTGCAAGGAGCCCCCTATCCCGATCAATTGGTTGTCAAAAAATCATTTCGTATATTGCCAAATATTGCCCTATTCTTAATTATGGAGTTGGAATCATGGAAGTCAAAATGACAGAAGACGCCATGAAGGACTTCAAGAAGCTGGACACCCCGGTCCAGGTTGCGGCCTCAGACGAAATGGAAAAACTGAAAAAATACCCCGAAGTGTCAGGGGTGAAGAACCTGGAAGCAACATGGAAGGGTTACGCCAGGGTGAAGGTTTTGAAGGATTGGAGGTTGCTCTTCCGCCCTTTCCCGGGCCTGCTCGTCGTGGTCCGGATCCGTCACCGCTCCAAGGCATATGATTAGGAGATATTTATGAGCATTGCCATCGCCAGTGAATTCGAAGTGAGAGGGGTCCGCTTCGTGGTCGTCCCCAAAGATGAACTCCAGAAACTCCTTCGAGAAGTTGCGGAGCCCAACCCCCGGGATAAGGAGATGATTGACTTTGCCAAACTCATCGACCCGGCCGAGGTGCTTCCTGGGATCATCGGCAACGAACTGCGGGCCGCCCGGGAAACCGCCGGCCTAACCCAGGCCCAACTGGCCAAGAAGCTGAACCGAAGCCAGGGCTTCGTGTGCGGGGCCGAGCGGGGTAGCACCAAGGTCAGCGTGAGGTATGTAGAGAAGGTTCTCAAAGTCTGTGGGCTCCCTTCAGACTGGAAATCATCCCCAAGGTAAGGCTTTACCCGACCACCCGGACTATCGGCTGCTCGGCATGAAACACCCGCCTATGGGCTTTTGCCGGCACCCAAGGTAATCTTCAGGGGTATGGCGAAACGCATGGCAGCCCCCACCGCTCCTCGGCCCACGGTCCATCTTCGCCCGGAAGGGACGGAGAACGAGCGGCTGGATATGGGTTTCAGGGCCTTCAAGAAGGAGCGCTTTGCGGAGGCGATCGAGGCCTGGGGGAGCCTATCCCTGGCATCCCTGCCGCGGCTGCGACCAGCCCTGGCGGAGGCGCACTTCCGCCGGGCCTTGGGCCAGACTGATCGCCAGGCGGCCATCCAGGACTTCCGGGCGGCCCTCGCGGTGGTGCCGGAGGACGGGCGCTTATGGTACCACCTGGGATTGGCCCTCCACCATGAAGGGGACTTGGACGGGGCCCGCAAGGCCTATGCCCGGGCGGACCGGCAGGGCTTCCCGCGCCGGGAACCTCTGGCCTACGTTCAGACGCTCCTGGAACTGGAAGCCAGCCCCTCGACGGATGAGTCCGGCCGGGCCCGCGCCCTCCCCGGGCTCTGCCTGGAAGAGGATCTCATCGACCCCATCCGGGCGCTGCTGCGGCAGGACTGGGCGACCCTGGCGGCCACGGCGCCCCTTCCGGCCGTAACCCATGCCAAGGGCACCCCGTCGGTGCCGGGCATGGCGGGCCTCCTGCGCGGCATCGGGCTGGTCGGCCTTGGCCAGTGGACCCAGGGCATCCAGACCCTGGGGGCTCTGTCCCAGGATCTGTTCCCGGGGCCCATGGAGGCTCTCAGGGTGGTCTTCCTGGGTCGGGCCATGGCGGCGGTGGGGCGGTCGGGCGATGCCCGGAAGATCCGCGCGGCGACCCTGGCCCGCACCAAGAACCCTACGCTGGGGGCGGATGTGGCGGAGGCGGCGTTGGCGGGCCTGGAGGCCTGGCTGGAGGAGGGCCGGTGGGCCCAGGTGGCCGCGGCTGCCCAGGAGGTATTGAAGGCCTTCCCCTGTCCCCGGGCCCAGGTGGCGGCGGCCATCGCCCTGGACCATCTGGGGCGGGATGCCGCCGCCGCGGAACGCTGGGCGGAAGCGGCGCGCCATTGGAGCGAACTCCTGCGGCTCGGCGGGGAGGCCCTGCCGGGGATGGCGGCCTGTTCCCACAACCTCGCCTTGGCCTACGAGGGCCAGGAACAATGGGACCAGGCTGCCACTGCCTGGGAGGCCGCCCTGGCCGCCCTGCCCAGGCGCATCACCAAGGCCCAGGTGAAGTCTGGGTCTGCCTACGGGGGCCTGAGCCCCGAGGCCATGCTCCGGCGCCGGGAGTGGATCGAACGCCGGGCGCTGGAGCTGCGCCAGCGCACGGGGCGGGTGGACGAGGTATTGCGGCAGCGCAAGGCCCTGATCAAGCGGACTCCCCTGGACCTGGAACTGCGTCTGGAACAGGCTGAAACCCTCATGAACCAGGACGAGGTCCGGGCGGCGGAGCGGGAGATCCTCGCCGTCCTGCGCCTGGCCCCCGATCATCCGGGCGCCCTGGAAGCCAGCGCCCGGATCCACCTGATGGAGGGCCTGCCCAAGGCCGCCGAAAGGCCCCTGAGGCGGGTGCTCGCCCTTGATCCCGGCCGAGCCTTCGCTCGCATGGCGCTGGCCACGGCCCTGGCGGCCCAGGCTGAGGACCTGCCCAGGGGCGCGCGCAAGGAGGCGGTGCGGATGCTGGAGGAGGCCGTCGAGCTTGCGCCGAAGGAGGGCGGGTTTCGGCTGGCCCTGGCCGCCTGGCTCCTGGATGGCCATGCCGCCGACCAGGCCCGGCTCCAGATCGATGCGGCCCTGGGCCTGGGCAAGGGGGCCTGGGGGCAGGTTTTCGGCTTCTGGGCCCGGCGGGAGGACCTGGTCCAGGCCAAGGCCCTGGTGCAACAGGGGCAGGCCTTGGGCGTCCTGGACCCGGAGTTCTTCTGCCATGCGGGCCTTGATTGTCTGCATGTGGCTGAGGACCAGGACGATCCATTCCATGAGCTTCTGCACCGGCGCCGGGCCGGCGGCAGGGGCGCCAAGGGCGAGTCCGGCCGGGTTGAGAAAACCGAGGCATGGCTGGCTTTCAGCCGGACCCTTCTGGACCAGGCGGTGGTCCTGGATCCCTCCGTTGACCGGCTGAGGGATCTGGTGAACGTCCTGATCGTGCCCCATCCGGATCTGGCGCTGCCCTACGCGGAGCGCGCGGCCGCGCTGAGGCCGTCCGATCCCATGGTCCTCCTTGATCTGGCCGTGGCCCAGAGCGGGGCCGGCCAGAGCCAGGCGGCCCGGAAGACCCTGCTCAAGGTCGAGCGGGCGGCCCGGGCCCACAAGGACCGCCACGAAGCGACCGCCATCCTGGAACTGCTCCGGCTGGTTCCCGTCATGGGCGCGGAAGGCCTCCATGAATCGTTCTGCAAGATCATGCGGGCGATGGATGGCCCTGACGATTTCGACCTCGATTCCGAAGGGATTCCATACTGATGACCGAACTTTCGCTGGTTTCCCAAGATCCCTACCAGGAACTGGGCCTGGAGCCCTCCGTGAGTGACGCGGATCTGCGCAAGGCCTATTTCGCCCTGGTCCGCCTCCATGGTCCCGAAAAAGATCCGGCGCGATTCAAGCGGATTCGGGCCGCCTATGAACGCCTGGCCACGCCCGAGAAACGTCTGGAGACGGACATGCTCCGGCTCCAGCCCTGGACGGCGCCGCCCCTGCCGGCCCTGGAACGGGATCCCGCGCTCTGGATCCAGGACGTGCTGCGCGCCGCCCGTTCCCTCAGTGACCTGGACCGCCGCCATTTCCGCGAGGATTTCCGGGAGGTCAAGTCATGACCGGGCCTGGCGAGGATCTGGAAGCCTGGAATGCGCTCCAGGAGCGCCTGGATCGAATTGAGAAACAGATCCAGCGTGCCGGCAAGGAGCAGTTCCGGACCAATGCCCTCACCGAAACGACCCAGCAGAAGGTCGGGATGGTGCTGGAAACCATCCAGGCCCTGGACGAGGCCCGGAACCGGGAACTGGAGCAGGCCCGGGAGGCCCTCAAGGACGCCCGGATGGCGGGACGGGTGGCCTTCTTCACCCGGTTTCTTCCGGCCATGGACAGTCTGGAGGAGGCCCTGGCTGCGGGTGGGCGCCAGTTGGCGGGATGGGTCCAGGAGCCTGACCTGGGTGACCGGGCGCCTCTGCCCCTGGCCCAGCGGGTCGGCTTGGCCTGGAGACTGCTCCGGGGAACGTGGACGCCCTGGGAGGCGGGGGCAAGCCCCAGGGAACGCCTGAGGCCCGAAAGCCTGGCTTCGTGGCTGACGGGACTGGAACTCCTGAGGGAACGCCTGCTGGAGCACTTCGCCGAGGAGGGCATCCGCCCCATGGTGACGGTGGGTGAACCTTTCAATCCGCAACTGCACCTTGCCTTCAAGGTCGTGCCGGCCTCGGCCCAGCCTTCGGGCACCATCGTGGCGGAAACCCGGGTGGGGTACCGAATGGGTGACACGGTGCTGCGCTACGCCGAGGTGGTGGTGGCCAGATGATTTTCTTCAAGGAGCTTCCATGAGCCGCATCGTCGGGATCGACCTGGGCACCACTTTCTCCGCGGTCAGCGTCGTCCGTGACGGCCGTCCCGGAATCCTGCCCAAGGGATCCGAGCGGATCATCCCCTCCATCGTCGGCTTCACCCCCGAAGGCGAGCTGCTGGTGGGCACTCCGGCCCGGAACCAGGCCCTGCTCCATCCCGGCAACACGATCCGCTCCATCAAGAGGAAGATGGGCACGGATGAGACCGTTCTGTGCAACGGGCGCCCCTGTTCGCCGACCGAAATCTCGGCCCTGATCCTCAAGGAGATGAAGCGCATCGCCGAGGCTGATCTGGGCGAACCGGTGGACCGTGCGGTCATCACCGTCCCCGCCTTCTTCTCGGACGCCGCCCGCCAGGCCACCCATGAGGCGGGCGAACTGGCCGGTTTCACGGTCGAACGCATCATCAATGAACCCACGGCCGCCGCCCTGGCCTACGGGCTGGACCGGGTGGAGGACAACCAGCTGGTGGCGGTCTACGATCTGGGCGGGGGCACCTTTGACGTTTCCATCATCGAACTGAACCAGGGCGTCATCGAAGTGCGCGCCTCCCATGGGGACACGCACCTGGGGGGCGATGATTTTGATGCCCTCCTGACCCAATGGCTGGTGGAGCAGTTCATGGAAAGCCATGGCGCCAAGGCCGATCCCTCGGGCGATCCAAGGGCCATGGCCCGTCTGGCCCGGGTTGCCGAGTCCTCCAAGATCGCCCTGTCGGTCCAGCCCTTCGTGCAGGCGCGGGAGGAATACTTCCTCGAGCGCGACGGCAAGCCGCTGCACCTGGACCTGGAAGTGTCCAGGGCTGCGCTCGAGGCCCTGATCCTCCCCCTCCTGGAGCGCAGCCTCGCCTGCTTCGACCAGGCGCTGGCCGACGCCAAGCTCAAAGCCTCGGATCTGGACCGGATCCTCCTGGTGGGGGGGTCCACCCGCATTCCATTGGTGTGGGAGCTGCTGGCCCAGCACACGGGGCTCGAACCCATGGCCGAGCTCAATCCGGACGAGGCCGTGGCCCTGGGGGCAGGGGTCCAGGCCGCCATCATCGGCGGAGAGCCCATCGAGGCCGTGCTGGTGGATCTGACGCCCCATTCCGTGGGCATTGAGGTGGCCGAATGGCGGTTCGGGGGCATGGTGCCGGACTGTTTCGAACGCCTGATCCACCGCAACACGGCCCTGCCCACCACCCGGGCCAAGACCTTCTCGGCCATCCACCCGGACCAGACCGAGATCCAGGTGAAGATCTATCAGGGGGAGGAGGCGATCGCCTCCGAGAACACCCTGCTGGGCGAGTTCAGCTTCAAGGGCCTCAAGCCCGAGAAGCCGGGGACCCCGCCGGCCGTCACCGTCGAATTCGATATGGATCTGAACGGCATTCTGCAAGTCTCGGCCACGGACCGGGGCAGCCGCAAGGTGGCCCAGACCACGGTCCACGCCGCCCACACCCGGCTCAGCCCATCCGACAAGGCGTTGGCCGCCCGGTTCCTGGATGGGCTCTGGGATCCGGAAGAGGATGATCTGGCCGCCCTGACTGAGGCTCAGGAGGGGGATGATCCGATTCTGGCCAAGGCTCGAAACTACTTGGCCGCCCACCCCGAGGCCGCCGAAGCCCTCGTGCCCCTGCTCCGGGACCTGGAGCAGGCCCCGGAGGAGCGCGTCCAGGAACGCCTCGACGAGATCCTGGACGCCCTGTACGACCTGGAGGGTACCGGGATGGAAGGCGAACCGGCCCCGCCTGAAGACGATTCTGCCACGACTGGTCGCAGCGGCAGTCGAGACCCCTGCTCTTCCCCAGCCACTCCTGGAACTGGCGTGGATGGGGCGTGCTGATCTGGCGCGAGTTTACGCGCCTCGCTGGATGACCTGACGTGCAGCCTGGACGAGGAAAGCACTTCGACTCATCCCATGCGAGGCAGCATAGCGGTCAATCCTTGCCAGGTCCCGGGCGGGCAACGTGATGTTGACGCGGGCCACCTTGGACCGCTCCCCATCCAGGGAAACTACCATGGTCGCAAAGAGCCCTTCGGGGAAAGCCTCTTTGACCGCAGCATCCATCGTCATCGGCGCGGGCAGTTCCTGGCCCTCCTTCAGCATGAAGTCGGTATGAACCTCCAGCGCCTCCTGAGCCATGGCCCGGGCCTCGTCCAGCGTGCTTCCAGCGGTGATGCAGCCGGGGAAATCCGGGAAGCTGACACCGTAATCGGAGTCCTCGTCCTTGTGAACAATTGCGATGTAACTGGCCATTTCGTGCCCCTTTCGGGCAGACCTACTTGAGGCCCGCATCTTTTAGAATTTGGTGGAGGGTGCCTTTTGCAATGTCCTTCCTCGGGTGGGGGACGGTGACGTGCTTGCCGCCCTTGATGAACACCCGGTGGTCACCTTTTCCTCGGTCCGGTGCGAGTTCCCAACCGTTGGCTTCCAGGAGCTTGATGAGTGAGCGGCTGTCCATGCATTGACTTCCTCCCCGGCCTGAAGGCCGAGGATTCCTGGGCTCACGCCGCAGGTTTCCTACGTTTAGCAGGCTGTCGCAAGGGATT
>PLUC01000218.1 GCA_003165415.1 Holophagaceae bacterium
CCGGCCCAGGCCAGCCCGAACTGCCACCCGAAGACTGGCTGGATCAGGCGGGAGAGCGGTAGGCCACGGCAAATGGAGCGCGGGTTCAACCTTGGGCCGGGACCCCGTGTCTCAAGGGGAACGGATCGGTCCTTCCCTTGTGTTTCCCCCCGGCTAAGGAATCGCTATGCTGCATTCGCGGACCATCGCTCACTTCCCCCCTGTTGATTGATGAAGCGATTCACAGCTACGATGCCAAAGGATTGGTGGATGCTCATTCAGTTCTGGAACAGGAAATACCAGATTCTTCAGGATCATTTCCAGTCCGGCTTCGGGCCGAGGGCGCTCCTGTGCAGCGTGAACCGCCCCTTCCTCAAGGGCGTCAACCTCAAGCACAACAACCAGACCGAAGCCCTGGAAATGGCCCAGGTCTTTCATGAGCTCGGCTACCAGGTGGATGTGGTCAATTACGACAATCCGATGGCCATCGACTATGCCAGGTACGAGGTGGTGTTCGGTTCGGGCGCCGCCTTCCAGAACCTGTTCCTGAAGGAGACCACCCGGCTGCCCCGGACCATCCTCTACCAGTGCGGCGCCTATGTTCCCCGCTCCAACGCCGCCAGTCTGCGCCGCCTGGAGGCGGTGTACCGGCGGAGAGGGGTGTGGCTCGCAGGATCAGCCCGCCTGAGCGACGCCGGGATCGGCCCGGAACAGGTGGTGGACGGGCTCATCGTGCTGGGCAACGAGGTCTCCGCGGCCCCCTTCAGGGCCCTCACCCCCAGGCCGGTGCACGAGATTCCCCTGTTTTTCCACCAGATGGTCGATGCCGACGACATCATCCGCGCCAGGGACCTGTCCCAGGCCAGGCGGCATTTCATCTGGTTTTCAGGGTCCGGCATGGTGCACAAGGGGCTGGACCTGGCGCTGGAGGCCTTCGCCAGGCACCCCGAACTGCACCTGCACATCCACGCCGCCATCGAAAAAGAGATGCCCTTCGTCCGGGCCTTCCACCACGAGCTCCACGAACTGCCCAACATCCACTTGGATGGCTACCTGCTCCTGCAGTCGCCGGAATTCGCCGCCGCGCTCCCGGGCAGCGCTTTCGTCATCTGCCCTTCCTGCGCCGAAGCCTGCGCGTCCTCCGTGCTGAACATCGCCGGCAACGGCGGCAACATCCCCATCCTCACCCGGGAGTGCGCCATCTCCCTGGGGGATTTCGGCGTGCCCATCGAGGACACCACCGTGGAGGCGGTGGAGGCGGCGCTGGTGGCGGCGAGTTCGCTCACCGAGCCAGAACTGGACCGCCGCCAGCGGGCCACCGCCGCCTTCTTCCAGCGTGAGCACTCCCTGGAGCATTACCACCAGCGGCTGAAGGCCGCGGTCCAGGCGATTCTTAGCGCGTGAGCTCCCCCTTCATCCAGGCGATGGTCTCCGCCAGTCCCTGGTCCAGCCCAACCCGCGCCTGCCAGCCGAAGCGCTCCCGGGCGCGGGTGGTGTCCAGCTTGCGCCGGGGCTGGCCGTCCGGATAGCTGGCGTTGAACGCCAGCTCGCCCTGGAAGCCGGTCAGGGCCTGGATCTTCAGGGCCAGGTCGCGGATGCTGATCTCCTTGCCGGTGCCCAGGTTCACCGGGTCGGGGTCTTCGTACTTGGCCATGGCCTCGCAGATGGCCTCGGCCGCGTCCTGGACGAACAGGAACTCCCGCGAGGCGCTGCCGGTGCCCCACAGTTCCACCTGGGCGCCGCCGCGGTCCTTGGCCTCCAGGAACTTGCGGATCAGGGCGGGGATGACGTGGTTGTTTTCCGGATCCAGGTGGTCCCCCGGGCCGTAGAGGTTGACCGGGAGCAGGAAGATGCCGCGGGTGCCGTACTCCTGGCGGTAGGCCTGGAGCTGGACCATCAGCGCCTTCTTGGCGATGCCATAGGGCGCGTTGGTCTCCTCCGGGTAGCCGTCCCAGATGGTGTCCTCCCGGAACGGCACCGGGCAGAACTTGGGGTAGGCGCACACCGTGCCCAGCACCAGGATCTTGTCCAGCCCTTCGGCCCGGCAGGCCTCCACCAGGTGCAGGCCCATGGCCATATTGGTGTAGAAGAAATAGCCGGGGTGCCGGCGGTTGGCGCCGATGCCGCCGACCTTGGCGGCCATGTGGATGACGCCCTGGGGGCGGTGCTCCCGGATGAACCGGGCCGCGGCGCCGGGATCCAGCAGATCGCACTCCCGGGAGGTGGGGGCGATGGGGATGGCGCCCCGGCGGGCCAGTTCCGCCAGCACCGGCTGGCCCAGGAAACCGTGGCCGCCGGTGACCCAGATCCGCTTTCCGGCCAGGGGAAAGGTCTCCGGGTGGGGCATCAGAAGCCCCCCCGGGGGGTCTCGGCGTGGCCGGCCTCCTTCAGCACCGCCTCCCGCTGGGCCAGTTCCATGTCCCCCGCCACCATCATGGCGGCCAGGGCCTTGATGTCGGTGCCGGCCTGCCAGCCCAGGACCTTCAGGGACTTGGCGGCGTCGCCCTCCAGGTGGTCCACCTCCGCCGGCCGGAAGTAGCGGGGGTCGATCTCCACCCATTCCTTCCAGTCCAGGTCCAGCTGCCCGAACACCATGTCCAGGAAATCGCGGATGGTCAGGGCGGTGCCGGTGGCCACCACGTAGTCATCCGGACGGTCCTGCTGGAGCATCCGCCACATGGCCTCCACGTAGTCGCCGGCGAAGCCCCAGTCGCGCTTGGCGTCCAGGTTGCCCAGGTAGAGCTTGTGCTGCAGCCCCAGCTTGATGCGGGTGGCGGCCCGGGTGATCTTGCGGGTGACGAAGGTCTCGCCCCGGCGCGGGCTTTCGTGGTTGAACAGGATGCCGTTGCAGGCGAACAGGCCATAGCTCTCCCGGTAGTTCACCACCTGGTAGTGGGCGTAGACCTTGGCGCAGGCGTAGGGCGAGCGGGGCTGGAAGCGGGTGTCCTCGTTCTGCCTGGGTTTGGCGCTGCCGAACATCTCGCTGGAGCCGGCCTGGTAGTAGCGCACCTTGCGCTTGCTGGCGTCCTGGTAGGAGCGCAGGGCCTCCAGCATCCGCAGGCAGCCGAGCCCCACCACCTCCGCGGTGAACTCCGGCTGGTCGAAGCTCACCCGCACATGGCTCTGGGCCCCCAGGTTGTAGATCTCGTCCGGGGCCACCTGGTCCAGGATCCGGCGCAGGCCGCCGCTGTCCTGCAGGTCCCCGTAGTGCAGGTGCAGCTTGGACGCCTGGTGGGGGTCGGCGTACAGGTGGTCGATGCGGTCGGTGTTGAAGGTGGAAGCCCGGCGGATCACCCCGTGGACTTCGTAGCCCTTGGCCAGCAGGAGCTCCGTGAGGTAGCTGCCGTCCTGGCCCGTGATGCCGGTGATGAGTGCGTGGGGGATCATGGACAAACTCCTCTTAGGGTTGATTTTCACTGATCCGGAAATGTTTGCCAACTATGGCCGCAGCGTCCCGGACGGATTAGGTGGCCGGCCAGCGGAAGGTGGCGTCGGCGAACCAGGCGAAGCCGTTGCCCCGGAGGCCCGCCACATAGTTCACCGCATCCTGCCGCTGCCAGGCGGCGGTCAGGCCCAGGGTGGTGCGGGCGCTC
>PLUC01000099.1 GCA_003165415.1 Holophagaceae bacterium
TTTTTTTAACACAGTAGTACTAGCGCTCCGGCAGAAAGGCCAGCACCCAGTCCTGGTCCGATGGCCGCCAGTCTTCCTCCAGGGACCGCTCCAGGAGATCCACGGAGTCCAGGAATCCGGCCTCAGGCTCCTGGTCCGGGCCGGAGGCGGGGACCTGGGAGCCGGCCGCCTCCAGGACCGCCTGCACTTCCTGCTGAAGGGTCCAGCCATGGACGGCGGCCCGGGCCCGCAGTCCGGCCAGGAACGTGTCCTGCAGGTCTTCCACCGCCAACGTAGACATGATGACCTCCCATGGGATGTCCACTTTGGGAGCATGGGCCGTGCCACGGGGCCTGCGGTACTATGCCAACTAATAACAATACTTAAAATTAACGGTTTGATTCCCGGCCGTGCTCTATTCGGAACATGTGCCATTTCCGGCACAGTGCCGGCTGGCTCAGGAATGACCGCCGTTCCCACTGGAGGACGACCAGGAACCAGACCAGCGTCGCGACGGTCCCGGCCACGCCGTAGGCCGCCAGATATCCTGCGCTTTGGATCCAGATGGGCATTTTCTCCTCCTGACGGTCGGTTGGTAACGTTGATCCCTGGTGAAAGCCTCAGTGGACGGGGGCCACGGCCGTCACCTCAGATCGCGGGACACGGGGGCGTTCGCGCCCAGCGGCTGGTCGATCCGCTCCCGCGCATTCCGGTGGTGCCCCAGCCCGGAGAGATCGGGTCCCACGCCCATGGGCATCGGAAGCTTCGTTTCGATCCAGGAGGCCAGCATGCGGAGCTGCTCCGCCTGGAGCTTCAGCAGATTCTGCCACTGGGTCTGGCGCGCCAGATCAAGATTGTTCAGAAATACCTTCAACTCGGCCTTGCGGGCCACGGCACGGCCGGTTGCAGCGGGGATGCGGCCATTTTCGGGATTCTGGTCTTTCATGGGGTAGCACCTCATTGGAGAACTGATGAATGTCAAAAGCATCAAATGCGCCAAGATGATAACCATTATATTTGTAATAATTAATGAGAAGTTCGTCGCTTTGAAGGCCGCCCTTCCATTCAAAACGAAAGGGTCTCACCCCCAACTCGAAGGACATTTCAGGGGCAGAGTTCATTCCGGTCCGCGAGGAAAGGGATCTGGCGCAACGCGGGGTCTTGGTATAAGCAGCGCCAATAGGCCGATTTGAATATTCCTGGGTGGACAAGTCCTCCCACCTGGCCGGGCGGGGCCATGGAAGAATATGGCCATCCACCGCACGTCCTGGAACACCGGAGTCTCCCGATTCCCCGCCGAGGTGCAAAAAAATGTCCACCTTCAACGAGAAAAAAGCGACCCAAGCCGCGGGACGGATGCTGGCGTTCTCCGGCAGGCGGATGAACGGCATGAAATTGAACAAGCTGCTGTACCTGGCCGACCGCGAGGCCATCCTCCGCTGGGGCGACCCGGTCACGACCGACTGTTTCGTATTCATGAAGCACGGCCCGGTGCTGAGCCAGATCCACACCCTGATGGCGGAAGGGCATGACCCCAGGCTGGCGGCTTCGGTATGGAGCGCGGCCATTTCCCGGCCCCAGGACGGCGAGGTGGCGCTCCAGGGAACGACGGAATTCAGCCAGCTGTCCGGGGCGGAGTCGGACCTCCTGGGCGACGTCTTCCAGGAGCACGGATCCAGGACCCCCTGGGAACTGGCGGACTTGACCCGGCGCCTTCCGGAATGGCGGGATCCCAAGGGGAGCGCCATCCCCTTCGGGGTCCGGGAGCTCCTGGCGGCATGCGGCGGACCCAGGACCCTTCCGGCCCAGGCTGAGGACGAACCGGGGATCTCCCTGGTCTTCTGCTGGTGAGCCTTATACCGTCCCCCGATCTTTGACAAGGCCGCCCATGTTCAGTCCCGACCGCGAATCCATGCACCCGTCCAGGCTCAAGCAACTCCAGCTGGAGCGCCTGCGCTGGTCGGTGCGCCATGCCTACGAGAACAACGCCCACTACCGCGGGACCTTCGCGGCGGCCGGGTTCCACCCGGACCAGGTGCGCAGCCTCGACGACCTGCGCCGGATTCCCTTCCTCACCAAGCAGGAGATGCGGGACAACTCTCCCTACGGCCTGTTCGCGGTGCCCATGAAGGACGTGGTCCGGGTGCACTCCTCCTCGGGCACCACGGGCCATGCCACGGTGGTGGGCTACACCCGGAACGACATCGAGCTGTGGTCCACCCTCATGGCGCGCACCATCGCCAGCGCGGGCGGCTCCGCCGAGGATGTGCTGCAGGTGGCCTACGGCTACGGGCTGTTCACCGGGGGCCTGGGGGCCCACTACGGCGGGGAGAAGATCGGCGCCACCGTCATCCCCATCTCCGGCGGCAATACGGACCGGCAGCTCATGCTCATCCGGGACTTCGGCACCACCATGCTGGCCTGCACTCCTTCGTACGCCATCAACATGGCCGATTTCGCCGCCAGGCACATGCCGGAGTTCGACTTCCGCAAGACCAGGCTGCGCCGCGGCATCTTCGGCGCGGAACCCTGGACCGAGGCCATGCGCAAGGAGATCGAGTCCCGCCTGGGCATCGACGCCTACGACATCTACGGGCTCTCCGAGGTGATCGGTCCCGGCGTCTCCTGCGAATGTTCCGCCAAGAGCGGCCTGCACGTGTTCGAGGATCTCTTCCTGGTGGAGATCATCGACCCCGCCACCGGCGAGGTGCTGCCCGAGGGCTCCCAGGGGGAGATCGTCTACACCTCCCTCACCAAGGAGTGCTGCCCGGTTATCCGCTACCGCTCCCGGGACATCACCCGGCTCCACCGGGACGGATGCGCCTGCGGCCGCACCCTGGTGAAGATGGACAAGGTCTGCGGCCGCTCGGACGACATGCTCATCATCCGCGGGGTCAACGTGTTCCCCAGCCAGATCGAGGCCCTGCTGCTGGAGGTGGAGGGGGTGGAACCCCACTACCAGGTGGTGGTGGACCGGCGCGGGGCCCTGGACGACATCGAGGTCATGGTCGAGGTGGACGAGGCGATCTTCTCCGACGAGATGAAGGTCATGAACGCCCTGGCGGAAAAGATCGCCGCCCGCATGCGCAGCACCCTGGGCATCACCGCCAAGATCACCCTGGTGGAGCCGTCCAGCATCGAGCGCGGAGCCGGGAAAGCCAGGCGCGTCATCGACAAGCGCAAGCCGCAGTGAGGGGCCGGACATGAACATCACCCAGATCTCCGTATTCCTCGAGAACCGGCCGAGCCGGCTGCGCCAGGTGCTGCAGGTCCTCGCGGACCGCTCCATCAACATCCAGACCCTCACCATCGCCGAGGTGAGCGATTTCGGGATCCTCCGCCTGATCGTGAACCAGCCCGAGGAGGCCTACGCGGCCCTGAAGGCCAGCCACATCACCTGCTCCCGCACCGAAGTGCTGGCCGTGGCCCTGGAGGACACCCCCGGCGCGCTCCTGCGGCTCATCGACGTCTTCAGCAGCCGGCGCCAGATCAACATCGACTACATGTACGCCTTCGTGGACCGGCGCGACGCCCACTCCATCATGATCTTCCGCTTCGAGGACATCGAAGCCGCCAAGCAGGCCTTGGCCGAGGAAGGCTACACCGTCCTGAAGCAGGCCGAGGTACTGGGCCAATAGCTTTGCGCTTGACCGCTGTATCATGCCCCATATACAAGTATGGGCAGCGAGGCGGTAGAGCATGACCACAAGCGCAGTCATCGTGAACCTGGCGGGGGTGGTCACTCCCGATCCCGCCCGGCCCTGGGTGGTGGACTGCTTCGAGAACGCGGCCATCGCCCTGGACGGAGGGCGCGTCGCCTGGCTGGGGCGGGCTGTGGACCTGCCGGCCCGATGGCGGGACCGTGAGCGGGTGGACGGCAAGGGGGGGTGGGCCTCGCCGGGCTTCGTGGACGGGCACACACACCTGCTGTTCGGCGGGGACCGCAGCCAGGAATTCAACCGGCGCCTGCACGGCGCGAGCTACGCCCAGATCGCCGCGGAGGGGGGCGGGATCCGGGAGACGGTGCGGGCCACCCGCCAGGCCAGCCTGGAGGAGCTGGTGGCCCTGGGCGAGGAGCGGCTGGACAAGCTGCGCCGCAAGGGGGTGGTCCACCTGGAGGCGAAGACCGGCTACGGGCTCTCCCTGGAAGCGGAGCTGAGGCTCCTGGAGGCCTACGGCGAGCTGAAACGGCGGGGCTGGAGCCTGGACGTCACCCTCATGCCCGCCCACGATGTTCCCGAGGAATTCCAGGGAGACCCGGCCGGCTACGCCAGGGTCGTGGCGGAAGCGTGGCAGCCCGAGCTGGTGCGGCGCCACCCCGGCGTGGCCGGGTTCTGCGATGTGTTCGTGGAGAAGGGCGTGTTCACCGCGGAGCAGGGCCGGATGGTGCTCCAGTCGGGGAAAGCGCTGGGGCTGGTCCCCAGGATCCACGCCGACGAGTTCGGCTCCACCGGCGGCGCCGAACTGGCCGCGGAGCTGGGCGCGGCCAGCGCGGACCACCTGATGTTCGCCTCGGACCGGGGCATCCGGGCCATGGCCCAGGCCGGGGTGACCGCCACCCTGCTCCCGGCCACCACGCTGTTCCTGGGCATGCGCGACTGGGCCCCGGCGCGGAAGATGATCGAGGCCGGCTGCCGGGTGGCCCTGGCCTCGGACTTCAACCCCGGATCCTGCGCCTGCCTGGACCCCCTGCTGATCCTGCGCCTGGGCTGCCTGCAGCTGGGCATGACCTTCGAGGAGGCGCTCACCGCCATGACCCTGCATCCGGCCCGCAGCCTGGGCCGCGCCGACCTGGGCCACCTGCACCCGGGCGCCCTGGGCCCGGTGCTGATCTGGCAGGTCAAACACCCCCTGGACCTGGTCTACTGGATGGGCGAAGCGTTCGTTCCGGAAATCGTGGTCTGAATCTTTTCGAGGTCCCGCATGGCCCTGCGCGTGGTCGAATGTGTTCCAAACTTTTCCGAAGGGCGCGACCTGGCCAGGATCAAGGCCATCACCGACGCCATCGAGGCCGTCCCGGGGGTGAAGCTCCTGGACGTGGACCCCGGGGCCGACACCAACCGCACCGTGGTCACCTTCGTGGGCGATCCGGACAGCGTGGCCGAGGCCGCCTTCCAGGCGGTGAGGACCGCGGCCCAGGTGCTGGACATGACCAGCCACCACGGCGCCCATCCGCGCATGGGCGCCACCGACGTCTGCCCCTTCGTGCCGGTGGAGGGCGTCAGCCTCGACGACTGCGCGGAACTGGCGCGCCGGCTGGGCCGGCGCGTGGGCGAGGAGCTGGGCCTTCCGGTCTACCTGTACGAGCACGCCGCCAGCCGCCCCGAGCGCCGCAACCTCGCGGCGGTGCGCCAGGGCGAGTACGAGGGCCTGGCCGAGAAGGTGAAGGACCCCAGGTGGGCCCCCGATTTCGGCCCCGCCGCCTTCCATGCCCGGGCCGGGGCGCTCATCACCGGCGCCCGGGAGTTCCTGATCGCCTACAACATCACTCTCAACAGCCGGGACAAGGCCCACGCCACCGACATCGCCTTCGAGCTGCGGGAGAAGGGCCGGGTGGCCCGGCGCGGCCAGACCAGCCCCTTCTATGGCAGCGGCAGGGAGCTGCGCTATGCCGAGGGCTGCTTCCCCTGCGGCAACTGCGGCCACGACGCCGCCGACCTCGAGGCCCTGGAGGCCCACTGCCGGGAGGAGCACGGCTACGACCTGCGCCGACTGCTGGCCCTCAACGGCATCGACGCCGGCGAGGGCGTGGCCGGCCGGCAGGCGTACCGGGCGGGGCTGTTCCCGCACTGCAAGGCCATCGGCTGGTACGTGGACAGCTACAAGCGGGCCCAGCTTTCCATCAACCTCACCGACTACAAGGCCACCGCGCCGCACACGGTGCTGGAGGCGGCCCGCGGGCTGGCCCGGGAGCGGGGCCTGGTGGTGACCGGCAGCGAGATCGTGGGGCTGGTGCCCTTCCAGGCGCTGTACCAGGCGGGCCAGTTCTACCTGCGCCGGCAGCTCAAGTCGCCGTTCGTGCCGGTGCCCGACGTGCTGGAGTGCGCGGTGTTCTCCATGGGGCTGGCGGACGTGGCGCCCTTCGACCCCGTGAAGAAGGTCCTGGGCCTCCCCAGGGTGCCTTCGAAGGGCCTCATGGCCATGGTCTGCGCCGACTTCGTGGACGAGGTGAGCCGGGACACCCCGGCCCCGGGCGGCGGCTCCATCGCGGCCCTGTCCGGCGCGCTGGGCGCGGCCCTGGCCGCCATGGTGGCGAACCTGGCTCTGGGCCGGAAGGGGGATGAGGACCGCCTGCTCGCCGCCGCGGAGACCGCCCAGCGCGCCAAGGACCGGCTGGTCCTGGCCGTGGACGAGGACACCAGCGCCTTCAACGCCTACATGGAAGCGCGCCGCCTGCCCCAGGGCACCCCCGGGGAGAAGGCCGGGCGCGAAGCGGCCATGCAGCAGGGGCTCAAGGCCGCGGTGGCGGTGCCCTGGAGCACCGCCCAGGCCTGCTTCGAGGTCCTCGCCGCCGCCGACCTGGCCATGCGCCACGGCAACCCAGCCTCCATCACCGACGCCATGCAGGGCGTGCAGATGGGCTTCGCCGGCCTGCGCGGGGGCATCTGGAACGTGATGATCAACCTCAAGGACATCACCGACGGGGCCTTCAGGGCGGAAATGCAGGCGAACTGCGCGGAGCTGCTGGCCCGAGCCAGGGCCCTGGCCGAGTCCGCCACCGCCTACGGGGACGCCGCGCTGGAGAAGCTGCACGCTGGAGGAAAACCTTGATGAACGCCGACCTCAACTCCCGCCGGGACGAAAGCCGCGTCATCCGCGCGCCCAGGGGCCCCGAAAAGACCTGCAAGAGCTGGCTGACCGAGGCGGCCTACCGCATGATCCAGAACAACCTCGACCCGGAGGTGGCGGAGAACCCCAAGAGCCTGGTCATCTACGGCGGCATCGGCCGCGCCGCCCGGAACTGGCCCTGCTTCGACGCGATCCTGGAGGCGCTCAGGAACCTGGAGGACGACGAGACCCTGCTGATCCAGTCCGGCAAGCCCGTGGGCGTGTTCAGGACCCACAGCGACGCGCCCCGGGTGCTCATCGCCAATTCCAACCTGGTGCCGCGGTGGGCCACCTGGGAGCACTTCCACGAACTGGACCGCAAGGGTCTGTTCATGTACGGCCAGATGACCGCCGGCTCCTGGATCTACATCGGCGCCCAGGGCATCGTCCAGGGCACCTTCGAGACCTTCGCCGAGGCCGGGCGGCAGCACTACGGGGGCGACTGGGCCGGGCGCTGGATCCTCACCGCCGGCCTGGGCGGCATGGGCGGCGCCCAGCCCCTGGCCGCGACCCTGGCCGGCGCTGTCTCCCTGAACGTGGAGTGCCAGCAGAGCAGCATCGACTTCCGCCTGCGCACCCGCTACCTGGACGTGCAGGCCGCGGACCTGGAGGACGCCCTGCGCCTGGTCAGGCATCACTGCGGGCGCCGGGAGGCGGTGTCCGTCGGGCTGCTGGGCAACGCGGCGGAAGTGCTGCCCGAACTGGCCAGGCGGGCCGCCGCGGGGGGCCTGCGCCCCGACCTGGTGACCGACCAGACCTCGGCCCATGACCTGATCAACGGCTACCTGCCCGTGGGCTGGAGCGTGGCCCAGTGGAAGGCCGCCCAGGCCGACCCCGCCCAGCATGCCGGCCTCGCCGGGGAGGCGGGCCGGTCCTGCGCCGTGCACGTGCGGACCATGCTGGCGTTCCAGGCCATGGGCATCCCCGTGGTGGACTACGGCAACAACATCCGGCAGGTGGCCAAGGACCACGGCGTGGCCAACGCCTTCGACTTCCCCGGGTTCGTGCCCGCCTACATCCGGCCGCTGTTCTGCGCGGGCAAGGGTCCTTTCCGCTGGGTGGCCCTGTCCGGCGACCCCGAGGACATCTACCGCACCGACGCCAGGATCAAGGAGCTGTTCCCCGGCAACGGCCACGTCCACCGCTGGCTGGAGATGGCCCGGGAGCGCATCAGCTTCCAGGGCCTGCCCGCCCGGATCTGCTGGCTGGGCCTGGGCGAGCGCCACCTGGCCGGCCTGGCCTTCAACGAGATGGTCCGCACCGGCGAGCTCAAGGCTCCCATCGTCATCGGCCGGGACCACCTGGACACCGGCTCCGTGGCCAGCCCCAACCGCGAGACCGAAGCCATGCGCGACGGTACGGACGCCGTGTCCGACTGGCCCCTGCTGAACGCTCTGCTGAGCACCGCCGGCGGCGCCACCTGGGTGTCGTTCCACCATGGCGGGGGCGTGGGCATGGGCTTCTCCCAGCACGCCGGCCTGGTCATCGTCGCCGACGGCACCGACGCCGCGGCCCGGCGGCTGGAGCGGGTCCTGTGGAACGACCCGGCCTCCGGCGTCATGCGCCACGCCGACGCCGGCTACGAGCTGGCCCGGGACTGCGCCCGGGCCAACGGGCTGAACCTGCCCATGATTTAGCAGCCGTTACGGACGGTATCAACGGTATTGCTGGTACCAGCCGAGCCCGGCCAGCGTGCCGGCGCGGGGATTGTATTCGCAGCCCACGAATCCGGCGTAGCCCAGGCGGTCCAGTTCTTCGAACAGGAACGGGTAGTTCAGTTCCTCGCCGTCGGGCTCATGGCGCGAAGGCACCCCGGCGACCTGCACATGGCCGGTGATGGGCATGAGCGCGCGCAGGGCCATGGTCATGTCGCCGTGCAGGATCTGGCGGTGGAAGACGTCGAACTGGAGCTTGAGGTTGGGCATCCCCAGCTCCTTGATGAGATTCTCGGCGAAGGGGAAGGTGTTCAGGAAATAGCCCGGCATGGTGCGGTTGTTGATAGGCTCCAGGACCAGGTCGAGCCCCGCTTCGGCCAGCCGCTCCGCGGTCCAGAGCACCGCCTTGCGGTAGGCGGCCACGGTGGCGGGGTCCGAAGGGTCGCCTACGCCGGACATGAGGTGCAGGCGCTCGACCCCAGTGGCCTGGGCATAGTCCAGGGCCTTGGCCACGCCGGCCTGGAGTTCGCCGAAGCGCCCGGGAAGGCAGCCCAGCCCGCGCTCCCCCGCTTCCCAGTTCCCGGGCGGAAGGTTGAACAGCGCCTGGGTCAGGCCATTGCGGGTGAGGCGCTCGGCGATGGCGTCCGCCGCGAAGGCATAGGGAAAGAGGTACTCCACCGCAGGGAACCCGGCTTCCGCCGCGGCGTCGAAGCGGTCGAGGAAGGCCCACTCGGTGAACATCATGGACAGGTTGGCGGCAAAGCGCGGCATGGCGGATTCTCCTGGTTGAAGGGGCGGGGCGGTATGGAAAGCTTGGCACAAAGTGGGACGAGTTGCCTCCCGTTGGCTGCCGGGATCCGGGGAAAGCTGTATATATTTTATGCATTGGTCCAAAGGCCACGCACCGATGGAGGCGAGCCCATCCGAGCTTTGTCTTGCCCCCGGTGATCTCCTGGCCGATCGGACCGTTCGGCAGAGATAACGGCTGCACATGTTAGTTGCTTATATTGTTTGTTTTATTTAATTTCGTGGAAATCCTGGAGCCACTGCCGGCAGGGTACAACCCTGAGTGAATCAAGCAATGGCGGTAACGGAATTCCGACCTAAATTGCAATTGCCGCTTTCAATCTTTCCCCGGAACCAGGTGCGAAATGTCTCAACCCGCAGAATCTGGACGCACCATGGACAAGGTGGTGGCCCGCTACCGGAACGGCAGGGTGGTCAAAGGCTTCACCGTGGATTTCACGCCGTTCCAGGACCGCTTCCACATCGTCGAGGCCGGCGCCGAAACGCCCCAGTTGCGGGAAATCCTGGTCGCCGAGCTGAAGGGGGTCTTTTTCGTGAAGGATCTGGCGGGGGACCTGGGCCACGCCAAATCCAACGTCTTCGATCCCGGGGACTGGACGCCCGGGCGCAAGGTCCGGGTCCAGTTCAAGGACGGCGAGGTCCTGGCGGGCTTCACCCCGGACTACCTGCCGGTGCGGGCCGGCTTCTTCCTCCTGCCCGCCGACCTGAAATCCAACACCGACCGCTGTTTCGTCATCGCTGCCGCCGCGGAGAAGGTCACGCCCATCAGTGCCTGATGTCAAAAGTAGAGACAGAGCCTACGCTATAGGAGCGAATCAAGACCGTCGAACCGCCTGCCCAGGAGAGCCGCCATGTCGCCCGAAACCAAGCTGCACGGCGTGTACCCCTACCTGGTTTCCCCCCTGGACGACGCCGGCCGAGTCCACCGGGAGGTGCTGGCCCGGCTGGTGGAACACCTGATCGGCTGCGGGGTGCACGGGCTCACGCCCCTGGGCAGCACCGGCGAGTTCGCCTACCTCAGCACGGCCCAGCGACTGGAGATCGTCGAGGTGGTGGTGCAGGCGGCCCGCGGGCGGGTGCCGGTGATCGCGGGGGTGGCCGCCACCACCACCCGGGACGGGGCCGCCCTGGCGCGGGAGGTGATGGCGCGGGGGGCGGACGGGGTGCTGGCCATCCTGGAGAGCTATTTCCCCATCCCCGATCCAGGGGTGGAAGCCTATTTCCGGGCGGTGGCCGAGGCCACCGACGGCCCGGTGGTGCTCTACACCAATCCCCAGTTCCAGCGCTCCGACCTCTCCCTGCCGGTCATCCGGCGGCTGTCGGAGGTTCCCAACATCCGCTACCTCAAGGACGCCTCCACCAACACCGGCCGCCTGCTTTCCATCCTCAACGAAACGGAAGGACGGCTGGGGCTGTTCGCCGCCTCCGCGCACATCCCGGCCTGCGTCATGCTCATCGGCGGGGTGGGCTGGATGGCCGGCCCCGCCTGCGTCATCCCGCGCCAGAGCGTGGCCCTCTACGATCTGGCCCGGCGCGGAGAATGGGCGGCGGCCATGGAACTGCAGCGCGGACTGTGGGCGGTGAACCAGGTGTTCGCCAAGTACGCCCTGGCCGCCTGCATCAAGGGGGCGCTGGAACTGCAGGGCTTCCCCGTGGGGGCGCCGCTGCCGCCCCAGGCGCCGCTGGATGAGGCCGGCCGCCGGGAGGTGCGAGGCATCCTGGAAGGGGTCGGCGCACTGTAACCCGGGCGAGTGGCATCCAATTGGCAAGAGGTGCCCATGCCACGCTTTGCCAAACTCATCCGCTGCTCCGCCGCCCTGCTCGCTGCGGCCGTCCTGTCCAGCGCGGTCCGCGCGGGCGCCAGAACCACCCTGGTGACCGAGCCGGACCAGGGCCTGGCGCCCATCTACGCCCTGATCTCCTCCGCCCGGACCGCCATCGACCTGACCATGTATGAGCTCACCGACCCCACCGCCACGACCCTGCTGGGGCAGGCGGCCGCCCGGGGCGTGGCGGTGCGGGTCATCCTGGACCAGAACTACAAGCGGGACACCAATACCCCCGCCTTCCAGGAACTGGCCGCCAATGGCGTGGCCGTGCACTGGGCCGATCCGACCTACGCCTGCACCCACCAGAAGACCCTCACGGTGGATGGCGCCACCTCGGCCGTCATGACCCTCAACTTCACCCCCCAATACTACGCCAGCAGCCGCGACTTCGCGGTGGTCACCAACGACGCCGCTGATGTCTCGGCCATCGAGGCCACCTTCACCGCCGATTTCGCCGACACCCCCATCACGCCCCCGGTGGGCGACAACCTGGTGTGGAGCCCCACCAACGCCCTTCCCAGCCTGCTGGACCTCATCCAGTCGGCCGGAACCTCC
Organism: Holophagaceae bacterium; assembly: GCA_003165415.1. Lineage (GTDB taxonomy): Bacteria > Acidobacteriota > Holophagae > Holophagales > Holophagaceae > Mesoterricola. The sequence continues at coordinate 11,654 of PLUC01000099.1, forward strand.
CTGCTGGTGGAAAACGAGGAGATGTCCGACGCGCCCGTGGTGGACGCCCTCTGCGCCGCCGCCGCCCGGGGGGTGGCGGTGCGGATCACCATGACCTGGAAGGCGGAATACGCCCGGGAACTGGCCCAACTCCAGGACGCCGGAGCCCAGGTCTCCCTGTACTCCGCCTCGGCGGCGCTGTACATCCACGCCAAGGTGGTGCTGGCGGACTATGGCGCCCCCGGCGCCAGGGTCTTCATCGGTTCGGAGAACTTCTCCCGGGCCTCCCTCACCCGGAACCGGGAACTGGGGCTCATCACCTCGGATCCGGCCGTCCTGACCTCCACCAACACCACGTTGACCGCCGATTTCCTGGGGGGCCTCGCCCAAAGGCCCTGACCACTCAATGGGCGTCCGGGTCGTCCACGTCCAGGACGACCCGCACCCGGCTGTCCGTCCTGCCCCATTCCACCAGCCCGATGGCGTTCCGGTTCGCAGTGACGGCCCTGACCACCTCCTCGGCGCTGGACACCTCCCGGGGCGGATGGGCCTGGCCGGTGAAGAACAGCCGGGCCCAGTAGGCGCTGATCTCGGCCAGATCCTTGTTGACCAGGACGTGGTAGAAGTGCGCGCGGATGCTGGGAGGTTCCTGCTGTTCCACCGGGGCCGCGGGCAGCCCGGAGGGAAGCCGTTTCTGCCGCCCCAGGAAAAGGTTCCGGACCTCTTCCCGGGAGATCTTGGTCACGCCGCTGTCGGCATTGACGATGACGACCATGCGCAGGTCGGCACCGGGGAGTGAGGCGCAGGCCGCCAGGAGGGCGGCCAGAGCGATGGAGGGGCCTTTCGCCATGTCCCCCCCTCAGAACACGAAATCGATGGTAGCGGATACCACCGTTGCCCGGCCGTTCCAGTCGGGCTGCGAATTGTTGAACATGCCTCCATTCTGGGCGCGGATCCGGTCCACCTGGAACTTGCAGTCGACGTTGGCGCGCCAGTCCCAGCGCAGGCCCAGCGCCGCGGTGGACTGGGTGTCCTCGTTGACGGCGGTGAGCAGAGCCACGTCGGCCACCACTTGCGCGGCCAGGGGATTCGGCAGGAACGGCAGGGCTCCCAGGTACGGCAACCCCTGCTGCCGGGAATCGATGCGCGACCAGAGGGCGTAGGGCGTCGCATGGCCCACCCGGTAGCCCAGGCTGAGGAAACCCGTCCAGCTCGACGGCATGAAGATCCGGTCGGAACCCAGGTGATTGAGCATGGCCTGGCCCTGGAGCGGGCCTTCCTCATAGGTGAGCCCGGCCGAATACCACTGGAGGACCCCGCCGTTCGGATCCACCGCGGTGGCGGTCTGGTTCAGCCCGGGATCCCCCAGAAGGGCGGCCAGGTTTTCCAGGTCGGTGGAAAGCTCGCTGACGGGCGGAGCGAACCCCTTGCGGAACTGGAACCGGGCATAGGCCATCCGGCCCCGCCAGGCCCCGCTCTGCACCTCGGCGATCCCCCCGCCGACACGGTCCCCGCTCAGGTCCAGGTTCGGGTAGCCGGACACCGGCACCTGCTCCGAGACGATCGCGCCATAGAAGCCCTTGAGCCGAAGGGTGGTCTGGCCGCCCAGCGAGAAGGTCCCGGTCAGGTCCACCCCGTTCATCCGGGTGATGGGGATCAGGCCGAAGACTTCCACCGGCGGCCGGACCCAGAGGTAGGAATATCCCACATCCCGGGAATCGGCGTTCATGAACGCCTCGATGCCCAGTCGGCCGGCCCGGGCCTGGATTTCCGGCACCGGCGTCCAGCCCAGGAAGGCCCAGGAGAACTCGGGCCTGAAGGTTCCGTCATAGTTGTACTTGCTGACCACCTGCAGGGTTCCCTGGAGGGTGCTGGACAGGGTCGCGTCCATCTGCAGCCCCAGGCGGCTGTCGATCCGGCCGTCCGGGGTGCGGGTGGCGCCCTCGGGCTGGGACGCGTCCCGGACGAAGCCGGCCTGGTCGGTGCTGTTCCAGACCAGACCCACGGTCCCGAACCCGCTGAACTTAAGCTTTTTTTCCAGTTCCTCAGCCGAAGCGGGCCATGCCAGGGCAAGGATGAGGGGCGTCAGGAGCCAGGCACCGAACCGCATTGGAGACCTCAGATTGATGAACCATCAAATCATGGCCTCCAGTAAAAGGACAGTAACTTCTTTTTCTGCTGGAAATGACTGATCCACTGGATGGGGCCGTCCTCGATGATCTGGCCGATGAACATCACCCCGTCGGAGTCCTTCAGGCCGCTGCGGTTCACCCCGCTCCGGCAACCACGTTCCCGTGAGCCGGCGGTTCCTGGGGCACCTGAAGGAGACCTTGGGCATTTGATGCCGGCGGATCGCGTCAAGGCTTGCAGGCCAGGTATTCCAGGCCCGCGCCGATTTCCGGTCTGCCCTTGAGGAACGTCGGGGTGAACCGGACCAGGTTCACCGACCGGAACTTCACCGTTTCGCGCATCCGGCGTTCGAGGGCCGGAATGAGGTAGGTGGATTTCCAGACTGCCAGCGCCTGGGTCTGGGTGGCCGCATCGAGCCTGACCCAGACCAGCGGCACATGAAGCGTGCTGGGCAGGAGCAGCGGCACGGGGGAATCCCGGAGTTCCTGGCGCTCGGCATTGCTCATGGCCCGCTGGATAAGTTCAGCATAGCGGCGGCTGTCCAGGGTCCGATTGCCCGTCGGGCCCTTGTTCTCCTCCGGGTCGAGGGTGCCGTCCAGGTTGATTCCGGGGTGGATGGCTCCCCAGGTTTCAACCGGGAGGAAAAAGGTGCCTCCCTCTTTCAACATGTTCCTCAAATTGAACCAATGGCCGGCCTTCCACCGGGTGAATTTCATGACACTCCAGTCGGGGATGATGGCCGACACCTTGTGCGCCAGGATCCTTGAAACGCGGAAGAGCTGGTCCGCATCGTTGAAGTCACAACGCACATGCAGGTCGGAAGAGGGCGCGTGCGCCTCGCTGCTCAGGAAGATCCACTTGGTCAATGGACTCCCCTCCACCCTTTCCACGGGGAAGCGGCCTGCCTCCTGGGTCGTCGCGCCGAGGACAAGGATGAGGGACGCCGGGTGTCTGGGATCGGTGCCGGCATCCAGTGCTTTTTTCAGGGCCTGAAGATCCTTGAGGACGGTTTCAAGGGGCACCTCCGCTCCCCGTCCGGGCATGAACGTCAACGAAACCAGGGCCGCAGCCAGAAGGAAATGCCTCAGGATTGAAGTTCTCATCTAGGCGTCCCGCGGTAAAACATAATTAAATTATGGGTCGCTGAGGCCATTCATGCCAACCAAAGCAGTCCTAGCGGTTGCTGTGTCCTGAACGGATGCAACGCAAGGCCGTGTTCGTAATTGAATCAAATGGATACGTAACCAAGCATGAGCCTGTATACAGCTTGTGGGCAAAAAAATCCGGTGAGCGGCCGGGGCAGGGTGGTAATGGGTCTGATTCCTTCCCTGACCGGGTCAGCCGATTAGTCCACCAGGTGGCATGCCACCTGGTGTCCCGGCCCGATCTGCCGGAGCGCCGGCCGAGCTTCGGCGCAGATCGGCGCCGCCAGGGGGCAGCGGGTGCGGAAGGGGCATCCGCTGGGCGGGCTGAGCGGGCTGGGCACGTCGCCCTGGAGCAGGATCCGCCGCTGCCGGGCGGCCTGGTCGGGATCGGCCACGGGCGAGGCGGAAAAGAGCGACTGGGTGTAGGGGTGCTGCATGTGCGCGAACAGCTCGTCGGTCTCGGCGCACTCCACCAGGCAGCCCAGGTACATCACCCCCACCTGGTGGGAGATGTGCCGGACCATGGAGAGATCATGGGAGACGAACAGGTAGGTGAGGCCGAGCTGCTGCTGGAGGTCTTCGAGCATGTTGATGATCTGGGCCTGGATGGAGACATCCAGGGCGGAGATCGGTTCGTCGCACACGATGAAGCTGGGCTCCACCGCCAGGGCCCGGGCGATGCCGATCCGCTGGCGCTGGCCGCCCGAGAACTCGTGCGGGTAGCGGCCCAGGTGCTCCCGCTTGAGGCCGACCCGCTCCACCAGTTCGCTGATCCGGTCCTGGCGGTCCCGGCCGGCGCAGGTGCGGTGCACGTCGAAGGGCTCGCCGATGATCTCGGCCACGGTCATGCGCGGATCCAGGGAGGAGTAAGGGTCCTGGAAGATGATCTGCATCTTCTTGCGGTACGGGAACATCCCGGCGCGGTCCAGGTGGGTGATGTCGGTCCCGTCGCAGACGATGCGGCCGCCGGTGGGCTGGTAGAGCCGGATGAGGGTCCGGCCGGTGGTGCTCTTGCCACAGCCGGATTCGCCCACCAGGCCGAAGGTCGTGCCCTTGGGAATGGCGAAGCTGACGCCGTCCACGGCCTTGAGCTGGACGCTGCGCCGGCCGAACAGGCCCTTGCGGATGTCGAAGTACTTGCGCAGGTCGGTCACCTGGATCATGGCCGCGCCTCCCGCGGGGCCAGCTCGTGGGTGAGCCAGCAGGAGACGCTGTGGGTGGGGCTGAGCCGGGCCGCCGGGGGCGGGCGCAGGGCGCAGACCTTCATGGCGCGCTCGCAGCGGGGCGTGAACGGGCAGCCCCTGGGCGGCGCGATGAGGTCCGGCGGGCTGCCGGGGATGGGCACCAGGCGGGTCCGGGCGGCGGAGCTGTCGGGGATGGACCGGAGCAGGCCCCAGGTGTAGGGGTGCGCGGCCTGGTAGAAGATCTCCCGGGTGGTGCCCTCCTCCACGATGGTGCCGGCGTAGAGCACGATGACCCGGTTGCACATGGTGGCCACCACCCCGAGATTGTGGGTGATGAGGATGATCGAGGTGTCCAGCCGCTCCTTCACGTGGGTGAGCAGGTCCAGGATCTGGGCTTGGATGGTCACGTCCAGGGCGGTGGTGGGCTCGTCGGCGATGAGCAGCTTGGGCGAGCAGGCGATGGCCATGGCGATCATGGTGCGCTGGCGCATGCCGCCGGAGAACTCGTGGGGGAACTGCCGGAGCCGTTCCCGGGCGTCCGGGATCTCCACCAGCTCGAACAGGCGCAGGGCCTCCTCCCGGGCCTTGGCCTTGGAGACGCGGCGGTGCAGGCGGATGGGCTCCATCACCTGGCTGCCCACCCGCACCAGGGGGTTGAGCGAGGTCATGGGGTCCTGGAACACCATGCCGATGGCGTCGCCGTAGAGGCTGCGCAGGTAGCGGTCGCTCCTGCGGGTCAGCTCCTCGCCGTCGAAGCGGATGCTGTCCGCCTCGATCCGCGCGTTGTCGGGCAGCAGGCGCATGAGCGAGAGCATGGCCGCGCTCTTGCCCGAGCCGGACTCGCCGACGATCCCCAGGGACTCGCCCCGGTCCACGTGCAGCGAGATGCCCCGCAGGGCCTGGACTTCCCCCGCCTCCACGGTGAAGGTGGTGCGCAGGTTGGTGACCTCCAGGAGGCTCACTGCTTCAGCCTCGGGTCCAGGGCGTCCCGCAGGCCGTCGCCGATGAAGTTGAAGGAGAACATGGTCAGGCTGATGGCCAGGGTCGGCACCAGTATCTGGTAGGGGTAGGAGAAGATGCTGGGGATCGCTTCGCTGGCCAGGGTGCCCCAGCTGGCCATGGGCACCTGGATGCCGATGCCCAGGAAGCTCAGGAAGGCCTCGGAGAAGATCGCCGCGGGGATGAGGAAGGTCACGGTGACGATGATCGGCCCCATGCTGTTGGGGATCAGGTGCCGGAACAGGATGCGCGCGTCGCTCGCGCCCAGGGCCTTGGCGGCCAGGGCGAACTCCTGGTTCTTGAGGCTGAGCACCTGGGAGCGCACCATGCGGGCGGTGCCGATCCAGTAGGTGAGGCACAGGGCGATGAGGATGCTCTGCAGGGTGTTGCCCAGGAACATCATGATCAGGATGATGTAGAGCAGCGACGGCACGCCGGTGAGGATGTCCACGATGCGCATCAGCACCATGTCGGTGCGGCCGCCGAAGTAGCCGGAGATGCCGCCGTAGACGATGCCGATGACGAAGTTGATGCCCGCGGTGACGAAGCCGATGCTGAGGGAGATCCGGGCACCAAAGAGCACCCGGATGTAGATGTCGCGACCGAACTTGTCGGTGCCGAACCAGTGTGCGGCGGTGGGCCACTGGTTCTGCAGGTCGATGTCCTGGCCGTCGTAGGTGTAGGACGACAGCATGGGGCCGAAGATGGCCAGCAGGGTGACCGCCACGATCACCGCCAGCCCGACCATGGCCAGCGGGTCCCGGCGGAAGCGCGCCCAGGCGTCCTGCCAGTAGGACCTGGACCGGCGGACGATGGCTTCGTCCTGGCGCTGGCCCGGGGCCAGCGGCTCGAACAGGTCGGGGGTCAGGGCCGCGTCGCTATTCATCGATCTTCACCCGGGGATCGATGACCGCGTACATGATGTCCACGAGGATGTTCATGATGACCACCAGGGCGCCGAAGAAGATGGTCACGCCGAGGATGACGGCGTAGTCCCGGTCGCCGATGGAGCTCACGTAGTCCCGGCCGATGCCGGGGATGGAGAAGATGCGCTCCACCACGAAGCTGCCGGTGAGGAGGGTGGCGATGAGCGGGCCGAGGTAGGTCACCACCGGAATGATGGCGTTGCGCAGGGCGTGCTTCAGGACCACCATGAGCTCGCTCAGGCCCTTGGCCCGGGCGGTGCGGATGTAGTCCTGGCGCATCACCTCGAGCATGCTGGAGCGCATGAGCCGGGCGATGTAGGCGATGGGGGCCACCGCCAGGCCGGTCACCGGCAGCAGATAGTGCTTCCAGGTGGTGAGGCCGAAGGTGGGCAGCCACTTCAGCACGACGGCGAACAGGTAGAGCAGGAGCACCGTGAGCACGAAGCTGGGGATGGAGATGCCGACGGTGGCGAAGATCATGGAGGCGCGGTCCGGCCACTTGCCCCGCCGCAGGGCGGAGATGATGCCGAGCGGAATGCCCAGCAGCAGGGCCACCAGGGTCGCCACGAAGCCGACCCTGGCCGAGACCGGGAAGCCCCGCGCCACGATCTCGTTCACCGACACGTCCAGTTCCTGGAAGGAGACCCCCAGGTCGCCGTGCAGAAGGTTGCCCATGTACCTCAGGTACTGCACCGAGACCGGCTGGTCGAGCCCGTAGCGCTGCTCGATCTGGGCGATGACCTCCTCCGGCACCTTGCGTTCCGCTGCGGGGCTGAACGGCCCGCCGGGGATGGCCCGGGTGAGGAAGAAGGTCAGGGTCACCAGCGTGATCATGGTGATCACGCCGGCCCAGATTCGCTTCAGGATGTAGCCGAGCACTCCGTGCTACTCGATGTGGGCGTATTCGAAGCAGGTGTGCCCCAGGTAGGTCTTGAACAGGCCCTTGACGCTGGGCTTGCAGACCACCCGCGCCAGGTAGTAGTAGGCCGGCATGACCGGCATGTCGGTGGCGAGGATCTTCTCCGCCGCGACGAAATTGGCCATGCGCACCTTCTGGTCCGAGCTCTTGTGGTTGGCCTCGATCAGGCTGTCGTAGGCGGGGTTCGACCAGCGGTTGTTCTGCGTGTTCTGGCTGCTCTGGAAGATCTCCAGGTTGGTCATGGGATCGGAGTAGTCGCCGCTCCAGCCGTCGGCGCCGATGTTGAAGTTGCCCGCGTGCAGCTGGCCCCAGTAGACCTTGGGCTCGAAGTTCTGGATGTCCACGGTGACGCCGAGGTTGGTCTTCCACATGGCCTGGAGGGCCTGGCACAGGTCCTTGGCCTGCTGGTTGGCCTGGCAGATGATCGTCGCCTTGGGGAAGCCCTGGCCGTTGGGATAGCCGGCGGCGGCCATGAGCTTCCTGCCTTCGCCGATGTCTTCCTTGATCGGGTCGCCGACCACATCGCGGAAGGCCTTGGTGGTCTGCACGCCGTGGTTGATGCCGTAGGGCACGAAGCCCAGCGCCGGCTTCTCGCTGGTCTGCAGGATGTTCTTCACGAGCTGGGCGCGGTTGATGGAGATGCTGAAGGCGCGGCGCACCCGGGCATCGTTGAAGGGCCTGACCGAGGTGTTGAAGTCATAGAAGTACACCCCGATCCGGGGGAAGGCGTTCAGCTCCGGGGTGCCCTGGTACTTCCTCAGTCCCTCGACACTGGGGTCCTCGAAGGCCTGGATTTCGTTGGTCTGGTAGGCGGCGAGCTGGGCTTCCTGGGCCTCGATGACCTCGATGTCGAGGGTGTCCAGCTTCACCTTGGCGGCGTCCAGGTAGTAGGGGTTCTTGGTGAGGATGTAGTGCTGCTTGGGCTTGTACTCGGTCAGGCGGAAGGGACCGTTGCCGATGAAGGTCTTGAGGTTCTTGGTCCACGGCTCCGGGCCTTCCACCAGGTCCTTGCGCACCGGCATGTAGGCGGTGACGCAGAGCAGGTCGGGGAAATAGGGGGTGGGGTTCTCCAGGGTGACCTTGAGCGTCCTGGCATCCAGCGCCTGGACCCCCAGCTGGTCCACCGGGACCTTGCCCTCCACCACGGCCTTGCCGTTCTTCAGGTAGTAGAGATAGAAGGATGCGGGGGAGGCGGTCTTGGGGTTGGCCACACGCTTCCAGGAGTATTCGAAGTCCTGGGCGGTCACCGGCTTGCCGTCCGACCACTTGGCGCCTTCGGCGATGGTGAAGGTATAGATGGTCTTGGTCTTGTCCAGCTTGTAGCCGCTGGCCATGCCCGGGACCGGGCGGCCGTTGGGGTCCAGTTTCTCCAGGCCCGTGAACAGGGCCTTGAGCACGGTGGAGGCCCGGAACCATTCGTTGAGATTGGGATCCAGGGTCTGCGCCTCGCCGCCCAGGGCGTAGACCAGTTTCTGCGGCGGGGCCGCGGCCAGGGGAACGAGCAAGCCGAGCGAGAGCAGGACAGAAGCCAGGCGCATCTTCATGGTTGCCTCCAGGGTGGGCGATGATGGGGTTTCGGGGTCGTTGCGAAATAACCTGTTAAGGTTATTTCGCTACGACCCCTTATGCCGGGGCCGCAACGACCTGTCCAGGTTATTTCAAGACGACGGCTTCGGGGTGGCGGTGGTTTCATTCTGACCCCAAACCTGTCATGTTAAAGGCACTTTCGTGCCAGAGGCACGGGAAGCGGGTGCGAACCTCCCCGGCGCGCACCGCCCGGGAGGCCCGTATGACCACGCAGCTCCAGTTCGCCCAGCAGGGCCAGATCACCGACCCCATGCGGGCCGTCGCCTGCGGGGAGGGCCTGGCCCCGGAGCTGGTGCGGGACCGGGTGGGCCAGGGCACCATCGTCATACCCTGCAATCCCAACCGCAAAGCCCAGCGGGTCGTGGGCATCGGCCTGGGCCTGCGCACCAAGATCAACGCCAGCATCGGCACCAGCTCCGACATCTGCGACCTGGAGCTGGAGCTGCGCAAGGCGCGCATCGCCGAGGCGGAGGGCGCCGACACCCTGATGGAGCTCAGCGCCGGGGGCGACCTGGACCGCATCCGCCGGGAAGTGCTGGCCGCCACCGCCCTGCCCGTGGGCAACGTGCCGCTCTACCAGGCCTTCTGCGAAGCGGGCCGGAAGTACGGGGACCCCAACAAACTGGACCCGGAGTACCTGTTCGAGCTGATCGAACGGCAGCTGGCCGACGGCCTCAGCTTCATGGCCATCCACTGCGGCCTCAACCGTTTCACCCTGGAGCGGCTGCGCAAGCAGGGCTACCGCTACGGCGGCCTGGTGAGCAAGGGCGGCACCTTCCTGGTCTCCTGGATGGAGACCAACCACAAGGAGAACCCGCTGTACGAGCAGTTCGACCGGGTGGCGGGACTCCTGGCCAAGTACGACGCGGTGCTTTCCCTGGGCAACGGGGTGCGGGCCGGGGCCATCCACGACAGCCACGACCGGGCCCAGATGGCGGAAATGATCCTCAACTGCGAACTGGCCGAGATCGGCCGCGGCCTGGGCTGCCAGATGATGGTGGAAGGTCCCGGCCACGTGCCCCTGGACGAGATCGAGGCCAACATCATCCTGGAAAAGCGCATGAGCGGCGGCGCGCCGTACTACGTGCTGGGCCCGCTCCCCGCCGACCGCGGCGCCGGCTACGACCACATCACCGCCGCCATCGGCGCCGCCGAGGCCGCCCGCTACGGCGCCGACCTCATCTGCTACATCACCCCCGCCGAGCACCTGGCCCTGCCCAACGAGGACGACGTGCGCGAGGGCGTGCGCGCCACCCGCCTGGCCGCCCAAATCGGCGACCTGGCCAAGTACCCCGAGCGGCGGGACCTGGAGAAGCGCGCCGCCCTCACCCGCCGCGACAGCCGCTGGGCCGAGCACCTGGACCTGCTGCTGTTCCCGGAGAAGGCCAAGGAGATCCGGGCCAGCCGGATGCCAGCCAAGGAAGAGACCTGCACCATGTGCGGGGATTTCTGCGCCAACCGCAAGGGCATGGAACTGTTCAGCGACTGCATCGGACCTGACAAGCGGCTGTAGTTCCCAGCTATGAATTCAGACCTGGCGGGTCTCAGACGCTGCTCGTCTGATTGCATGAAAACAAAGTCTTTCAATATTTTTTTATCGAGAAGTACATTCTATATGGTGACAGATCAGGTAAGCGGTCTCAGTCGGAACCAGGCAAGCACTTCCCTGGTTTGCGACGAGTTCCTCTTAAATCCAGTCCGCTGAGGCTGTCGGCCGTTCCGGTTCCTCGTAAAGATTTGGGTTTCTGATTCAAATAGGGTTCCTTTCCGGGCACAGACATCCGGCGAAGGACGGCGCCGAAGGCTTGTCTCAACCCATGGAGTTTTCCTATGACCAAAGTGATTCGTAGCGAGGAAGTGGCGGCCCTCATCAAGGATGGCGCGACCGTTGGCGCGAGTGCCATCACTCTGGCCGGCTGGCCGGAAGAAGTGGCCATGGCCATGGAGAAGAGCTTCATTGAGACCAGCCATCCCGCTGGGCTCACCGTGGTCCACGGCGCCGGGATCGGGGACTGGAAGACCAAGGGAACCCAGCACTTTGCCCACCCGGGAATGGTGCGCCGCTGGATCGGCGGGCACACCGGGGTCTCCACCGACTTCGCCAAGATGATCATCGACGGGGGCTGCGAGGGCTATTGCCTGCCCCAGGGCGTGATCTGCCAGCTGTGGCGGGAGATCGCCGCGCACCGCCCGGGGGTGATCACCAAGATCGGCCTGGGCACCTTCGTGGATCCCCGGCTCGAAGGCGGCAAGATGAACAAGGCCACCACCAAGGAGCTGGTCCGGGTGATCGAGCTGGATGGCGAGGAATGGCTGCACTATCCCACCTTCCCGGTGGACGTGGCGATCATCCGCGGCACCACCGCTGACGAGGACGGCAACCTGACCCTGGAGAACGAAGGAGCGCTGATGGAGTGCCTGCCGCTGGCCCAGGCGGCCAGGAACAGCGGCGGCATCGTCATCGCGCAGGTGGAATACCTGGCCAAGACGGGCACGCTGAACCCCATGAGTGTCCGGGTGCCGGGGGTGCTGGTGGACTACATCGTCATCGCCAAGCCGGAGAACCACTGGCAGGCGGGCGCCACCTACTACAACCCGGCCTTCTCCGGCCAGATAAAAGTGCCCCTCAATGCCATTCCCGAGCTGCCCCTGGACGAGCGTCTGGTGATGGCCCGCCGCGCGGCCATGGAACTGACCCCGGGCTCCATCGTCAACCTGGGCATCGGCGTGCCGGACGGCGTGGCCATCGTGGCTTCCATGGAGGGCGCGGCCGACCTGCTGACCCTGACCAGCGAATCGGGCGCCATCGGCGGGGTGCCGGCCGGGGGCCAGAACTTCGGCATGTCCTTCAACGCCCAGGCCATGGTGGAACAGCAGGCGCAGTTCGACTGGTATGACGGCGGCGGGCTGGACCAGGCCTTCCTGGGCGCGGCCGAAGTGGACCGGAACGGCAACGTCAACGTCAGCAAGTTCAAGGGGCGCTGCGTGGGCTGCGGCGGGTTCATCAACATTACCCAGAACGCCAAGAAAGTGGTCTACTGCGGCACCTTCACCGCCGGCGGCCTGAAGGTCCTGGTGGCCGACGGCAAGCTGGTCATCGCCCAGGAAGGCCGGGGCAAGAAGTACGTGAACAAGGTGGAGCAGGTGACCTTCAGCGGCGCCTATGCCACCAAGACCAGACAGCCGGTGCTCTACATCACCGAGCGCTGCGTATTCGAGCTGCGGGAGGGCGTGCTGACCCTCACCGAAATCGCGCCGGGGATGGACCTGGAGCGGGACATCCTCGCCCAGATGGAGTTCCGGCCGGCCATCGCCAAGGACCTCAAGCTGATGCCCGCGGAGATCTTCCACGCCAAGTGGGGCGGGCTGCGCCAGATCATCGAAACCAAGAGGACGCCGGCCCCCGAGCTGGTCCTCGTCTAAGGAAAGGTGGATTGAACATGAGCATTCTCACCGCAGAGCAGAAACAGATCCAGGCGCAGGCCACGGCCTTCGTCGCCAAGGAGATCATTCCGTTCGCCGAGAAGTTCGACAAGGCCGGCGAGTTCCATCCCTACCTGCTGGACGCGGCCCGGGAGAGCAGGATCTTCGCCATGGCCGTGCCCATGGCCTTCGGCGGGCTGGAATACAGCGCGCTGACCCAGGCCGTGGTGCTGGAGGCCTGGGGCTACGGCTGCGCCGGCATGGCCACGACCCTGGCGGCGAGCGTGCTGAGCATGGACTCGGTGCTGGTGGCCGGGACCGAGGCCCAGAAGAAGCAGTTCTTCGACCCCATGGTGCGCGGCGAGATCGGCTCGTTCGGCCTGACCGAGCCCAGCGCCGGATCCGACGCCGGCAACGGCAAGTCCACGGCCGTCCGGGTGGGTGACGAGTACGTGATCAACGGCAGCAAGTGCTGGATCACCAACGGCGGCTATTCCAGCGTGTTCGTGATCTACGCGCTCACCGATCCCGCGGCGGGCATGAAGGGCATCAGCGCCTTCATCGTCGAGAAGGGCACCCCCGGCTTCACCATCGGCACCGTGGACCACAAGCTGGGCATCCGCAGCTCCAACACCGTGGAGCTGCTATTCAAGGACGTGCACATCCCGGCCGCCAACCTCCTGGGCAAGGAAGGCGAGGGCATGAAGATCGCCATGAAGACCCTGGACATGGCCCGCCCGGCCATCGCCAGCCTGAGCCTGGGCCTGGCCCAGCGCGCGCTGGACGAGTGCGTGAAGCACATGCAGAAGCTGTATCCCGAGAAGGCCCAGCCCGGCCAGACCCTGCAGTTCAAGCTGGCCGACATGCGCATCGAGATCGAAGCGGCCCGTCAGCTGCTCTACCACGCCATGAACCTGCGCGACGCCGGCCTGCCCTACTCCGCCGAGTCGGCCATGACCAAGACCTTCAGCTCGGATGTGGCCATGAAGATCACCACCCAGGCCGTGCAACTCATGGGAGCCTACGGCTACACCTCGGTGCTGGCCAAGCTCATGCGCGACGCCAAGATCATGCAGATCTACGAAGGCACCAACCAAATCCAGCGACTGGTGATCTCCCGCGCGGTGCTGGCACCGGCACGGCCCGCCGTCGCAGTCCAGAAAGGCGGCAACTGATGAGCATCCTCCTGACCGAAGAACAGCAACTGATTGGCCAGAGCGCCCGGGATTTCGCCAAGGAATACCTGGAGCCGATGGTCCTGGAGATGGACCGCACCGGTCAGTACCCGGCCGCGGTGGTGAAGCAGCTGGCGGCCCAGGATTTCCTCGGGCTCTTCCTGGCGGGCGAGTACGGCGGAGCCGAGGCCGGCTACGTCAGCCTGGTGGAAGTGGTCGAGAACCTGTCGCGGGTGAGCGCGGCGGTGGCCTCCATCATGGTCAACCATGCACTGGCCGCCTACGCCATCCAGCGCTGGGGCAGCCCGGAGCAGAAGAAGACCTGCCTGCCCAAGCTGGCGGCGGGCGAGGTACTGGGCGCCTTCGCGGTGTTCGAGCACGGCCCCACGCCGGGCGTCGGCGCCGGCGCCCTGATGGCGACCAAGCTCCCCGAGGGCTGGGCGCTCAAGGGCACCAAGGCGTTCGTGCGCAACGCCGGTGTGGCCGGCGCCTATGTGGTGCTGGCCTGCACCGACCCCGCGGCCGGCGCCAAGTCGCTGGCGGCTTTCATCGTCAACGCCAAGGCCAGTGGCCTGACCGTGGGCGCGCCCTATGAAACCATGGGCCTGAAGGGCTGCCCCATGGCCGACCTGGTGTTCGACAATGTGATGGTGACCGATACCGCCATCCTGGGCGGCAGCACCGACGGCTCCGCCATCATGACCGAAACCCTGGCCCTGGCCTCGGTGGCGGAAGCCGCCCAGACCGTGGGCATCGGACAGGCGGCGGTGGAGCACGCCGCGGCCTACGCCAAGACCCGGATCCAGTTCGGCCGCCCCATCGCGTCCCTGCAGGCGATCCAGACCCTCCTGGCAGAAGTGGCGGCGGACTGCCACCTGGCACGCCTGGGCCTGCGCTATGCGGCCCAGCTCATGGACGACGGCGAGCCGTTCCTGGTGGAGGCCGCCATGGTCAAGCAGTTCCTGGCGCGCTTCGGCGCCAAGATGCTGATCGACACCGTGCAGGTGGAAGGTGGCTTCGGCTACTCCGAAACCATGCCGCTGCCCCGCCTATTCCGGGACATCGCCGGCACCACCCTGCTGGAAGCCCCCGCCGACTACCCCGAAAAGACCATCGCCGCAGCTCTGCTCGCATAGCAAGGAAACTCGAATGCCAAAGCTTCTCGTTTGTTACAAGTGGGTGCTCAACGAGCAGGACATCAAGATCCGGCCCGAAGACCTCAGCCTGGACACCAGTCGGGCCAAGGGCAAGATCAGCGACTTCGACCGCAACGCCATCGAGGAAGCCAGCCTGATCGTGGAGCAGCAGGGCGGCACCGTGGACGCGCTGTCCTACGGCACCCCCGCCGTCAAGCAGTCGGTGAAGGACGCGCTTTCGCGCGGCCCCAACCGGCTGCTGTGGATCGGCGACCCGCAGGCGGAGGACGCCGACGCGCTGGTCATCGCCAACGTGCTGGCGGCGGCCATCCGCAAGGCCGGGCCGTACGACCTGATCCTTTGCGGCGAGGGCAGCTCCGACATGTTCTACCAGCAGACGCCGGCCCGGCTGGCGGCGCTGCTGGGCCTGCCCTGCGTCACCTTCGTTGCAAAGATGACCCTGGAAGGGGACGTGCTGAAAGCCACCCGGAAACTGGGGGACTGCACCGAGCAGGTCAGCGTCACCGGCCCGGCGGTGGTGAGTGTGCTCAGCGAGATCAACAAGCCGCGCATCCCCAGCCTCAAGCAGGTGCTTGGGGCCGCCAAGAAGCCCAGCGAGGAGATCGCCATCGGCAGCCTCGGCCTCGCGGCCGACGAGCTTCAGCCCAGGGCGGTTCGCAAGTCCGCCAAGGGTTTCCTGATGAACCGCAAGAACATCATTTTCAAAGAGTCTGACGCGGCAGCCAATGTCGCCAAGCTCGTCGCCAGCCTCGCCGCCGAAGGCCTGGCCTAAAGGAGTTCGAATCATGGCAGGTATCTTCATTTTCTCGGAAGACCCGCAACTGGCCCAGCAGCTGCTGACGCCCGGGTTGGCATTGAAAGCGTCCCTGGGTCAGCCGCTGGTGGCGCTCACCGCCAGCTCGGCGGATGCCCAGACGCTGGCGTCCCTGGGCGCCGACCGGGTCGTGATGCTCAAGGCCGCGCGGACCACCCCCGAGGCGCTGGCTCCGGCTATCGCCGACCTGCTCGCCAAGGAACAGGCCAGCGTGGTGCTGGTGGGCGGCACCCTGCGCGGCAGGCATCTGGCGGCGCACGTGGCGGCCGCCCTCAAGGCCGGCATGACCACCGACGCCAAGGTGCTGGCCATCCGGGACGGCAAGCTGGAGGCCCAGCGCATCCTATACGCGGGCCTGGCGGTGTGCGAAGAGGTGGTGGCGCTGCCGGCGGTGGCGACCATCCCCCAGCGCACCTTCCTCGCCCCCGCGGCCGCGGCCCAGGCGGGCACGGTGGAGACCCTGGAGGTCCAGGCCGACGCCCGGGTCGTGGTGGAGAGCACCACGCCGGTGGAAAGCGAGGGCGTGGACATCACGGCGGCCATCAAGCTGGTTTCCGTGGGCCGGGGCTTCGGCAAGAAGGAGGACCTGTTCCTGGCCCGGGATCTGGCCGGCGCGCTCAAGGCGGAAATCTCCTGCACCCGCGGGGTCGCCGAGGACGAGCACTGGCTGCCCATCGAGCGCTACATCGGCATCAGCGGCCAGACCGTGAAGCCCGAGCTGTACCTGGCCGTGGGGCTGTCCGGACAGGTGCAGCACATGGTCGGCTGCCGGGAGTCCAAGGTGATCGTGGCGGTGAACAAGGACGAGCAGGCGCCGATCTTCGAGGCCGCCGACTACGGCATCGTCGGGGACCTATACCAGGTGCTGCCGCTGCTGACCGCGGCGCTGAAGAGCTGAGGCGACACCATGGCGGAAGATGATTTTGACGTGATCGTGGTGGGTGCCGGCCCGGCGGGATCCGCCTGCGCCTATACCCTGGCCAAGGGCGGCAAGAACGTCCTGCTGCTGGAGCGCGGCGACAGCGCCGGCGCCAAGAACGTCAGCGGCGGACGGCTCTACACCTACGCCCTGGACCTGGTGGATCCGGAACTTGCCAAGCGCGCCCCACTGCAGCGCCGGATCGTGCGCGAGCAGATCATGCTGCTGAGCGGCACGCAGGCCACCACCATCGACTACGCCGACCTGGACAAGGACGCGGCTGGGCCGCAGTCCTACTCGGTGGTGCGGGCCGTACTGGACGAATGGTTTGCCGGCGAGGTGGAGGCCCAGGGCGCCAGCGTCGTGCCCGGCATGCGGGTGGACAGCCTGCTGGAGGAGAACGGACGGATCGTGGGCATCCGGGTCGGCGAGGACGAGATGCGCGCCGCCATGGTGGTGGCCGCCGACGGGGTCAACTCGCTGCTTGGCCAGCAGGCCGGACTGTTCCCGGAGGTGCAGGGGCACGCGGTCGGGGTCGGCGTGAAGGAGACCATCGAACTGCCGGACGCCGTGATCAACCAGCGCTTCGGGGTGAAGGACGGCGAGGGCGCCGCCCGGGTGGCCATCGGCTGCACCGAGGGCATCTCCGGGGGCGGGTTCCTGTACACCAACCAGGGCAGCATCTCCCTGGGCATCGTGTTCAACCCCGAGCAGGCGGCCCAGAACGGCCGCCAGATCCAGGAGATCTTCCAGGACTTCAAGCTGCACCCGGCCATCGCGGCGCTCATCGAAGGCGGCACCAGCATCGAGTACGGCGCCCACCTGGTGCCGGAGCGGGGCTACCACGGCATCCCCGAGCGGCTGTACCGGGAAGGCCTGCTGGTGGTGGGCGATGCCGCCCAGTTCGGCATCAACACCGGGATGATCATCCGCGGCATGGACCTGGCGATGGTGAGCGGCCTGGCCGCGGCCCGGGCCATCCTCCAGGCCGGGAACGCCGCCGGCACCGGTCCGGCCTACCGGGCCCAGCTGGAGGAGCTGCTGCTGCTGCCCAACATGCGGGCCTACGCCGAGTTCCACGGGATCTTCGGGATCAACCGGATCTTCAAGGCGTATCCGGACCTGGCCAACCAGGCCCTGCAGTTCCTGTTCACCGTGGACGGCAAGGTTCCGCCGCCGATGATCAAGAAACTGAAGTCCATCGTCAAGAGCAAGGTGTCGTACGGGCAGCTCGCGGCCGACGCCTGGAAGGGGTTTCGCAGCGTATGAGCATCAAGCGACTGAGTCCCGAGGAACTGCTCGCCCTGGACCGCTTCGCGGTGGACGAGGGCAACCCGCACATCGTGGTGGACAAGGAGATCTGCGCCCGATGCAGCAAGCGTCCGTGCCTGGTGGTGTGCCCGGCGCGGTGCTACCAGCTGAAGGACGGCCAGGTGCATTTCGAATACGCCGGGTGCCTGGAGTGCGGCACCTGCCGGGTGATGTGCACCGACCTGGGCGTCACCCACTGGAACTACCCGAGGGCCACCTTCGGGGTGACCTATCGTTGCAGCTGACCCTCGGCTGCATTTCTGAGGAGAACCACCATGGCAACACCCCTGAAAACGGAGCCCTTCACCGTCGGCCAGACCTGCACGTATGAACAAATAATCGACGATAAGCTGGTCCGGGCCTTCGCCGAACTGAGCGGCGACCGCAACCCCATCCACCTAAACGACGAAGTGGCCAAGAAGAGCAAGTTCGGCCAGCGCATCGCCCACGGCGCCATCCTGTTCGGCATCGTGTCCAAGGTCCTGGGCATGGACATGCCGGGCCTGGGCACGGTCTACCTCGGCCAGACCTGCAGTTTCAAGCTGCCGGTGTTCATCGGCGACAAAGTGAAACTGGAAGCCAAGATCATTGAACTTCTGCCCAAGAGCATCGCCCGGATTTCCACGGTCATCACCAAGCAGACTGGGGAAGTGGTGATGGACGGCATCGCCGAGGTCAAGCTCCCCGGCTGGCTGTTCAAGGCCTGACACCGCTGGATTCCTTCGCGACGCAGGGACCGTTCCGGGCACAAGCAACCATAGCGGAGCAAGCTCCGCAACGGTTGCTAGCCGGGAAGGTATGGCGGAGCTGGCCCGGCCGGTTCCGCCCACCCGCCACGGTGCGGCATCTGGACGGGTACCGCCCTCCGGCGGACGGGTACCAGGTGCCACCCGTGGCGGGATGTCCATGGATCGACCCCCTTTGTCCCGCTTCTGACGCTTTGCCCCAACCCATTGCCAAGCTTCGTTCCAAGAGCGTTTCATCGTCCTTTCTTCCCATCCATCACCCTTGATCCAGGAGGTCCCCATGGCTCTTGCCGAAACCCCTGTCGCCCCGCAGGCGATCGATCCCGCCCTTCCACCTGAGGATTACAGCCAGATCGTGAAAGTGGCGTTCGCGAGCATGATCGGCACCTCCATCGAGTGGTACGACTACTTCCTCTACGGCACCGCCGCCGCGCTGGTGTTCAACAAGCTGTTCTTCCCCAGCTACGATCCCCTCGTGGGCACGCTCCTTGCCTTCGCCACGTTCTCCCTGGGCTTCATCGCCCGTCCCGTGGGCGGCATCGTGTTCGGCCACTACGGCGACAAGATCGGCCGCAAGAAGATGCTCTACCTGACCCTGATGATCATGGGCCTGTCCACGGCCTGCATCGGCCTGCTGCCCACCTACGCCGCCATCGGAATCTGGGCGCCCATCCTCCTGGTCGGCATGCGCCTGCTGCAGGGCTTCGGCCTGGGCGGCGAGTGGGGCGGCGCGGTGCTGATGGCGGTGGAGCATGCTCCGGCCAACCGGCGCGGCTTCTATGGTTCCTGGCCCCAGCTCGGCGCCTTCGTGGGCCTGCTGCTCTCCACCATCGTGTTCCGGGCCGTCTCCAAGATGCCCGATTCCGCCTTCCTGTCCTGGGGCTGGCGCGTGCCCTTCCTGCTCAGCTTCATCCTGGTCGCCATCGGCATCTGGATCCGGTTGACCGTCGCCGAGTCTCCGGTCTTCTTGAAGATGAAGAAGAACCAGAAGAAGGAAGTGAAGATGCCCATCATTGAGGCGCTCACCAAGCACCCCAAGAACATCTTCATCGCCATGGGCGCGCGGTTCGCCGAGAACGGCCTGTTTTACGTATTCACCGTGTTTTCCCTGACCTACATCTCCACCTACCTCAAGGTTCCCCGCGTCGTGGGCCTCAATGGCCTGCTCTGGGCCGCCGGCATCGGCATCTTCAGCACCGCCGCCTGGGGCGCCCTGTCCGACGTGTGGGGCCGCCGTCCTATATATATGTATGGCGCCATCGCCTGCGGCGTCCTGGCCTTCCCCTTCTTCTGGATGCTGGGCACCAAGGACCCCACGATGATCACTCTGGCCATCGTCATCCCCGTCGTCCTCGGCCACTCGGCCATGTATGGCCCGCAGGCCAGCTTCCTGTCCGAGATGTTCTCGGCCAAGGTGCGCTACAGCGGCGCGTCCTTCGGCTACCAACTGGCCTCCATCTTCGCCGGCGGCCTGTCTCCCCTGATCGCCACCTGGCTGCTGGCCGTGGGTGTCGCGTCCGGCAAGGGCCCGACCTACATCGCCTTCTATATGATCCTCCTGGTGGTCATCACCGTCGTCGCCGTCGCCTTCGCCAAGGAGACCAACAAGGACGTAGATATCACCTGAAGCGATCAACCTGAAGCGAGGCCCTGGCGTCAACTGCGCCGGGGCCTTTCGCTTTTTTTGGATTGTTCCATTCCGCCGAGGCGTCCTGGATCATCTGGGCGTTCTCCGGCAGCCCCAGCCAATAGGCGGCGAAGATCTGGCCAAGCCGCTGGCCCGCCAGCACGTCGCTGGGCCAGTGCACGCCGGCCATGGCGCGGTCGTCGCCGATGAGCTTGCCCTCCTCCGCCAGGGACACCCCGTCGCCCGGATCCAGTTGGATGAGGATGGCCGCGAACAGGTCGCCCTCCGCGGCGTGCTTGCTGGGGAAGGACAGGCTGCCGTCGTCCGGGAGGGCCGGGGTCAGGGTGGGATCGGTGACGTGGGGCCGGGGCCGGCCGAAGCTGGCCTTCAGGGCGGTCACCACCGGCTTCACGTCCTCCTTGGCCTGTTTCAGCAGGGCCTTGGTGGTGGGGTAGGCCGAGGCGCCCCAGGACGAACGGATGGCGTTGAGAAAGCAGTCCAGATCCGGATGGCTCTCCACCTCGACCCGGTCCACGTCGGCGCGGGTGCGGGTGTCCTGCAGCCAGTGCAGGATGGCGTCCTCCTCCTGGGACTGCAGGCTGCCGACGGCCGGATAGGTGCCGGCGACGGACGGCCAGTCCGGCTCCACGGCACTCGCCCATGGCTGGGCCGCGCGTGCCGGGACGAAGCTGGCGCAGGCCAGGACCAGGGCAACCAGGGGGCTCCAATGTCGATGCTTCACCTTTTCCTCCGGAAAGAGGAGGGAGTTTGTCATGGTTTCATGGGGAAAAATGGTTTAAAAACGTTATAATATTTGAATATTATCTGGTTTTACCTTAAAAGATAAATATTTTGATTGTTGATAGTTGTGTAAATAAATCTTGACATCTTCTATTTAAGCTAGACTTGTCGAATACCGAATCACCAAGTTTCGTCCCTGCGAAAGAGCTTATGGAACTCCGACTTTTGCGCTACTTTACCGCCGTCGCCGAGGAGTTGAACGTGACTCGCGCCGCGGAGAAGCTGCACACGGCGCAGCCTTCCCTCAGCCAGCAGATCCGGCAACTGGAGGGCTTGATCGGGGCGCCGCTGTTCCTGCGCGACAAGCACCGGCTCAAGCTCACCGAAACCGGACGGGTCTTGCTGCCGGCGGCCAAGGACATCCTGGCCGCGGTGGAGAAGGCCATGCTCCAGGCCCGCGCCACCGCCCGGAGCGAGGTGGGCACCATCGTGCTGGGCATGATCCCGGGACCGGAGGGCATGGTGTTCTCCCACATCCTGCCGCTGCTGCTGCGGCGCTCGCCGGAGAACCAGCTCCTGCTGCGGACCATGACGGCGCCCGAGGCGATCCAGGCTCTGCTGGACCGGGAGATCCGGGCCGCCTTCACCCGGGGGCCCATCGACGATGACGAAATAGAATATGAGATTTACATGCGAGAAGAGGTGGTCGCGGTGATGCCGGAAGCATGGCCGCTGGCCCGGCTGGAGCGTGTGCCCATCTCCGAACTGGCCAAGATGCCCCTGATCTCCATCTCCGCGGTGGTGGCGCCGGCGGTGCACCAGGCCACCGAGGACATCGAACGGCGTGCCGGGGTGAAGTTCACCGGCGGGATCTGTTCCGAGAGCCTGATGACGTCCATGAACGCGGTGGCGTCGGGACTGGGCTGCTGCTTCTTTTCCGAATATGTGGGTGGGATCGTGCCCAAGGGGGTGGTGACCCGGCCCCTGGACCTGGATCCGGTCCCGACCCTGGACCTGCTGTTCGCCTACCGGAAGGACGACCAGTTCCCGGCCCTGGCCACCCTAATCTCGCTGGTGCGCGACCATTCGCCGTTCCGCAAGCAGGCCCAGGGCAGGACGCGCTAAGATTTCGTGGGAGGTGCACCCATGAAGTACACCGCGTTCGGCCATACCGGCCTGAAGGTCTCCCGGCTCGCCTTCGGGGCGGGCCCGATCGGCTACCTGGACAGCAGCCAGGAGCAGGTGGGACAGGTGCTCAACCTGCTGCTGGACCGGGGCGTCAACGTCATCGACACCGCCGCCGCCTACCTGGGCTCCGAGGAACTCATCCGGAAGGCCGTGGGCCACCGTCGGGACGACTACATCCTGGTGTCCAAGTGCGGCCGGCGGGTGGAGGGGGCCGAAGGGGAGGACTGGTCGGCCCGGCTGGTGACGGAAACCGTGGACCGCTCCCTGCGGCGTCTGGGCACCGACCGCCTGGACGTGATGCTGCTGCATTCCTGCAAGCTGGAGGTGCTCAGGCAGGGGGAGGCCCTGGGGGCCCTGCTGCGGGCCAAGGAGGCCGGCAAGATCCGCTTCGCGGGCTATTCCGGGGACAACGAGGCGGCTACCTTCGCGGTGGGCCTGCCGGGCGTGGATGTGCTCATGTGCTCCGCCAGCATCTGCGACCAGGTGAACCTGGAGGGCGCCCTGCCCGCCGCGGTTCGGGCCGGGACGGCGGTGATCGCCAAGCGTTCCGTGGCAAACGGGGCCTGGAAGCCGGCGGAGGACCAGATGGGGGTCTACCGGGACTACGCCAAGCCGTACGCCGAGCGGTTCCGGGAAATGGCCCTGGAGCCCCTGGAACTGGGCTTCAAGAGTCCGGGGGACTGGATGGAGATCGCCCTGCGCTTCACCCTGGCCCAGCCCGGGGTGCAGGTGCTCTCGGTGGGCACCACCCGGGCCGCCAACGCCGAGGCCAACCTGCGGCTGCTGGAGGCGGGACCCCTGCCGGCGGATGCGGTAGCGAGGATCCGCGCGGCCTTCAGTGAGGCCCGCGAGCGCTCCGGCGGCCCCTGGCCCGGGTTGACCTGACCTTTCAGGGCGTCGAAAACAGGAACTTCCTGCCCGTCGTCAGCACGGTCAGACGGGTGAAGGCCCGTTCCAGGGCCTGGCACTTGCCCTCGTTGTCCATGGCCGGGGTTATCTTGAAGTCGCCGCGCACATGGGCGCCGTCCTTGGCGATGAGGGTATCCTTGCCCAGGGACCGCGCGACCAGGTAGTGCTTGTTGATGCCGTTGGCGTGGTTCAGGGTGACCATGTAGACATCCGCGGTTTTCAAGGGGATGGTGATGACGTATTCCTTTTTGCCTTTGGATTTCCGCCTGATCGTGAAGGCGTCGCCGCTGGGCGAGAAGGCCAGTTCCGCGAAGATATAATCGGGGGTTTCGAATGACTTGAATTCACTGGTGATGTAAGCCATGGTCTCTTCCTTGGTCTGGCCGAAGACGGCCAGCGGGCCCAGGAGCAGAAATACCAGGATGATCGAAAAACGTTTCATATTTTCACCCAAGCCATGATCATGTTGAGAACCGCAAAAGGGCAGGGAGCGTCCCTCTCCACGTCATGAACTTAGGTCGTATTAAAAATTTATCAAGCTAGTACCGTTGGAGCCGGTCAGGGCAAAGCGGCCGTGTCCCGACCCGGCAATGTCCGCCGACGGCCCCAGGCTCTTGCGGACATCCCCTGTCCTTCCCGCCGACCCACCTCAGGTCCCCCGGAGTGGCGCCGACCCACGCGTACGATTCG
>PLUC01000049.1 GCA_003165415.1 Holophagaceae bacterium
AATTAACACAGTAGTACTAGGAGCCACTTGATGTGGCTTCTAGTGGTGACATCGTGCTGGAAGCATCGCTTTCCAGCCGGCATGGTTCCTAAGGATTGAGCCCGAGCTGCTCCAGGTCCCTCCCCGCGGCCACGCTGCCGGCGGCGGCGGCCNNCCCAGCATGCGCATGGCGCTGGCGTCGCCAGCCATGGCGCGGTCGTAGTAGGGGCGCAGGCTGGGGGGAATGTCCTTGGGGGAGCGGAACACGCCCAGAGGTTCGGTGCCGGGAACGGCGGAAGGGCGGTCCCGGAGATAGGACAGGGCCGCCCCGGCCAGGATCAGCACCGCGATGGCGCCGCCGATCCAGCTTCGCAGCCTGGGGCGCGCGGGCTTGAGGAGGGCGGGGGGCAGGGTCACGGCCTCGGGCAAGGCTGCGACGGGGATCGGCTGGGTGTCGGCTGCCGTGCTGGGCTCGCCTTGGGCTGGGGCGGACATGCTGGACTATTCTCCCTGGGCGGCTTCCCGCCAGGCCTGCAGGCGGGGAACGAAGACGAGGAACATGAGGGTGGACAGGGCGATGAAGCCCCGGGCGTAGCGGCCCGCGTGGGGCCCGCCCAGGGCGTAGGTGCACAGGCCATACAGCGAGCTGAGCGCGGACAGGGCGGAATAGAGCAGGGTCTCCCGCACCAGGACCCGCGGCCGGCGCTCGGCGGCGACCGCCCGGAACCCCGCGCGGATCCGGGCCCAGCGCCGGGTGACGAAGAAGGCGCAGATGAGGGTCAGCCCGGTGAAGGTGTAGCCCAGGTCCTGGACCCCGGGTCCGGGCGCCGCCGCGCCGGGCAGGATGGCCCTGCCCAGCAGGAGCTGCAGCGCCAGCGGCCAGGCCACGCAGAGCGCCAGGCCGGCTCCGTAGGCGACGCGGAAGCCGGGGTCCAGCGGATCAGGCCGCCTGGACACGGATTTCCCCGAACAGCTCGGACTGCACCAGCCGCACCCGGCCGGTGCGGGCCATCTCCAGCAGGGCGAGGAAGGTGAGCACCAGCTCCTCCCGGTCCAGGGCCACCGCCAGCAGGCTGCTGAACGGCTGCCAGCGGCCCGACGCGAGGGCCGCCAGCACCTCCTGGATGCGCTGGTCGAGGCTCTTGGGGGCGGTGCGGACCTCCACTGGGGGCGGCGGCAGGAACCGCTTCAGGGCCTCCCGGTAGGCGCCCAGGAGGTCGAACAGGGTGGCCCTGATGGGCTCCTCCTCCACCTTGGCGTGCGACCGCAGGTCCAGCCCCGGCGTGAACACGATGTTGCGCCAGTCCGCCTCCCGGTCGGCCAGCACCTGGGCCGCGGCCTTCACCTGCTGAAAGTCCAGCAGGCGCTGCACCAGGTCCTCCCGGGGATCCTCCTCGCCGTCGTCCGCCGGCGGGCGGGGCAGCATCAGCCGGGACTTGATCTGCAGGAGCTGGGCGGCCATGGCCACGAACTCGGCCGCGACCTCCAGGTTCAGCTCTTCCATCAGGAGCAGGTAGTCCATGTACTGCCGGGTCACGTCGGCCATGGGCAGGTCCAGGATGTCCAGCTTCTGCTCCCGGATCAGGTAGAGCAGCAGGTCCAGGGGCCCGTCGAAGGCCGCCAGGTGCAGCTCCAGGTCGCGGAACTTGGTCTCGAACCCCTTGGGCGGTTCGAATGCGACCGGCTGCGCCGCATGGGTCTCGGGAGGGAGTTCCGGCATGGGGCCATTGTATTACTAAACGTTGGACTATACTTCGGTGGATATGGCACGTCCCCCCGTCCTCCCAGGACCCCGCCCTCCGTGGCTGAAGGTCAAGGTTCCCGCTCCGGAGGTGGTGGGCGAAGTCCAGGCGCTCATGCGCTCGCAGCGGCTCGTGACCGTGTGCGAGGAGGCCAGATGCCCCAATCTCAATGAATGCTGGGGGCTGCACCGGACCGCGACGTTCATGCTCATGGGCGATGTCTGCACCCGGCACTGCGGCTTCTGCAACGTGGGCAAGGGCCGCCCCGGCCCGCTGGACCCCCTGGAGCCCCAGCGGGTGGCCGAGGCGGTGGCCAGCCTGGGCCTGGCCTTCGCGGTGGTCACCAGCGTGAACCGGGACGATCTCGCCGAGGGCGGCGCCAGCCACTTCGCCGAGACCATCCAGTGGATCGGCACCCTGTCGCCCCGGTGCGGGGTGGAGGTGCTGATCCCTGACTTCCGCGGCAGCGCCACGGCCCTGGCCACCGTGCTGGAGGCGCGGCCGGAGGTGCTGAACCACAACGTGGAGACCGTGCCCCACCTCTACCGGCGGGTGCGGCCCGACGCGGACTACGGCCAGAGCATGCGGCTGCTGGCCGCCGCCGCGGCGTTCCGGGACCGGCACGCGCCCGCCATGGCCACCAAGAGCGGGATCATGGTGGGCCTGGGCGAGACCGCCGACCAGGTGCTGGAGCTCATGGCCCACTGGCGCCAGGCCCGGGTGGACATCGCCACCATCGGCCAGTACCTGCCGCCCACGGCCCACCATCTGCCGCTGGAGCGCTTCGTGGAGCCCCAGGAGTTCGACATGTACCGGCGCAAGGGCCTGGAAATGGGCTTCAGGCGGGTGGAGAGCGGCCCCCTGGTGCGCAGCAGCTACCACGCCCAGGAGAGCTTCTCCGCCCGGGGCTGATACAGTATTAATATGCGAAAACTGGCCGTCGTCCATCACCGTTTCCGGGAATGGGTTCCCGCCCTGAGTGAGGCCGAGCCCCGCCTGGAGGTCCGGGGCTGGCACCCCCGGGAGGTCGGGGACGACCCCTGGCTCGCCGACGCCGAGGGGCTGTTCGTGTGGAGGATCCCCCAGGGGCTGATCCCGCGCATGCCCCGGCTGGCCTGGATCCAGAACTCCGGGGCGGGGCTGGACCACCTGGTGCGCGAGGCCATTCCGGCCGGGATTCCCATCACCCGCGCCGACGGCCAGTTCGGCCTGTGGATGGCCCGCTACACCGCGGGCCACCTGCTCAGCGAGGCCCAGCGCCTCGACGAATGCCGGATCGCCCAGGCGGAGCGGCGCTGGGCGGCCAGGCTGGTCCCGGAGGATCTCACCGGCAAGGTGGCGCTCATCCACGGCTTCGGCCGGATCGGCCGGCAGATCGGGCGGGCCCTGCGTGAACTGGGCCTGGAAGTCCACGGCTTCGTGCGCACCCCCCGCGCCGATGGCGAGTTTCCCGTGCACGCCGGCCGGGAGCTGCCCCAGTGGCTGGGCGGCGCCCGGGTCCTGGTGCTGTGCGCGCCGCTGACCGATGAAACCCGCGGCATGGTGGATGCCGGGCTGCTGGCCCAGGCCCACGGCGGCCTCACCCTGGTGAACGTGGGCCGGGGCGAGCTGGTGGTGGAGGCGGACCTGCTGGCCGCCTTGGACCGCGGCCAACTGGGCCGGGCGGTGCTGGACGTGTTTTCCCAGGAGCCCCTGGACCCCGCCTCGCCCCTGTGGGACCACCCCAAGGTGGTGGTGACGCCCCACCACGCCGGGGTGTCCATGCCCGGGGCGATCATCCCCGACATCCTGGAGAACCTGCGCCGCTTCGCCGAGGGCCTGCCGATCCTGAATCCGGTGGACCGGGGGCTGGGGTACTAGCCGAGCAGGCGATGCTCCAGCAGGGTCTGCAATTCCCTGCGACCATCGGCGATCAGGCTGATGAACACCTTCTCTTCCAGAACACGGTAGATCACCCGGTACGGCTTGAAGAAAACTTGGCGGTATTCCAGGATTCCGAGCGCCGAGAGTTCCTTGGGATGGGATCCGCGGGTGGGGAACCTCGCCAGCGAGGCCGCCACCACCATGAGCCGGTCCAGGACATGGTCGGCTTCGCCCTTCGACCCGTTGGCGAGAATATAGTCGTGGATGGCCTCCAGATCCCGCTCCGCGCCCTCGGTCAGGAGTACCTGGTGGAGCATCAGGCTTCGGCCTTCTTGGCCCGGAGCCGCCTGACCACGTCCTTCAGGGGCCGCACCCGGCCTTCCTCGATCTCGCGGTTGCCTAGTGCCAGGAGTTTCAGCAACGCCAGGGTCGACTGGATCTCCTCGTAAGAGACGACATCCTGCAGGACTGCTCTGGCCTCGCCGTTCTGGGTGATCACCAGGGGCTCGCGGCGCTTGGCAAGGTCGAGCAGGATTTCCGCGGCATGTGCCTTGAGTTGGCTGATGGGCTTGACCTGGGAAGAGTATTGCATCCGCGCTCCTGAACCGGCTGGACCAAATTTAGTCCGTTATTGGTCCGAATGCAAGGTCCGCCTCAACGCAGCGGCACGAACACCACAGGCATCAGCCGGCTGATCCGGCTGCCGCCGGGGGCTTTGCGCACCAGGATCAGCTCCTGGGTGGTGCCGGGCGCGCCCATGGGCAGGATGATCCGGCCGTCCGTGGCCAGTTGGTCACAGAGGTCCGGCGGAATCGCGGGCGCGGCGCAGCTCAGGACGATGGCGTCGTACGGGGCGTGCTCCGGCCAGCCTAGGGCGCCGTCGCCGCAGCGCAGGTGGACGTTGGCGCAGCCCAGCCCGGCCAGCACCTGGGCCGCCTTCTGCACCAGCCCGGGCTCCAGTTCCATGGCCCGCACTTCCCGGGCCAGCATGGACAGCACCGCGGCCATGTAGCCGGACCCCGCGCCCACCTCCAGCACCCGCTCGCTCCCAGTCAGCTCCAGGGCCTCGGCCATGGCCGCCACGATGTAGGGCTGGGAGATGGTCTGGCCGGCGCCGATGGGCAGGGGCCGGTCGGCGTGGGCTTCGGCGGCCAGTTCCCCGGGCACGAACCGGTGCCGGGGCACGGTGCGCATGGCCTCCAGCACCTTCGGGTCGCGCACCCCCCGGGCCGCGATCTGGTCCCGCACCATCGTTTCCCGCTGCATCGGGGCGGCATCCGGAGGTTCCTGTTCATGCCATCTGCGGTTGGCCACGGGGCTCTCCCCTGCTGCCGGGTTTCAAGTCTGCCCGTCCTGCGTCAAAGTTTCAAACGCCCCGACGGTCCGGCCCCCAGAGCAGCTTGTGCAGCTGGAGCTGGAACCGGACCGGGAGATTGTCCTTGACGATCTGCTCGGCCAGCCAGGCGGCGTCCAGACCGCCCCACACCGGGCTGAACAGCACGTCCAGCCGGCCCAGGACGTCCCGGGCCCGGCACCAGGCCTTGGCCCACTGGTAGTCGTCCGGGCCGCAGAGCACGAACTTCAGCTCGTCCTGGCCGGACACCATGAAGTCCAGGTTCGACTCCAGCCAGCGCCCCTCCTCGCCGCTGCCGGGGGTCTTGCGGTCCACGATCTTCACCACGCTCCGGGGCACCGGCGCCAGGTCATGGCTGCCGGCGGTTTCCAGGGCCACCTGGTAGCCCAGGCCTTCCAGGGCGCCCAGCAGGGCGGGGGCGCCCGGGTGGGCCAGGGGCTCGCCGCCGGTGAGTTCCACGAAGGGCGCGTTGGGCCCGGCCATGGGCGGGCCGAGCCGCTCCCGGGCCGCGGCCAGGATCGCTTCCAGTTCCATCATCTCCCCTTCGTGGAAGGCGTAGGTGGTGTCGCAATAGACGCAGCGCAGCGGGCAGCCGGTGAGCCGGATGAACAGGCAGGGACGCCCGGCCCGGGACCCTTCGCCCTGGATTGAATAAAAGATTTCATTGACCTTGAACCGCACTGGAACTCCTGCCCCCATGATATCAAACCAGCAGGGTGCCGCCGTCCAGGGTCAGGATCTCGCCGGTGAGGTAGGGGCTGTCCGCCGCGAACCGCAGGGCCCGGGCCAAGTCCTCCGGGGTGCCATTGCGCTGGAGCAGGGTCCGGGACGCCAGCCAGACCGGGTCGCTCTCCGGATCCGGCAGCACGGTGCCCAGGGCATGGCCCACCACCCGCACCCGGGGCGCCAGCATCCGGGCCAGGCCCGGGACCAGGGCGGCCAGGCCGGCCTTGGCCACCGAGTAGGGCAGGCGCTTCAGGAAAGGCCGGTGGATGGCGATGTCCAGAAGCAACTGGAGGCAGCCGCCGTCCGCCAGCCGGGGCGCCACGGCCTGGGCCACCAGGAGCGGGAAGGTGAGGTTGAGCCGCCAGGTGGCGTCAAGATTATCCGGCGCCCACTGGCCCAGGGGATTTTCCGGAAAGGTGCCGCTCACCAGCACCGCGCAATTGAGGCTGATCCCCGCCGCCCCCAGGGCGGCCAGATCTGCCATCATCGTTGGAACCATGTCCGGGTTTTCCGCACCCCAGCGCAGGCACCGCACCTGAGTTTGTTTGGAAAGTTCTGTGATCCAGGGGGCTTCCGTTTTCCAGGAAAGGGAACTCGTCAGCACCAGGTTGTGCTCCGGCGCGAGCGTCTCCGCCAGAGCGCGTCCCAGGCGCCGACGGCCCCCCACCAGGATCCACCATGGCTTCCTGTTCCCCTCATTCCCATTTCCCATGTCCTAAGGCTACTCTTGTCTCCCTCCCTGCGAGCCATCCGCTGGCGATTGATCCTGACCAGCGTCTTCGCCCTGGTCCTGGCTCTGGGGTCTTTCTATTTGAACCAATGGGTTTATGCTTCCTCGGACGACCAGTGCACCTGGAAGGTCCAGGGCCGCCAGGTGTTCATCCAGGAGATCCTGCCCAACGGCGCGGCGGAGAACGCCGGGCTGCTGGAAGGTGACGAGCTCATCCTGATCCACGGCCGGAAGGTCGCGGCCCCGGAGCTGGACAAGGCCGCGCGCTTCATCAACGCCCAGCCGGAAGGGCGGATCCTGGTCTACACCGTCAAGCGGGAGGGGCGGATCCTCCGGCTCCCGGTCAAGCTGGTGAAGCCGTTCAACCTGACCTCGCTCCTGGTGCTGCTCACCGGGCTGGTGGCCTGGGCCACCGGGCTGCTGGTGGTGATTTCCTCCCCTTCCCGGAAAAGCGCCCGCCACTTCTTCTACATGGGGCTGACGAGCCTCCTGCTGAGCCTCTGGTTCCCGCTGGGCATGGCCACCCTGCCCGCGCCCCTGCTGGTCCTGTGCCTGGCCCTGGGCGGACTCGGGGTGGGGCTGGGGCCGCCGCTGTGGCTGCATTTCTTCCTGCGCTTCCCCCACCCGTTCGCCCTGCGCACCAACCGCCGGTTCCTGGCCATCCTGTACGGCTGTTCCCTGGGCGGCACCGCCCTGGTGGCGGGAGAACTGCTGATCCAGACCCTGGCCCCGGACTTGGGCCGGGGCTACCTGCGGCTCATGGCCTCGACTCCGGTGCGCGGGACGCTATCCGCCTTCATCCCGGTGGTCGCCTTCGCCGGCCTGGCCCTGTTCTGGGCCGGCACCCGCAAGCAGCGGTCGCGCAAGCGCAAGGCCCTGCTCCCGGCGCTGCTGCTGACCTCGGCGATCCTGGCGGACCTGCTGTGCTACCGGTTCTTCCTGCTGCCGGGCGCCGGGCGCAGCCTCAGCTTCACCCGGGCCAGCTGGGTCTTCTACGCGCCTCTGCCCCTGCTGCCCATGGCCTTCGCCTTCGCCATCTTCCGCCACGGTTTTTTCGATGTGCGCCGGGCCATCCTGCGCTGGATGTCCTACTTCATCGTGCTGGGCCTGATCCTGGCGGTCTACCTGGGCGGGGTCGCCTACCTGTTCGCCGAAGGCATCCAGGTGATCCCGGCCGGGTGGGCCGGCGTCCTGGTGGGCCTTTCCGCCCTGCCCATCGGGTGGCTGCTGCGGTCCCTGCTGCTGGCCCTGCGCCGGCGGTTCCGGCGCGACCTGAACACGGCCCGGGAAGCCATCCTGGGCGGCCTGCGGGAAAACCGGCAGCGGTTTTCCGAGGACGCCATCCTGGACCGCCTGGCCGAGTGCCTGCGCTCGGCCTTCCAGCCCCAGCTCCTGCTGCTCCTGCCCGCCGATGGCAACGGTTTCCAGCTTCCCCCCCTGCCCGCCGACCCCGACCTGGGCTCGCACCGCATGGATCCCGGCGCCGCCATGACCCTGCGGCTGCCCCCGGGCTTGCTGCGGCGGGCAAGGGAGAACCGCGAGCTGGTGCTGGGGCTGCAGAGCGACGAAGCGGACTGGATCCGGGAGCGGGGGCCGGTCCTCAGGGCCCACCTGGACGCCCTGGAGGCGCAGGTGCTGGCCCTGATCATGGTCAACGAGGCCCCCTACGCGGCCCTGATCCTGGGGGGCAAGTACGCCGAGCTCAACTACGGCCGGGAGGACCGGGAACTGCTCCGGGAGGTGGCCATCGCCACCGGACTGATGCTGGAGACGGCCCTGCTGCACGGGCGGCTGCTGGACCAGGGCCGGATCGAGCAGGAACTGCAAACCGCCCGGCTGATCCAGCAGAGCCTGATCACCTCCCAGGCGCCCGTCCTGGCCGGCTTCCAGGTGGCCCTCCGGCTGTCCCCGGCCCTGGAGACCGGGGGGGACCTGCTCTGGGTGGGGCGCCGGCCCTCCGGTCGCCACATCGCCGCGGTGGGCGACGTGAGCGGCAAGGGCCTCCCGGCCGCCCTCTACATGAGCCAGGCCATGGCCCTGCTGACCTTCGCCGCCCAGCAGGAGGACCTGGGCTTCGACCAGATCCTGCCCTCGCTGGACAAGACCCTCAGGAACCTGCTCGGCCCAAAGGACTTCCTGACCCTCTCCCTGCTCGAATGGGACGCCTCGGGGCACTACCGCCTGGCCCGGGCCGGCCATCCCCCGATCCTGCTCATCAGCGGGAGCGCCGAGGGAGAGGCCCGGGAGATCCCCTCCCGCGGCCGGGGCCTCGGCCTGCGGCCCGGCTCCCCGGGGAATTGGCAAGTTGTGCAAGGACAGTTGCACCCGGGACAGTGGTTGGTGATGTACAGTGACGGTCTGACCGAGGCCATGAACAAGGATGGGGAACTCTACGGATTGACCCGTTTCATCAACAAGGTTCAGGGCCTCTGGCCGACCGGTTCGGCCCAGGCCGCCTGTACCGCCGTATTCGAGGACGTGGCCGGCTACGAAGCGCAGAACCGCGACGACCGCACCCTCTTCATCCTTTCCCGAGACAGCCTATGAGTGAAACCCACCCCGCCCCCGTCGTCCCCAAGTGGTTGAGCCGCACCGTCGTGACCCTGCTGGCGCTCCAGGTGGGCCTGCTCTGGACCCACGGCAGCCTGCTGCAGCGCCAGCACGACGACATCCAGGCCCTGCGCGAGGATGTCCAGGCCCTGGCTGACAGCCTGGACCAGGACCAGGACGATTGGGATTCCAACGACATCGGCCCGCACCCGGCGCGCTTCGCCCGGCGCCAGGGCGGCGGCATGGTCCGCACCGCCTACCTGCGGGCGGAGGAGTCCGGCAAGGACGAGGGCGACCAGGAACTCAAGGACGCCCAGAAGGACCTGGCCAACACCCGCCAGTCCGCCCAGGATGCGGTGGCCAAGGCCCGGGCGACCCAGGAGAAGATGTCCATCTCCGCCGCCATCGACAAGGCCGAAGCCAAGGCCAAGCTCGAGGCGGAAGCCGACACCTGGAAGCCGTGGCTGTGGGTGGGCGTCGCCGTGGTGGCCGTGGCCCTGCTGGTACGGGCCATCTTTCGAAGGAGGGGCTGATATGTCACTCCATGAATATCTAATGGCAGATCCCCAGTGCGACCAGCTGCTGGCGGGGGCGGTGCTGGCCGTGGGTCCCATGCTGGACGACCCCGATCCGGCCCCGACCCTGGCCGTGGTGGAGGGGTGGGCCGACGAGCTGGCCGGCCGGATGCCGCTGCCCTGGAACTTCCACAGCGCCATCGACGTGCTCAACCACTACCTGTTCCAGGAGGTGGGCCTGCAGGGGGACCAGGAGACCTACGACGATCCGGCCAACGCCGCCATCCCCCGGGTGATCGCCCGCAAGCGGGGCATGCCCATCACCCTTTCCATCCTGTGGATGGACGTGGCCCGCCGGCTGGGCTTCAACGCCGTGGGCGTGGCCCTCCCCGGCCACTTCATCACCGGGCTGAGGCTGGACCTGGGCATCCTGCACTTCGACCCCTTCAACGGCGGCCGCGCCCTGGGCGAGGTCGGCGCGGCCCGGCTGGTGGAGCAGGCCACCGACGGCCGGGCCACCTTCGACCCGGCCATGCTGCTGCCGGTTTCCAACCGCGCCATCATCGTCCGCCTGGTGCGCAACCTCCATGTGCGGTTCCTGCGGTCCCACGCCTGGGCCGAGGCGCTCTGGACCTCCACCCACCTGGTGCTGCTGTCCCCCGGGGAGAGCCTGCCTTACCGCGACCGCGCCTTCGTCCACTTCAAGCGCGGGGAGATGACCGCCGGGCTGAAGGACCTCAACGAAGCCATCCGCCTGGGCCAGGAGGTCGATCCGGAACTGGTCTCGTGGATGGAACGGCTGCAGCGGGGATAAGGAGCCTAGGCATGGACCTGACCCGATTTCTCGAACTGGCGCGGTCCCACGGCTGGCAGGGCCTGTCCTTGTGGGGCGTGCTGCTGTTCCAGGCCCTGCTCTGGGTGGGGCTGGTGCGCCTGCACCTGGCCCTGCACCGGGAAGAAGCGCCCTGGGAGGAATGCGTCGGCAAGATCCGTTCGGCCTTCCTGCGTAAGCTGAACGGCGAAGACGAACTGAACGAACTGAAGGTCCACCACTACGCCCCCCTGGTGGACCAGCTGGTCGCCCTGAACTTCGCCGAGGCCAAGAGTTCCATCATGGAGCGGTGGCTGCTGCTCCGCTGGAAGACCAAGGAGGGCCTGCGCCCCTACTGGATCCGCTGGGGGCACCTGCTGATCGCCTTCGGGGTGGTGGTGTGGTTCCTCAACGGCCTGCTGGTGGACATCGGCCTGGAGCCCCTCAAGCGCACCCCCTGCGATCCCAGGCTGCTCTGGGTCTGGCTGGGATACGCCATGGTCCTGGCCTGGAAGCAGGTGCGGCTCCAGGGCAACCTGGAGCGGGTGCAGCGCAGCCTGCTGCTGCCCCGGCGGGATGAGTAGGCCCTTGACTGGGCCAAGCGCCGTCCGAGTTCGAGCGGTTCAAAGCGCCGGATCCTCGGTGAAGTCCAGCATGTGCCCGGACTTGTTGGCCTTGGTCTTGAGGTAGCGGAGGTTGTAGGGGTTGGACGCCAGCTGGTGGGCCTCCCGCTGCACGTGGATGCCCGAATCCTCCAGGGCCTTGATCTTCTTCGGGTTGTTGGTGAGCAGGCGGACCTTGTGGATGCCGAAGAAGCGGAGCATTTCCACGGCCGATTCGTAGGTGCGCAGGTCGTCGGCGAAGCCAAGCTGATGGTTGGCCTCCACCGTATCGAAGCCCTGCTCCTGGAGGGCGTAGGCCTTCAGCTTGTTCAGCAGGCCGATGCCTCGGCCTTCCTGACGCAGGTAGAGCACGATCCCGCCCCGTTCGCCGATGTAGCGCAGGGCGGCTTCCAGCTGGGCCCGGCAGTCGCACTTCAGGCTGCCCATCACGTCGCCGGTCCAGCACTCGCTGTGGATGCGCACGTTCACCCGCTTGCGGGCGTCGATCTCCCCGGCCACGATGGCGATGTGCTCCTTGCCTGTGAGCTTTTCCAGGAAACCGTAGACGACGAACTTGCCGAAAATGGACGGGACGTTGGCCTTGGCCACGAAGGGGACGGACTCGGTCTCCAGCCGGGTGACCACCTCCAGCGGGGAGTCCGGGATCAGCTTGAGGTGGGGGGCACTACTGCTGTCTTTGGGGCACATGGCTTACACGACCAGGGAAGGTTGAAAAGGGATAGGCGAAATCACCCAGGGACCGGGACGGGAAGGGGGGAGCGCCGGACTGGGAAATCCATGGAAAGCTGGGTCAGGACGGCTGCGTCCATCTCAGTCTGGGCTCTTGACATGGGTCCGTCCAGCTTTGCGCCGGAAGCGAGCCGGTGGCCGCCGCCGCCGAAGCGTTTGCAGACCGCGTTCACATCGGCCCCTTCCCGGGAGCGCAGGCTCGCCTTGACCCGGCCATCGGCGAGTTCATGGAGCAGGCAGGCCACCTCCACCCCCCGCAGTTCCAGGGGACCGTTCACCAGCCCCTCCAGGTCGTCATGGTCGGCGCCGCAGGCGGCGAAATCGGCCCGGGTGAGGCTCAGCCGGGCATAGCGGCCTTCCCCCTGCAGGACCATGCCGTCGAAGGCGCGGCCGAAGATCCGCAGCTTTTCCGGCCGGCCCTGGTGGTAGAGGTTCTGGTAGATCCGGGCCGGGGCCACCCCCTGCTCGATGAGGTCGGCGGCCAGCCGGTGGACCTTGGGGGTGGCGTTGGAGAACCGGAAGTTGCCGGTGTCGTCCACCACGCCTGTATAGAGCGCCTCGGCCATGGCCAGGGGCAGCGCCATCCTTCCGGCCGCCAGGTCGTACACCAGCTCGGCGCTGGCGCTGGCCGAGGGATCGGTGAATTCCTGGTCGAAGTCCTGGGGCGCCTCTTTCAGGTGATGGTCCAGGCACGCCTTGCAGGCCTTGGTGGACTGGAACAGGGGGTGCAGGGGGCCGAGCCGCGTGGGCTCGGAGGCGTCCACCAGGATCCAGGCGTCAGGCCAGGCGGCCAGTGCCCCATGGGCGCCCTGGGGGTCGAAGGCCTCCACCCAGCCCAAGGAATCCATGAATTCCAGGAAGGCGGGCACGGCCGGACTGACCACGATCCGCACCTCCTTGCCCCGGGCGCGCAGGTAGTGGGCCAGGCCCAGCATCGCCCCCATGCCGTCCCCGTCGGGGTTCTCATGGGTGGTGAGCAGGATCCTGCCCTGGCGATCGAGAAATTCGGCGAAGCGGTTCAGCATGGACACTATTCCGACCTCTTGGATCAACTTTACCCCCAACTTCAGGGCTTGCATAGGGCGAGCCGGCGGCTGAACGCTACAGCTGCTCTTTCTTGCTGTCCAGGCTGCCCGGGGTGAATGATTTCAATTCGTTCACCACCTCGGATAGCATGGCCCGCTTGATGGCGTAGGGCAGGAAGGCGCTCTTGAAGCCCATGATGATGAGTTCCTTGATCTCGTCCAGGGTGAAGCCGAGCACGTCGTGCAGCACCTTGTATTCCTCGCTGACGGTGGTCCGGGTCACCATCCGGTTGTCGGTGTTCACCGTCACCCGCAGCCCCAGGTCGTAGAACAGCCGGATGGGGTGGTCCTGCATCTTGGCCACGGCCTTGGTCTGGACATTGGAGGAAGGGCAGCATTCCAGGGGGATGCGGTGGTCGTTCACGTAGTTGAGCAGGTCGCCGTCCTCGATCAGGCGCACCCCGTGCCCGATGCGGTGGGCGCCGCAGAGGTGGATGGCCTGGTGGACGCTTTCGGGGCCGTAGGCCTCGCCCGCGTGGAGGGTGCAGTTGATGTTGTTGGCCAGCACCCGGCTGAAGGCGTCCCGGTGCTTCTTGGCCGGGAAATCCTCCTCCGCCCCCGCCAGGTCGAACCCCACCACGCCCTTGTTCTTGAAGGCGACGGTCAAGTCGGCGAGCCGGTTGGAGAGATCCGGGCCGATGTGCCGGATGCCGCAAAGGATCACGCCGGTCTTGATGGGATAGAGCTTTTCCGCCGCCGCCAGTCCCTCCAGCACCGCCTGGACGATGCTGTGCAGGGTCATCCCCTTCTGCTGGTGCAGGATGGGGCTGTAGCGGACCTCCATGTAGCGGACGTTCTCCCGGGCCGCGTCCTCGGCCAGCTCGAACGCCGTCCGCACCAGCGAGCCGTAGGTCTGCATCACCGACAGGGCGACGTCGAAGGCCTTCAGGTACTCCACCAGGGACTCGCAGTCGTCCCCCATCTCCACGAAGGGACGCAGGCCCTCCACGGTATCCGCGGGCAGGACCACCCCCTGTTCCCGGGCCAGATCAAGGATGGTGGTGATGCGCAGGCTGCCGTCCAGGTGCACATGCAGATCAGTCTTGGGAAGTCGCTGGAGATCTTCGAGGGAGAGTTTTTGCATCCCCGATTCTAGCGCAGGCTGCCCTATGTGTGAATCTGGGCCACCCGATGCTGGATGATTGAATCATCAGCCTTGCCCACGCAATGGGCGCAAAGGCCGAAAATCTGCAGGCTATGGTGCAGGGGCTTGAACTGCCACTCCCGGCAGATGTCATCCTGCAGCTTTTCCAGGTCGGGCCTGAAGAACTCCAGGACCTTATTGCAGTTGAGGCAGATCAGATGGTCGTGGTGCTCGTTCTCGTGGGCGGCCTCGTAGTTGGCGTGGCTGGAGCCCAGGCTGCTCTTGCGCACCAGTCCGCACTGGACCAGCAGGTCGAGGGTGCGGTATACCGTCGCCCGGCTGATATCCCGCCCCTGCTGTTTTAACTCCGCGTGCAAGGCTTCCGCGTCGAAATGGGAATCCTTCTGGAATATGGCCGCGAGGATTTCCATCCGTTCGCCCGTCAGCTTCAGCTTCTTGCTGCGCAGATATGCCTCGAAGCGGTGGGCTTCCGCAGAATGCGCCTTTGCCTGGGTGGTTGGGGTGGGGCACATGCGAGCTCCCTGGGGAAAAGGTCATTGAGAGGCTCAAAAAGAGTTTCCCTCTCTCATAAGACAGATTAGATTGAATTACCCCCTTGTTAAAGGAGTGTCTATGCCGTCCGTTCACATTAAATCGCCCCGGCTGTCCACGGACCAGAAAAAGCGCATCGGGGATCGAGTGATATCGGCCCTGCACAGCGCGGGATTCGCCTCCGGTTCGGTGGTGGTTTTTTTTGAGCGGGAAGATGCGGACCTCCTTCTGGATGGCGGCCTTCTGTTCGAGGTGGATGCCAAGCCCATGGAGGCGCCGCCCCCGGAACCCCCTCCGCCGCCCCCGGCGGTGTTCCTGCCGCCCCCGCCCCTGGAACCGGCGGCGGATTTCAAGCAGAAGCCCAGGCGCAGCAAAGGTGAGTTGCTGGACCTCAAGGCCCAGCTGGTGAAGACGCTCCAGCTCCAGGGCGCCCTCTCCAGCTTCCAGGCCCAGGAGGAGCTGGGGCTCAAGACCTGCGACTGGGCCCCCGCGACCCTCCGCCGCTTCTTCTCCGAGCTGGAGGAGGAGGGCGTCGTCATCAAGCAGGGCCAGAAGCGGGGCACCCGCTACGTGTGGAAAGGCACCACCCACCAGGCCCGCACCACCCCGGTGGCGAAGCTGGTCAAGCGTGTGGAAGAGGAATGACTAGCAACCGTTGCGGAGCTTGCTCCGTTACGGTTGCTTGTGCCCGGAACGGCCGCTGCGTCTCGAACGGACCCTACGGTGCTAGTGCGGGTGGGAATGCTGCTTGAACTTGTCCTTGCCGCCGAACCAGTGGTCCCAGTACACCACCACCGGTGAGGCGATGAAGATGGAACTGTAGGTGCCGGTGATGACCCCGACGAAGATCGGGAAGCTCAGGTCGCGCAGGGCGTGGCCGCCCCACACGAACAGGCAGAAGGCCACGAACAGCACGGACAGGCTGGTGAGGATGGTCCGGCTCAGGGTCTGGTTGATGGAGTCGTTCACCAGCTTGGTGATGTCCACGCGCCGGTACTCGGGCTTGTGGCTGTTCTCGCGGATCCGGTCGAACACCACGATGGTGTCGGCCATGGAGTAGCCCATGAGGATGAGGAAGCTGGCCACCACCGGCACCGAGAACTCGAAGCCGAACAGCACGAACAGGCCCAGGGCCATCAGGATGTCATGGATGAGGGCGACGATGCCGCCCACCGAGAAGCTGACGGTGAACCGGAAGATCACGTAGACCAGGATGGCGCCCATGGCCCAGAACACGGCCTTGAGGGTCTTCCAGGTCCATTCCCCGGAGATGGAGGGGGAGAAGCTTTCGTTCTTCAGGATGGACAGGGTGCCCAGCCGGTAGTCCTTCTCGATGCTGGCGCGCAGCTGGGCCGGGAGGTCGGCGGGGAGCTGGCTGTAGCTGGTCATGGGGCTGAACTTCTCCCGGGCCTTGGTGATCTTGTCGACCCAGGGCTCGTAGGCCTTGGTGCGGTCGGTCTCGTCGCCCTGGACCCCCAGCGGGTTGGTCTTCACCCAGGTGTCCACCATCACCCCCACGCTCTCGGTGTTGAGGTCGGCCCGGTGGTCGCTGGCGGCGGTGGCGTCCATGCCCTTGAGGGCGTCGGTGATCTGCTTGATCTGGGCGCTGGAGTCCTTCTCGTCCTGGCCCTTCTTGGCCTTGACCTTGATGGAGAAGACGCTGGTGCCGGGCTTGTCGGTGTAGGCCACCACCCCGGCGTCCTGGACCCCGCCTTCGCGCAGGGCCTCGCGCAGCTTGTCCTGGTGCACGTCCCCCTTGAACGCCACCATCATGTCGATGCCGCCGGTGAACTGCATGCCCAGCTTCACGTGGGCATCCGCCCCCTTCCAGGGGTGGATCCACAGGAAGCAGGCGAGGATGAGGCCCCAGGAGATGGCCAGGGCGATGCCTTTGTATTTCATGAAATCGATGTGCGGCAGGTGCTCGAAGACTTTCATCGGAACCCTTTTAGACGGAGAGGCTCTTGATGCCGGGATGGCGTTCCAGGATCCAGTCGTAGATGAACCGGCTGAT
Organism: Holophagaceae bacterium; assembly: GCA_003165415.1. GTDB lineage: Bacteria > Acidobacteriota > Holophagae > Holophagales > Holophagaceae > Mesoterricola. The sequence goes on from PLUC01000049.1 coordinate 16,358, forward strand.
GTAGATGCTGGTGAACAGGGAGGCGCAGACGCCCACCGTGAGGGTCACGGCGAAGCCCTTCACCGGCCCGGTGCCGAAGATGAACAGCAGCATGGCGGCGAACAGCTGGGTGACGTGGCTGTCGACGATGGTCCAGAACACCTTGTCGAACCCGGTCTGGATGGCGCCGGGAATGGACTTGCCGTTGCCGATCTCCTCCCGGATGCGCTCGAAGATGAGGATGTTGGCGTCCACGGCCATGCCGATGGTGAGGGCGAAGCCGGCGATGCCGGGCAGGGTGATGACCGCGTGGAAGGAGCCCATGAGGCCCAGCATCACGATGATGTTCACCGTCAGGGCGACGATGGCGTTCACCCCCGACCATTTGTAGTAGAACACCATGAAGCCGATGATGGTGACGAAGCCGATGAGGGCGGCCCGGACCCCGGAATGGATGGAGTCGGCCCCGAGGCTGGGGCCCATGGCCCGTTCCTCCAGGAACTTCATGCTGGCCCGCATGGCGCCGCTCTTGAGCTTGAGCGCGAAGTCCTCGGTGTCGGCCTTGGTGAAGTGGCCGGTGATGCGCACCGAACCGCCCAGGATCTTCTCCCGGCAGGACAGGGTGCTGACGATCTTGCGGTCCAGGACGATGGCGATGAGCCGGTTCTCGTCGGCGGCGATGCCCGACAAGGTGGCGAAATCATCCGCCCCCTTGTGGTTGAGGGTGTAGTTGATCTGAGGCATGTCGGTGGTGGGGTCGACGCTGGGATCGGCCTTGTTGATGTCGGCGCCGTCCACGTAGACCTTCTCCTCCACCAGCACCCAGGTCTTCACCGGCTCCTCCTCCCCGGGCTTGCGCGCCGCGGGATCCTTGCCCTGGGCCCGCAGGTCGCGGTCGCTCATGGGCTCGGGGAGAAGCTCGGTGTTCTTGGGCAGCTGGCCCTTGAAGTAGGTGAGGGCCGCTTCCTTGGTGGGGAAGCCGCGCCCGTTGGTGACGTCGGGCTTGGCCACCAGGCGCTGTTCCAGCCGGCCCGGGGTGGTGAGCAGGCCCTTGATCCGCTCGCGCTCGGCGTCGCCCACGCCGGGCAGCTCCACCACGATCCGGTTGCCTTCGGTGCCGGTGGAGGTGATCTCCGGTTCCGCCACGCCGAACTGGTTGATGCGGTTCTCGATGATCTGCAGGGCGCGCTTGTTGGCGTCGTCCTTGAGGGCCTTCTGGTAGGCGGGCTTCTGGGTCAGGCTGAACCCGGTGGGGGTGAAGGCGACGTCATAGCCGTAGAAGGGCTGGAGGATCTTCTCCACCGCCGGGCGCTGGTCCGCGGGGACCCCCTCGGCTTTCAGGACGTTCTGGTCGATCTTCATAACGGCGTCGGGGAAGCCCTTTTCCTGGAACCGGTCCTGGAGCCGGTCGCGAGTGTCGCGCAGGTCCGCCTCGAGGGCTTCCTGCCCCTGGACTTCCAGTTCGAAGTGGACGCCCCCCTGGAGGTCCAGGCCGAGGCGCACCTTGGCGAAGGGGATGAAGAAGTACGCGCACATGCCGCAGATCAGCAGGGTCACCGTGAGGCGCCAAAGGCTCCGCTTGGTCACAAAAGGACTCCTACGCAAGGAGAGCGGGGAAGCATTCCCCCGCCCTCGCCATGAGGATTGAATCTTGGATCAGTTCTGCTCGGGAGCGGCTTCGTTGGCCATGGCCACCACCGCGTTGCGGCGGGCCTTGACCAGGGTGCTCCCCAGCTTCAGGTAGATGTTCTTGTCCTCGACCCGGTCGATGGTGGCGTAGAGGCCACCGGAGAGGAGCACTTCATCGCCAGCCTTGAGCTTGCTCAGGCGCTCTTCCATGGCTTTGCGCGCCTTGTTCTGGGGTCGGATGAGAAGGAAATAAAAGAGCGCCGCCATGCCGCCGAACAGCAGCAGCGTGGGAAGGGGGCTTTGGCCGGCTTGCATGAGCAGGGCAAGGTTCATTTACGACTCCTCTGAATTCCAATTTTCTCTCGTGCGGCGAGCAAAGTCCGGGAAATTTTTCGCCAGGATGGCCTGCCGCGCGGCGCGGGTGAGCCCAACAGTGTAGCTCAGGTTGTGAATACTGTTTAGTGTAGATCCTAACATCTCCCCGGCCCGGAACAGGTGGTGCAGATAGGCTCGGGTAAAAGTCATGCAAGTATAACAGTTGCATTCAGGATCCAAAGGCTCGGGAGAATTCCTGTGGCGGGCGTTCTTGATCTTGATCCGGCCCCGGGAGGTGAGCAGGGTGCCGTGCCGGGCCTCCCGCGTCGGCAGCACGCAGTCGAACAGGTCGACCCCGTGCTCGATGCCGAACAGCAGGTCCTCGGGAGTCCCGACCCCCATCAGGTAGCGCGGGCGGTCGGCGGGCAGCAGGCGCACGAAGGCGGCCAGCAGCTCGTTCATCTCCTCCTTGGGCTCGCCCACGCTGAGGCCGCCCACGGCGATGCCCTGGAACTCGGCCCTGCGGTCCAGTTCCAGGATCTCCTCCAGGTGGCCGAGGCGCAGGTCCAGGTGCACGCCGCCTTGGTTGATGGCGAACAGGCCCTGGTGCGCGGCCAGGGGGAAGGCCCGGCAGCGCTCCAGCCAGCGGGTGGTCCTGGCCATGGAAAGCTCCAGCTTGGACCGCTCCAGGCGCCCGTGGGGGCACTCGTCCAGCGCCATGACGATGTCCGAGCCCAGGTTGCGCTGGATCTCCATGCTCCGTTCCGGCGACAGGAAGTGGGTGGAGCCGTCGATGTGGCTCTGGAAGGTCACCCCCTCTTCCTTGATCTTGCGAAGGGAGGCCAGGGAGAACACCTGGAAGCCGCCGGAGTCGGTGAGGATGGGGCCCTGCCAGCCCATGAAGGCGTGCAGCCCGCCCAGGTCCCGCACCAGCTCGTCCCCCGGGCGCAGGCCCAGGTGATAGGTGTTGCCCAGGATCACCTGCGGGCCGATCTCGGCCAGTTGCAGCGGTGTGATGCCCTTGACCGTGCCCTGGGTGCCCACCGGCATGAACGCCGGGGTGAGCACCCGGCCGTGCCCGGTCTGGAAATGGCCGGCCCGGGCCGGGGCGGCTGGGTCGGGGGCGGAGTCCTGGACGAAGCGGGAAAAGGGGGACGGCGTGGCGATGGCGATGCTCCTGTCCAGTGCTTGAGGGGCCTTCAGCGAGTTTTCATCTTAACCCGCGCGAACGTCCCGGATCATGCAACCTTTGGGCTGTAGCATGGGGTCTCGCCGTGCAGTACCAAGCGGTGTGGCTGGACCGGGTCGCAGCGCTCGGCTAGTTCCCGGCCTGGGCGTGGGACTGCTCGGCGATCGCCTTGTAGTCGTAGGTGGGGTAGAACTCCGTGCGATAGCCGCCCCAGGCGGTGTCCTCGACGATCCGGTTCACTTCGCGAAGTTTTTCCGTCGGCACCCGGAGGGTGACCACCTGGCCGATCCCCATCATCACGTACCAGGAAACCACCTGCACGCCTGCTGGGGGAAAAGCCTTGAAGAAGCCCTGCTCCTTCAGCTGCTCGTTGATCTTGCCCAGGGGCTTGGACTGGTCATGCTTCAGGAAGATGGTCAGGAGGAAGCTGCCGTCGCCCGCCGGAACCGGGTTGGCCGCCGGGGCTTTCTGGGCGGCCGCCGGCAACGCCATGGCCAAGCCCAGCCCGATGATCCACATCTTGACCAGATACATTGCAGCCTCCTCGACGGTAGTCGTCTAGGGATTATAAGCGCCCTGGGGCAGGTTCATGCCGGCGGTGTGGAAGCGGTCGCTGGCCTGGAGGTGGTCCAGCAGCTGGGACAGGTTCTCGCCGCCGGGCACCACCGGCACCCCCAGCTCCTTTTCCAGCTCGGCCAGGGTCATGTCGTCCAGGAACTGGGTGGACGGGGTGGCCTCCTGGCCGGGCAGCACATACTGGTCGGTGGGCCCGGTGTGGGTCCGCAGGCTGGCGCTGGGCACCACCACCGCGTCCACCCAGCGCGGGTCGCCGCCGTGGGCCTGGCGGTCGGCGTGGGCGGCGTAGGCCAGGTCCTGGCCGCAGAGCAGGCCGGCCACGGTGACGGTTTCGCCGAAGGCGTTGTTGCGGGCGGCCACGGCCCGCAACTGGCCGCCGGATTCCCGGTTGAGCTGGGCCAGGGTGCGGTTCAGCACCGGGGCGAAACTGGCGCCGGTGAGCACCAGCACCCGGCGGCCGGAGAAGCCCTTGGCCTTGGGCCGATGCAGGAAACGCCGGCTGTGCTCCAGGAACTTGCGCACCAGGCCCACGCCGTTCTCCAACTGGGCCCAGGACTGGGAATAGAAGTCCCGGCCGGGCACTTCCATCTGGCCCCGGGTGAACCACTCGTCCGCCAGCAGCAGCCAGGGCTCGCCGCCGTTCTCCCTGGTGCAGCGGCGCACTTCCGGCATCCAGCGGGCGGCCCAGTCCCGGGCGAAGCCGGGGTCCACGTCCGGGATCTCGGGCAGGCCCTCCCGGTGCCGGGTGAGCCCCACCGGGACGCAGGACAGGGACAGCACCCCGCCCTTTCCGGCCCAGGGGCCCTCGGTCTGGAAGGCCCGGCGCTCCCACAGCTCGCGCACGGTCCTCGCCCAGACCTCGCCGTCGTTGAGCCCGGGCACCAGCACCACCTGGGTGTGGATGTCCACCCCGCCCAGCAGCAGCCGGTCGATCTTGCGCAGGATGTCGCCCTCCTTGGGGTTGCCCACCACCTTCACCCGCACCACGGGGTCGGTGGCGTGCACGCTCACGTGGATGGGCGACAGCCGTTCCCGCACGATGCGATCCAGTTCGGCGTCGTTGCTGGAGGACAGGGTGCTGAAGTGGCCGTACAGGAACGACAGGCGGATGTCCTCGTCCTTGAGGTAGAGGGATTTGCGGAAGCCCTTGGGCATCTGCAGGACGAAGCAGAACACGCAGTTCTGCTTGCAGACCTTCACCTCGTCCTGGGCCAGGTCCACGCCGATGCCGTCGCCGCCGTTCTCCACCGTGGCGGTAGCCCGGGCGCCCCCGGGGCGCCGGAAGGTGAGGTCGGTCAGGTCCCGCTGGGTGATGAGGAACTGGTAGCTCAGCTGGTCCAGCACCGGCTCGCCGTTGATCTCCAGCAGGGTGTCCCCGGCCCGGATGCCGCCTTCGAAGGCCAGACTGTCCGGTTCCACCGATATCACCAGCACCCCTGTTTGCGCCATGCCACTCCCATTGCCGGCCGGGGCCGGCCTTCCAGTCTGGGATCCCGGCCTGTTTACGGCAAGTTTGCATAATTTAAGCCATCCGGCCGGAGCGATGGGGAGCGGTTGTTTCAGGAACATATTTGACATTCATCGCACTTTTAGGGTCAGCAAGGCCTCATCATTCGAAAGGTATCAAGAGTGAATGTTCATAGATTCAACCCCAGGGCCATGGCCACGCCGTTGGTCATAGCCCTGATGGTCGCGGAACTGAGTTCCGTTCCGCTCCTGGCGTCAGGCCGTGGCGCGGGAGCCAAGCCTTCGGGCAATGCAGCCGCCGGGGGGCCAGCCCCAGCCCCGCCTCCGCCCGCAACCGCCGAGGATCCGGAAACCCAGGCGACCATGCTGGCCTTGCTGGATGAGTTCAAGGGCTTTGTGCCCCTACCCCTGGATGGCATGCTCCCTCCGCTCAGCGAGGTCGTCGGCGGCATCCGGAGCGGGGCCTGGATCCGCGGCCTGCATATCCATTCCGGGGCCGATCTGCGCAAGGCGAACCTGAGAGGGGCCGATCTGCGCAGGATGGACCTGACGGAGGTGCGGTTCGAGGGCGCCGATCTGACTGGCGCGAAACTTGGGGGCGCGCTCATGACCGGAGCCAAGTTGGCAGGCGCCAAGCTTTTCAATGCGGACATCGCTGGGGCCATCGATCTCGATCTGACCGGGGCCAGGGTTCATCCTTTCTTCGAAAGCAGCGAAGGTGAAGCTATTGGTCACTACAAGCTCCTGAATCTTGCCGAGTTCGGCCTTGAATCCCATGGGCGTCCGCACCACCTGACCACGGGTCCGGATGGCAGGCTTTTCTGGCTGGAAGGCTTCCAACCCGCCATTCAGAGCATGACCGCCACCGGGGCCCGGCACACGCTTCCGGGACCCCCTGACTGGAGACTGCTGGCAATGTCCAAGGACTCAAAGGACAACCTTTGGCTCGTCAGCAGCCGAGGCTTGACCTGTTTTGGCATGGGCCAGATCACGGCGGCGCGCATGAACGGCCTGATCGGCGGCAAGGTCTTTGGTTTCCCTTTCACCAAGGCTCCCAATCTGGTGGCGGCCGGTTCCGATGGCGCCATGTGGATGTCCCGGTCGGATGGGGCGATCCGGTTTGAGTTCAACGCCCGTGCCGGTTCCCTGGCTGAGACGCCCTATTTCTATGTGCACAAGGCCATGACTGCGAACTGCATGGTGGTGCCGAACCGGGAGGGCAGCGGGATCTGCTATGCCGCCCCGGATATGCCCGCCATTTTTGTTCTGCTGCGGAGGGAGAGGAGCCTGGTCACCCTGAACCTGCCTCCCGGAAGCCGGCTCCAGCGGATCGTCCAGGGGCTGGACAACCGGATGTGGTTCACCTTGGCCGGCACTGGCGCCATCGGTGAAATCCGTGCGGATGGCAAGGATTGCCGAATCCATCCCCTGGCCCGGCCGGGGGAGCCTCGGCTTGATCCCTTTGGCATCGTCGCGGTGCGGGACGGCAGCATCTGGTTCAGCCTGAAGGACGACAACAGCATCGGCCGGATGACGCCCGAGGGGGTTGTCACCGTGTTCCGGCTGGCGCCCGGCACTAGGCCCCATGAACTCCTCGCCCATGGCGACCAGGTCTTCTTCACCGTGGAGGGAAAAGACCAGCTCGGTTGCATCCGGTCGGAACTCCGGGCCCCGGCCTGGCCGGAGCCGGGCGCCGAGGACCTCCCGGCGGCTGCGGACGGCTGGGAGTGCGCCGAATACCGGCCCAGACCTGCCCGTCCGAAGGCCCTCACCGACGAACAAAGGCGGGCAGCGCACGGCAGGAGGATGGAGCTGGCCCAGCAGCTCCTTGAGGCGCGCCTGGCGGAGGAGGAGGCCGGGTCCGACGAGGAGGCGGACCTTCAGCCCGACCCCCTCCCGGTAGTCAAAGCCGCAGCTGCCGTGGCAGACCTGGCCCCAACCCCCCTGGGTCCCGGGGAACGCCTGGCCGCCCTGGGGGTTCTGCTCACGTCCGGGCGGGCCGGGCATGCGCTGGAGGAGCACAAACAGCCCAAAGGGAACAAGCGGTGGAAGGGCGCCTGGGTTCCGGTGCTCCAGCGTCCGGGGGCCATGGAGGAACTCATCGCCGAGGGCATGGAAACCTCCGGGGCCATCGCCAAGGGGATCGCTCCGGACGGAGCCTTTGAAACCCGCTGCGAGAGCCCCCGCCAGGTTGGCTGGTACACCGACCGTTCGGGCCGGCATCCCACCCGATGCTTCCGGGTCATCACCGAAAGGCACATCCTGGAAGACGAGGAGGTGCAGGTGGTGATGACGGCCTATCCCATCGCCCCGCACTGGTGAGTTCGGCGGAGGGGGCTATGCTGTAAAGCATGGTCCCCTTCACCGCCTTCCTCGTCGCCAGCCTCATGGCCCTGCCCCCCGCCGCGCCCAGGGTGCTGCGCACCTTCCCGGTCGGCGGCGAGGGGCGCTGGGACTACGTGAACCTGGATCCGGAGGCAGGCCGCCTCCTGGTGTCCCGCTCCACCCGGGTCATGGTGCTGGACCTGGACGGCAAGGTGGTGGGTGAGATTCCCGACACCCAGGGGGTCCACGGCGTGGCCTTTTCCCGGGAGCTGGACCGGGGCTGGACCTCCAACGGCCAGGCCGGCACCGTCACCGTGTTCAAGCTCTCCACCCTCGCCGTGGAAACCGTGGTGAAGACCACCGGCGGCAACCCGGACGCCATCCTGTACGAACCCGCCACCCGCCGGGTGTTCACCTGCAACGGCGCCGGGAAGAATGCCACGGTGATCGACGCCGCCACCTCCCGGGTGGTGGGCACCATCCCCCTGGGCGGCAAGCCCGAGTTCTCGGCCTGCGACGGGCGCGGCAGGGTCTACCTGAACAACGAGGACACCTCAGAGATCATGGCCATCAACGCCCGCACCCTCCAGGTGGAGGCCATCTGGTCCATCAAGCCGCTGGAGCGGCCCAGCGGGCTGGCCATGGACGTCCAGCACAATGTCCTCTTCTCGGTGGCCGGCAACCGGCTGGCGGCGGTGGTGGACGCGGGCACCGGCAAGGTGCTGGCGACCCTGCCCATCGGCGCCGGGACCGACGGGGTGGCCTTCGATCCGGGCACCGGCTGCGCCTATGCCAGCAACGGGGAGGGCACGCTCACCGTCATCCGCCGCAATGACGCGGGCGCCTATGAAGTGGCCGCCACGGTGGCCACCCTGAAGGGGGCCCGCACCATCGTGGACAATCCCCGCACCCATCGCCTGTACTTGCCCACGGCAGAGTTCGATCCCCTCCCCGCGGACGCCAAGCCCGGCACCCGCCCCGCCATGGTCAAGGACAGCTTCAAGATCATCGAAGTGGGATACTGAACCGCTCCCGGGCCGCCGCCAGCTTGGCCTCGGTGTAGGGGAACCAGGACGGCTCCGTGTCCTCCATGCCGTCGTCGATCACCATGCTTTTGCTCTCGGTGAACAGGCGCAGGCCCGTGGGCCCGTGGTAGCGGTTGATGCCGGACTGCTTGATGCCGCCGAAGGGCAGGTCGCGGTTGAGGGCCTTGGTGACCTGCTGCCGGTACACCGGCGGTTCGGCCCTGCGTTCGATGCGGGTGCGGGCGTTCAGGACTTTGGTTTCCACGGTGGGGGCCTCCGGCTTTGATTTGCTGTTAATACATGGGCGGGACCCATGGCTTCCGCTCCAGAGCAAACCATGTGCCAGCCTCCGGATCCGGGTAAGGGGCTGTCCTGCCAGTTCTCCACCCGGGAACGGGGCAGGGGCGGGGCCATCACCTTGACGGGATGCGACCATTCTGATGGGTGGGGGGCCGGGGCAGCCGCTCCTGGGCTATAATCTTCGCTAAGTCAGCTAGGAGCGCGCCATGGAGTCGAGAAAACTGGGAACCGGCGGTCTGGAAGTGGGCGCCATGGGCTTTGGCTGCATGGGCATCACCCATGGATACATCCGGCCGGAGGAGATCGACGAGGCCGAAGGCATCGCCACCATCCACCGGGCCCTGGACCGGGGCGTCACCCTGCTGGACACCGCCGAGGCCTACGGGCCCTTCACCAACGAGGTGCTGGTGGGCAAGGCCATCCAGGGCCGGCGCCAGCAGGCGGTCATCGCCACCAAGTTCGGCATCCGGGACGGGATGGACGGCACCCCGGAAAACGCCAGGCGGGTGGCCGAGGCGTCCCTCAAGCGGCTCAACGTGGACGTCATCGATCTCTACTACCTGCACCGCAAGGATCCCAAGGTCCCCATCGAGGACAGCGTGGGCGCCATGAAGGACCTGGTCACCGCCGGCAAGGTGCGCTTCCTGGGCCTGTCCGAGGTGGGGCCGGAGACCCTGAGGCGGGCCTCCCGGGTGCATCCCATCGCCGCCCTGCAGAGCGAGTACTCGCTGTTCGAGCGCGGCATCGAGGAGAAGATCCTGCCGACCCTGCGCGAACTGGGCATCGGCCTGGTGCCCTTCAGCCCCCTGGGCCGCGGCTTCCTGGCCGGCGCCTTCAAGAACGCCGCGGAACTGCCGGCCAGCGACTGGCGCCAGAACGTGCCCCGCTTCCAGGACGCCAACGCCGCCGCCAACGCCCACATCCTCGAAGTGATCCAGGCCGTCGCCCAGCGCCACCAGGCCACCCCCGCCCAGGTAGCCCTGGCCTGGGTGCTGGCCCAGGGCGAGGACATGGTGCCCATCCCTGGCACCCGGCGCCGCACCACCCTGGACCAGAACCTGGACGCCCTGGACCTGCGCCTGTCCGCGGAGGACCTGGCGCAGCTGGGCCAACTGGCGGGCCAGGTGGTGGGCGAGCGCTACACCCCTACCCAGATGAAGATGGTGGAGCGTTAGTCTTTAATGTCCGCCTTCTCCCGCCAACTGCCTGGCCAGTTCCCCCACCACGACCTTGGCGTCGCCGAATAGCATGAAGGTCTTGTCCAGGTAGTAGAGTTCGTTCTCGATCCCGGCGAAGCCGGGGTTCTTGGAACGCTTGATGGCGAAGACGGTCCTGGCCTTGTCCGCGTCGATGATGGGCATGCCATATATGGGGCTGGTCTTGTCGGTGCGGGCGGCGGGGTTGACCACGTCGTTGGCGCCGATGATCAGCGCCACGTCCGCCTGGGGCAGGTCGCCGTTGATCTCGTCCATCTCCACCAGGTCGTCGTAGGGGATCTCGGCCTCGGCCAGCAGCACGTTCATGTGCCCGGGCATGCGCCCGGCCACCGGGTGGATGGCGAACTTGACGGTGACGCCGCGCTTCTTGAGCTGGTCGTACAGCTCCCGCACCCGGTGCTGGGCCTGGGCCACGGCCATGCCGTAGCCCGGCACGATCACCACCAGGTCGGCCTGGGCCATGATCTGCGCCGCGCTCTCGGGGGTGTCCGACTTGTAGACCTTGGCCTCGCCCCCGGCGGCGGCCTGCTGGGTCTGGCCGAAGGCGCCGAACAGCACGTTGGTGAAGGACCGGTTCATGGCCTTGCACATGATGATGGAAAGGATCAGGCCGGAGCTGCCGTCCAGGGCGCCGGCGGTGATCAGGAGCTTGTTGTTGAGCACGAAGCCCATGGCCACGGCCGACAGCCCGGCGTAGGCGTTGAGGATGGAGATCACCGTCGGCATGTCGGCGCCGCCGATGGGCAGGATGAGCAGCACCCCGAACGCCAGCGACAGCACCATGACCAGCATGAACGCCAGCGGCGCCCAGGCCGCCAGGGGGTTCAGCACCAGGGCCACGCCCAGGGCCAGGGCCAGGGTGAACAGGCCGAGGTTGATGACGTTCTGCCCGGGGTAGGTGACCGGCCGCTGGGGGATCCACTTGAGCTCCTGGAGCTTGCCGGCGGCCATGAGGGAGCCGGTGAAGGTCAGGAAGCCCAGCAGGATCTCCAGCATCAGGGCGGTGACAATATAAGGTGCCAGCGCCTCCTCGTTGCTCTGGCCGTAGTAGAGGAAGAACTTGCCGGTGCCCACGAGGCCCGCGGCCAGGCCGCCGAAGGCGTGGGAGAGGGCGGTCCGCTGGGGCACCGCGGTGAGGGGGACCTGGGCCAGGGGGTAGCCCACCGCCGACCCGGCGATGAAGGCGGCCAGGATCCACCAGTAGTGGGTGCCGCCGGTGGTGATGACCCCGGCCAGGGTGCCGGCCACGGCCAGGACCATGGCCGCCACGCCGGAGAACACGCCCTTGCGCGCGGTCTCGGGATTGCTCATCCAGCGCAGGGACATGATGAACAGGCCGGTGGCCACCAGGTACAGGAGCTGGACCAGGTTCTCGGCGCTCATTTAGGCGCCCCCTCGCGCTTCTTGAACATCTTGAGCATGCGGTCGGTGATCAGGAAGCCGCTGACGATGTTGGTGGTGGAGCAGAAGATCGCCACCAGGCCCAGGGCGGTGACGTAGACCGGGGCGTCCTTGCCCGCAGCGACGATGATGGCGCCCACCACGGCGATGGCCGAGATGGCGTTGGTCAGGCTCATGAGCGGGGTGTGCAGCAGCCGGGACACCCGCTGGATGGCCATGAGCCCGATGAAGGTGGCCAGCATGAACACGAACAGGGCGCCCATGAAGTCCAGTTGGCCGTGGCCGCCGGCGGCGTGCCCGCCGGTGCCCTGGGCGATGGCTAGGATGAGGTTGGGCAAATGGATGCTCCTTTCCGGCGGCTCAGGCCTGGATGGCTTTCAGGGTGGGACCGTGCACGACCTGGCCGTCCCGGGTCACGCAGCAGCCCTTCAGCAGCTCGTCGTCCCAGTCCAGCCGGAAGCTCGCCTCGGGCTTGTTCCAGAACGCGGTGATGAAGTTGAGCAGGTTCCGGGAGAACATCATGCTCGCGTGGAACGGCACGGTGGCGGGCAGGTTCAGCGGGGCGAGCAGCGTCACCCCGCCCACGGTCACGGTCTCGCCCAGCCGCGACAGGGTGCAGTTGCCGCCGCCGTCGGCGCCCAGGTCCACGAGCACCGACCCGGGCCGCATGGAACGCACGATCCCCTCGTCGATGAGCCTGGGCGCCACCACCCCGCCGATGAGGGCGGTGGTGATCACCATGTCCACCAGGGCGCAGTGATTGGCGAGCATTCCGGCCTGGCGGGCCTTGTCCTCCGGCGACAGCTCGGCGGCGTAACCGCCGCCGGCCTGGGCGCTCTGGTTCAGCTCGATGCCCACGTACTTGCCGCCCACGGATTCGATCTGCTCCTTCACCTCGGGCCGAACGTCCGTGGCGCTCACGGCGGCGCCCAGCCGCTTGGCGGTGGCGATGGCCTGGAGCCCCGCCACCCCGCAGCCGATGACGAAGACCTTGGCCTGGAGGGTGGTGCCGGCGGCGGTCATGAGCATGGGGAAGTACTTGGGCAGGGCCGCCGCCCCCAGCAGCACGCCCTTGTAGCCGACGATGTTGGCCTGGCTGGACAGGGTGTCCATGGCCTGGGCCCGGGTGGTGCGCGGGATGCAGTCGGTGGAGAAGGCGGTGATCCCGCGCGCGGCCAGCCTGGCCACGGCGTCCAGGTTGCGGGTGGGGAACAGCGAGGCCAGCAGGATGGCCCCCGGCCGCATCAGCTCGGCCTCGTGGCTGCCGTCGGCGCGGGGGAGGGGAGCGTTGACCTTGGCGATGAAATCCGCCTCGCCCAGCAGCTTCGCCGCGTCCGCGGTCAGGGTGACCCCGGCCTCCTGGTAGGCCTGGTCGGGGAAGAAGGCCCGGGCGCCGGCCCCGGCCTCCAGGGCCACCTCGGCGCCCAGCTGGATCAGCTTCCGGCAGGATTCGGGATCAAGGGCCACGCGGTTCTCGTCGGGACGGATCTCCATCGGAATGGCGATCTTCACAGTTACCTCCGGATCGTGGGAGATTCTAACTTAAAAGAGAGCTCATTGACGTTTTTATCAAAGTACATTTACGCTGTCCATGGCCTTGTGCACCCCTCCGGCCGATACTGCTTCCGGAGCTGCCCCATGCGCCAGGATCAATGCTTGTTCGGGTTCCCTGCCCTCCGGGTTCCGGTCCTGGTCGCCCTGCTCGCGCTGCCGGCCGCGGCGGACCACATCAGGGATTTCCGCACCGCCCTGGACGGGCTGCTGGCCAACAACCTGGCCGCGGTGGACAAGGTGTTCCTGAAGGACGCTTCCAGGGACTGCGCCGACCGTCTGCTCTCCCTGTACGAGCTTGGCGAGTTCTACCACCTGGCCGGGGATCCACGGAAGAGCATGGACTTTTTCAACAGAGCCGACGCCGTGGCCCATGTCTACGAAGGCCAGGCCGTGGTCTCCGCCGGGGCGGCGGGGCGCACCGCCGGCGCGGTGCTGGTCAATGATTCGGTGCTGAAGTACGAGGGTTTCGGCTACGACAAGGTCATGTCCCGCACCATCAACGCCATCAACTTCCTGCTGCAGGGGAACCTGGAAGGCGCCCGGGTCGAACTGCGCAAGGCCGAGGAATACCAGCGCCTGGAGCGGGAGCGCAGCCAGCGGGAGGCGCGGCAGGCCGGGGCCCGGCAGCCGGCGGGCGCCGAGAACGCCCGGGTGGACAACCCGGCGGTGCAGGCCACCTACGGCCGGATGTTCGATGCCGTGAAGGATGTGCGCAATTCCTACGAGAACGCCTTCACCTACTACCTGTCCAGCCAGGTCTACCTGGCCCAGGACGAGGAGGGCCTGAACGACGCCATGGTGGAGATCAAGCGCGCCTACGAACTGGCCCCCCGGGTGCCCGGGGTGCGCTCCGCCTACCTGGAGATCGCCCGGGCCCATGGCGGGGCCGCCTGGGACGACGCCAAGGCCCGGCTGGGGGCGGCCGGTGGGGATCCGGCGCCGGATCCCGCCGCCACCGGGTCCGTGGTGGTGGTGTTCGAGGCCGGGTTGGTGCCCAAGCTGGACGAGGTCAAGATCAACCTTTTCGCCGAGGACAAGCTCTATAGCCTGGCCTTTCCCATCTACCGGGATCTCGGGAGGGCCGAGCCGCCCCTCACCATCACCACCCCGGCCAGGACCGTCATGACCTCGACCCTTCTGGAGACCCGCAAGCTCGCGGTGAAGTCGCTGCAGGAGCGGATGCCGGGGATCCTCACCCGGGGCCTGCTGGGGGCCATCGCCAAGGGCGAGCTGCAGGAGCGGGCCGAAAAGAACTGGGGGCCTCTGGGGGGGCTGCTGAGCAAGGTGGCCAGCGCGGTGGTGACCAGCGCGGACCGCCGGTCCTGGCTCAGCCTGCCGGCGGAGGTCCAGGTTGCCAGGTTCAACCTCGGCGCCGGCCCCAACCGGCTGGACCTCCGGGGTCCGGGCCTGGCGGAGACGGTGGCGCTGGACATCCCCCCGGCCAGTTCGACGTTCCTGCTGGTGCGCGCTTTCCCTGGATTCAAGCGCATCGACGTCAGGACTTTCCAGATCGGGAGCGATGACGCCCCGATCAGACCCCCCCTCATCCCGCCTGCCGCTCCGGCGCCAAAGCTGCAATGATGTTTCGGGCAGGGCTTATGAGGTATCCCTTTTCCCCAACCTCCATGAAGGAATCGATCATGAAAAAGACGTTCTTGCCTCTTCTCGGTGTCGGCGCGGTGAGCCTCGGCCTGGGCTGTTCGGGCCCCGTCACCAGCTACGGCAACGCCCAGGCCACTGAGACGGTGAACGCCGACTTCGGCTCCACCGATCTGCAGATGATCGCCGACAAGATCGTCGCCAGCCTGATCACCAGCAACCGGCTGCAGCCGGACCCGGCGGACCCGGACAAGCCTCCCCTCATATCCGTCACCAGGCTGCGCAACAACACCTCCGAGCACATCGACACCAAGTCCATCACCGACAAGATCCGCATCTCCCTCATCAAGTCCGGCAAGGTGCGCTTCTCGGCCCTGGACAGTCAGGCCGACCTGATGAACCAGTACAAGCTTCAGGGCACCATGGCCGACACCGCCACCCAGAAGACCGCCGGCAAGCAGACCGGCGCCAAGTACATCCTGGACGGCGACATCTCCTCCATCGTCAAGACCAACGGCCGGGTCAAGGATGTCTACTACAAGATCACCCTCAAGGCCACCGACATCGAATCGGGGGTGATCGAGTGGGCTGACGAGGTGGAGATCCGCAAGGACAGCGTCCGCAGGTTGTTCGGAGCCTAGCCATGTTGCCCATGATCCTGCTCGTTCCCGCCCTGGTCGCCCCGGCCCCCACCGCCAGGCCCCTATGGATCAGCACGCTGCCCACCCAGCCCGGCCGGGTCTACGGGCTGGGGGTGGCCGCCCTCACCACCGACGCCGTGACCCTGCGCCAGGTCTCGGACAATGCCAGGATCGACGTCATCTCGCGGCTGCGGGCCAACGTCATCGGCGACACCAAGGTCATCACCAACTACAACGAGAGCAGGACCACCGGCGGCGGCCCCGCCACCGCCAGCCGGACCCAGAACGTCCAGGTGAACACCCAGGTGCTGGCCCAGGCCGCCGACCTTCCGGGGCTGGTGGTGGAGGAGACCTTCATGGATCGTCCCGGCGGCACCGGCTACGCCCTCGCCTACCTGGACCTGGCCATTGCCCAGCAGGAACTGCAGACCCGGCTCGACACCCTGAAGGCCGACCTGGGCGCCCAGCGTTCCGAACAGGGCGTCCGGGCCAAGCTGGTGGAGGCCCAGGCACTGAAGAAGACCCATGGGGAACTGGTCAAGTTGGACGACCTGGCCGGCCTGCTCAGCGGCGGCGGGGGGGATCCCGCGCTCCGGGGCGAGGTGCTCAAGACCAGGCTGGAAGTGGAACGGCGCATGGTGGCGGCCCGGTCCGCCCTCACCTTCGGGCTGGCGCCCACCCCCGGGATGGAACTGGACCCGGACGTGAAGGACGTGGTCCGGAACGCCGTGCTCAAGGAAGGCATGGGCTGGTCCGACCAGAACCCCCTGTTCTCCATCACCCTGAGGGCCCGGAACGGGCGCAACGGGGTGGCGGTGGGCCAGCGCGCCTGGTGGGACCGCCAGCGCACCCCGGACTTCATCGTGGCCCAGGGTTCCCTGAGCCTCACCCTGGTGGACAGCGCGGGGCAGCAGTACGAATCCATGACCATCGCGGCCAAGGGCGTGGGGGTGAACGAATTCCAGGCCGACAGCCTGCTCCTGGCCGACTACAAGGCCAAGCTGGGCAAGGCCGTGGCCGCCTGGCTCAACGACCTGGCCAGGTGGTAGCCGGGAACTAGAAAACGCCAACGGGGCCTTTTGAATGTATGATCATTCACGATCCCGAGGATATTCGTGCCACTGGTTTGGAACTCCGAACTTGCCACCGGCAACCGCCCTATCGATGAACAGCACCGGCGGTTGTTCCAGTTGTTCAACGACCTCGACGGGGCCGTGGGCCGGGACCGCGGCGAGCGGGAGGTGAGCCGGACGATCACCGCCCTTTCGGTCTACGTGGTGGCGCATTTCCAGATGGAAGAGGACCTCATGCGCCAGGGCGGCTATCCTGGTCTGGCCACCCACCAGGTGGCCCATCAGCTCATGAAGATCCAGGTGGAGGACATGGTGGACCAGTACGAATCCATGCGGCGCGATCCCGTCCGGGTGATGCGGGTCCTGGAGCAGTGGCTGGTGGAGCATGTGCAGAAGGAAGACCGCGCCATGGCCCAGTGGCTGTTCGCACCGTGGGACCCCGCCGGACCAGGCGCCCGTGCGGGGCACAAGCAGCCCTAAGTGGAGCAAGCTCCGCAAGGGCTGCTAGCCTTCCAGGATGACTCCAGGAGTTGACCCGATGGTCCCTGAAAAAGTGCGGAAAGTGATCGACGCCCACGGGCTCGAAGTCCTGGAATACGAGCCGGGCAGCACGCCCACGGCCGAAATGGCCGCCCGCCGCCTGGGGGTGGAGGTGGCCCGCATCGCCAAGTCGCTTCTCTTCAAGAGCAAGGCCGGAACCTTCGTGCTGGTGGTGTGCCCCGGGGACAAGCGCATCCCCTCCGGCGTGCTCAAGCGGCTCATCGGCTCCAAGGTGTCCATGACCGACGCCGATGAAACCGAACGGGTCACCGGCTTCCGGCCCGGCGGGGTCTGCCCGTTCGGCCTGAAGGGCATCGAGATCCTCCTGGACCAGGACCTGGGCCTGTACGAGACGGTGTTTCCCGCCGCCGGCAACGACGCCACCGGTGTGCGCACCACCCTGGCGCAGCTGGCCCAGGTCACCGGCGGCCGGATTGTGGCCTTCAAGGACTAGACTTCATGACCGGGCTCCGCCCGGGCATGAAGTGGGGGTGCGGGGGGACGGAGAGCGAACGGAGTGAGCGCGCGGTCCCCCTGCAGTCATATTAGGGTGATAGACTTGGAGTTCGTCCAAGGATCGCCCGTGTCCGAACCCTGCTGCGACCACCACCATGAACCCGCCCCGGCCGCCCGTCCCATGTCCGGGATCGTGCGCTTCGTGGCCTGGTTCGTGGCCTTCTCGGGGCTGTACGCCATGAGCGCGGTCTGCCCCTTCTGCGGCCGGGCGGGGTGCCCCGTGGGCTCCGCCAGCGCCGGGTTGGTGGGCTTGGCGTTTGCCTCGCTCATGCAGTGGGGGCGGGCCTGCAGGAGCTTCCTGGCGCGGGCCGTCCGGCGCTGATGGAGCCCCTGCGCTGCGACGGAAGGCGCCTGATGGGCCGGCTTGACCAGCTGGGCGCCGTGGGCCGGCTGGAGGACGGCTCCTGCTGCCGGCTGGCGCTCACCGACGAGGACCGCCAGGGGCGGGACCTGGTGGTGTCCTGGATGCGCGAGCTGGGGCTGGAGGTGCGGGTGGACCGGGTCGGCAACCTCATCGGCCTGCGCCGGGGGAGCGAAGATCTGCCGCCGGTCATGACCGGCTCGCACATCGACACCGTGGCCACCGGCGGCCCGTTCGACGGCTGCCTGGGGGTGCTGGCGGGGCTGGAGGTGGTCCAGGTGCTGAACGAGCACGGGGTCACCACCCGCCGGCCGCTGGCGGTGGCGGTGTTCACCAACGAGGAAGGGGTGCGGTTCCAGCCGGACATGGCCGGGTCCCTGGTCTACGCCGGCGGCCTGCCGGTGGCGGAGGCCCTGGCGCTGGTGGGCATCGACGGCCGCCGCTTCGGCGCCGAACTGGAGCGGATCGGCTATGCCGGCACCTTGGAGCCCGGCGCCATCGTGCCCCACGCCTTCGTGGAACTGCACATCGAGCAGGGGCCGATCCTGGACCAGGAGGGCGAGGCCCTGGGCGCGGTGGCCAACCTGCAGGGCATCTCCTGGACGGAAGTGACCCTCCACGGCCGCGCCAACCACGCCGGCACCACCCCCATGGGCCTGCGCCGGGACGCGGGCCACGGCGCCGCCCGCCTGGCCTGCTTCGTGCACGACCTGGCCCAGGAGCTGGGCGGGGTGGGCACGGTGGGGTCCCTGCGGCTGGCCCCCAACCTGATCAACGTGATCGCCCGGGAAGCCGTGGCCACCGTGGACCTGCGCCACGCCGACGAACAGGTCCTGGCCGCAGCGGAACGCCGGCTGGAGGCCTTCCTCCAGGACCTGCGGGCCCAAGGGCTGGGCGTGGAGACCCGGCGCCTGGCGCGCACCGAGCCGGTGGTGTTCGATCCGGGCACGGTCCGGGTGATCGAACAGGCCGCCGCGTCCCTGGGCCAGCGGATCCGGCCCATGACCTCCGGCGCCGGCCAGGACGCCCAGATGCTGGCCCGGATCTGCCCCGCGGCCATGATCTTCGTGCCCAGCCAAGGGGGTGTCAGCCACAACCCCGCCGAGCGCACCGACCCGCGGCACGTGCAGCTGGGCGCCGACGTCTTGCTGCGGACCCTGCTCACCCTGGCCGAAGAAAGGCCCTAATACCCTCCCAGATCCTCCACCACCAGCGCCGGCTGCCGCTCCAGGGCGGCCAGATCGGCACGGCGGGCCTCGCCGCTCAGCACCAGGATGAAATCGATGCCCGCGTTGTCGGCCAGCACCTTGTCGGTGCTGAGGCGGTCCCCGACCATCACCATCTCCTCCGGCCGGAAGCGCCTGAGCAGAGGCGCCAGGATGGCCGGGTCGGGCTTGCCGAACACCCGCTCCGGCAGTCTCCCGGTGGCCGCCTCGTAGAGCTTGACGAAGCTGCCGGTGTCCGGCAGCGGCCCCCTGGCCGAGGGACATATCAGGTCGGGGTGGGTGGAGAGGAAGCGCACCCCGGGGCGCTGCAGCAGCAGACAGGAGGCCGCCAGCTTGGCATAGCTCAGCTGGGTGTCGTAGGCGAGCACCACCGCCTGGCATGCTCCGCCCGCGGTGAACACCACCCCCGGCAGCCGTTCCCGCAGGAAGGCCCGGAAGCTGGCGTTGCCCACCGGATAGAGACGGCGGATCCCCTGTTCCTTCAGGTGCTCCACCAGCGGCAGCAGCGGCGACAGGATGCGCTCCACCCCGGCCTCCAGCCCGAGCCGCGCCAGCTTCCCGGCATAGTCGGCGAGGTTCCTGGAGGTGTTGTTGGTGAGGAAGAAGATCTCCTTCCGGCCCAGGTTGCGCTTGATGAAGTCGACGGTGCCCTGGATGGGCCGGTCCCCGAGGTAGACCGTCCCGTCCAGGTCGAAAATGAAGCAGGTCTTGCCGTTCAAATCCATGTGGTTGTGGCTCCCTTCCCCGAGCCGGTTCTCAGATGGCCACCGTCAGCCGCCGCATGCTGTTCGAGAATTCTTCATGACAGCGCCCCTGATCCCAACCCCGCTCCGCCGCCATCAGCTCCACCACCCGCGGCAGGGCGGCCCGGGCGGCAGCGTTGTCCAGCAGGCCCAGGGGCAGCCGCCGGATCAGCACGTCGGCGGCGCGCTCGGCGAACTCGTGGCGGGCGGCGTAGACCACCTCCGCTTCAATGAATGGATGCGCCGGATGCAGGCGGGCGCCCAGGCCGGACTGGGCCAGGCCCGCCACCCGCGCCGCCTGGTCGCCGAACGCGTGGTGCAGGTGCCGCGCCACATCCGCAGCGAGGCCATGGTGCTTGACCAGGTTCCCTTCATTGGCCGGATCGAACTGTTCGGCGCCCACCAGGCGCAGGTTGCCGGTCTGGCAGGTCCGCGCAGGTCGGCAGCCGAACTGCTGGATGGCCTGGTCCACCGCCTCTTCGGCCATCCTGCGGTAGGAGGTCCACTTGCCGCCGGCCACCGTCAGCAGACCCGAAGGGCTCACCTGGATCAGGTGCTCGCGCACCAGTTGGGCGGTGTTCTGGGTTTCCGGCGCCTTGACCAGCGGGCGCAGGCCCGACCAGACCGCCGTGACCTCGTCGCGGTCCACGTCGATGTCGAAATACTGGCGGACGTGCTGCAGGAGGTACTCGATGTCGTCTTCCCGGGCCTGGGGGTGGTCGACGATCTCCGCGGGGTTGTCGGTGGTGCCGATGAGGGCATGCCCCTGCCAGGGCAGGATGAACAGCACCCGGCCGTCCTCGGTCTTGGGGATCATCAGGCCGGTTTCCGGGGGCACGAAGCGTTCGGGCAGGATGATGTGGACGCCGGAAGAAGCATTCAGGATCGGGGCGGCGCAGGCATCATCCAGCCGTCGCAGGCTGTCCACGAAAGGACCGGCGGCATTGATGATCCCGCTGGCCCGGAGACTGAATTCCTCGCCGCTGAGCGCGTCGCGCACCCGGGCTCCGCACAGCTTGCCGCCGGCCTTTTCCAGGGCGACGGCGGCCAAGTGGTTGGCGACCACGGCGCCATGCTGCTGGGCCGTCAGCGCCAGGGTCACGGCCATGCGCGCGTCGTTGAACTGGGCGTCGTAGTAGACCACGCCGGCCTTCAGCCCTTCCCGCTTGAGCATCGGGAAGCGCCGCAAGGCTTCCTGGCGGCCGACCACGTAGCTGTGCCCGAGGCCTTTCCTGCCCGCCAGCACGTCGTAGAGGAGCAGGCCGGCGTAGATGTAGGGCACCTCCATCCAGGAGTAGAGCGGCGTGACCAGAGCCAGCGGGTTGGCCAGGTGCGGCGCGTTCTGCAGCAGGACCCCCCGTTCGAACAGACCTTCCTTGACCAGGTGGTACTGGGCGCGGTTCAGCTTCTTCACCGCCATTTCCAGATAGCGCACCCCCCCGTGCACCAGCTTGGTGCTGCGGCTGCTGGTGCCTTCGGCGATGTCGTGCTGCTCGATCAGGGCGACCTTCAGGCCCCGGCTGGCCGCGTCGGCGGCGATCCCGCAGCCGGTCGCCCCGGCGCCTATCACCAGCAGGTCATAGCGGATCTCCTGCCTTAAAGCTTCCAGTCGTTGCACCCTGTCCATGCGGCAAAGCTCCTGTTCAGCACGCTCCGGAATCGGAACGAAAAAAAACGGTAGAACCATTTTCCTTGGCTCTCCCGTCCTGTGCCGTTGCCTAGGATATCGTAGCACCGCCGTCACATGGATATCATGGCGCGGGCGTAAGCTTCGGGATCGTCCCCCCTGGAGGGCCCGCATGGCTTTGGCTTTGCAAGAATCATTTTTGACACTCAAACCGCTGCCGCGCGGCTGGGTGCTCCGGCCGCGCCGCCGCGAGGACCTGCCGGCGGTGGTGGAGCTCATGGAACGGGTCTACATCGCGCCCCACGGCCCGGAGGCGGTTCCCTGGCCACCCATGATCCGGCCGGCGACGCCTTCTACGGGGTCGACCTCGCGGTGGAACCCGCCTTCCGCGGCCTGGGCCTGGCCCGCCAACTCTACGCGGCCCGCATCGCCCTCGCCCTTGGCCAGGGCTGCCGCCGCTTCGTGGCGGGCGCCCGCATTCCCGGCTACCACCTGGCCATGGACCTCCTTTCCCCGGAAAGGTACCTCGAGCTGGTAGAGCGGAAGGTCATCTACGATCCGACCCTGTCCACCCAGCTCCGCTGCGGCTTCAGCCTGAGGGGCCTCCTGCCGAACTACATCTTCGACCCCGAGAGCATGAACTGCGCCGCCCTCATCGTCATGGAGTTCTGATGCGATTCTCCGCGCCCACTCCCGTGATGTCCCGGCCGGTCCGGGTCTGCGCCGTGCAGTATGCCCTGCGCGCCATCTCCAGCTTCGAGGACTTCGCGCGGTTCGCGGAATCCTACGTGGATGTGGGCGATGACTACGACGCCGATCTCATCGTGTTTCCGGAATTGCTCGGGGCCCAGCTGCTGGGCCTCGTGAGCGGGGAGGGGGAGCCGGCCGACCTGATGCGGCGGCTGGCCATCGAGCAAGTGGAGGCCTTCGATGCCTTGTTCTGCCGGCTGGCGACCGAGTACGAGCGCATCATCGTCGCCGGCACCATGCCCCGCTTCGACGGGATACGCCTCCTGAACGTCTCTTCCGTCTATTTTCCGGACTTCGAGCCGCTGCACCAGGCCAAGCTGCACCTGACCCCCTGCTGCGCATCGGCATCCACTGATCAAAGCTTCGGCCCGCAACCGGCAACTTGAAGTAGGTGCCCTCGTAGATCTTCAAAGCTGAAGGGCTTGGACACCAGGGTCACAAAGGGATGGGCGGCGACCAGGTCCAGCGCCTCCTGGTCCGCCCGACCCGTCGCAAGGAGAACGGGCACGGTAGGGCAGAGGCCGCGAAGTCGGGGGAGGGTGCCCTTGCCCCCCAGCCCGGGCATGTTCATGTCGAGGATCACGACATCGGGTTGAAACCCCTGCTCAATCAGGTCGATGGCGGCTTCCCCGTCCAGGGTGGAGGTGACGGTGTGGCCGAGGGCCTCCACCAACATCCGCGTGGACCTCTGGATCAACTCGTCATCGTCTACCAGAAGCACCTGGATGGCGCGCCCCTTTACGTCCGGGCGAACGGGAGCTTCCAACTCGGGCCTCGGGGCCCGGACCGTCGTGGCAGGGAAGGTCATCGTCACCCGGGTTCCCCGGTCCGGTGCGCTATGGATCTCCAGGTGCCCACCATGGGCATTCACGGTGGTGAACACAAGGGAAAGGCCGAGACCGGTACCCTTGCCAACAGCCTTGGTCGTGAAGAAGGGGTCCATGGCCCGGTCCAGCACCTCCCCGGTCATGCCGCTGCCGTTGTCTTCCACGGCGACCTCGACCTGGTCCAAACCCAGGTTGCGGGTGCGGAAGGTGAGGGTTCCACCGTCGCTCATGGCGTCCACAGCGTTCACGCAGAGGTTCATGATGGCATGGGTCAGCGCGCTGTCATCGCCGAGGATGGGGCGGAGGTCCGGGGAGAGATCCATTTCCAGGTGCAATTTGGCCAGGGTCGTGCGCTCCAGGAGGCGGACTTCCTCCAGGATCAGGGCGTTCAGGTTCAACCCGTGGTATTCGCTGGAGGTCTGGTGCGAAAAGGCCAGCAGGCGCTTGACCATGTCGCCACCCCGGGTTGCTGCTGCACAGATCGTCTTCAGGGAGGAATAGAGGGGGTTGTCCCTGGGCAGGCTGGCCAGGTGGGCTGAGGACAAACCCAGAATGGCTCCCAGGACGTTGTTCATGTCGTGGGCGACCCCCCCCGCAAGTCGGCCCATGCTTTCCATCCTTTGCATATGCTCGACTTCGGCCTTCAGGCGCTTGCGCTCGGTGATGTCCCGCACGGCCACGATCAGCCTTCCGTGACCATTGATGGTCGCCTTGCGCATGTTCACTTCCACCCAGAATAAATGGCCGGAACGGTTCTTGCATAGCCACTCGAAAACTTGGGGTGAACCTTCAGCAGCCTTGTGGATCCACCCCAGGGCATCCGCCTGGGTGTGCGGGGGGATGCCGCTGCTTATGCCCTCCACGGGCATGGCCCGGAGCTGGTCACGGGTATAGCCGAACATCTCGGTTGCGCGCAGATTCACATCCAGGATGGCCCCTGACGTCAACTCATGAATAAAGATGGCATCGTTGGTGAAATTGAAGATGGCCTGGAAACTCGATTTTGCCCGGTGGATCTGGTAGGCGAAGATGCCTGCTGCCAGTACAAACAGCCCGGCAATCCACCGGAGGAGTCCGTAGAAATCCGTCTCCGGTTTAGGTTTGTATAGGAAGCCGTCCAGGGAGAACCCTTTTCGGAGCATTCCCATGTCCACGAACGTTTCGCCGATGTGCTTCCAGCGCTCAGGGTTCATGTAGCCCATTTCAACCAGGTCGGGCTGCAGCAGCTGCACCATTTGGCTGGCCTCGAAGAGAAGCTGCGCCCGGTTCCTCCGTTTGGAATACCTGTCCAGGATGAGGTCCGCCATCTCCTCTGGGTGGGCCATGGCGTATTGCCATCCCTGCATGCTCGCAGCCCTGAACGTCTTGACCGTATCCGGGTGGGCTCGCACTTCCTGTTCGTCGGTGAAGAGGGTATCTCCATAAAAATCAATCCCTACGGTCCGGGGGGAGAATACCTGGTAGGGGAATCCGATCTGGTCCAAGGAGTATTGTTCAACCGTCGAGTAGGCCGTCATCGCGTCGACCCGGCCTTCGATCAAGTCCTGGACGTTGAAGCTGTGGGGAACCACGACGAACCGGTCTGGGGGGAGTCCCTTTTTTTTAAGAAAGGCGAGGATGTCCGCATTGGCGGCACCCAGCATGACTCTCTTGCCCGCCAGGCTCTCCAGATCCTGACCCAGCCTTTGGCGACGGACCAGCAGGACCCCTGGGGAATGCTGGAACACCACGCCAAGGGCTTCCACTGGCCTGCCCTCGGCCCGGGCAAGAAGCAGGGTGGCATCGGTGACCCCGAACTGGGCTCGCCCGGAAACCACCTCCTCAACCGGATCGATCTCCGGAGCGCCCTCCTTGATGCGCACGTCCAGTCCTGCCGCCCGGTAGTAGCCCTGGGCTTCCGCCGCATAATATCCTGAAAATTGGAATTGATGATAATACTTGAGTTGAATGGTGACAGGCGTCCCCTCGGCGCTGACTAGGGAGCCCACGAACAACAATCCCCCAAAGAGGGCCAAACGCTTTGGCCAATTCAGCCACGAGCAGGGGAACCGGGTCATGAAACATCCAGGAAGGAGTGCCCGACTATAGCAAGGAATCAAGGAGTCACCCCCCCAGTATCCCGGCTGAAAGGGCGATCGTGTGGCGACAATGCAAAGGGGCCAACAAGAGATGGCCCTTGAGTCTTGCAGTCATTGGTGGTCCCGACACGATTCGAACGTGCGACCCTCAGATTCGTAGTCTG
>PLUC01000067.1 GCA_003165415.1 Holophagaceae bacterium
TGCGTCCCCCGGAGTCTAATGGACAGGCCCTGGACCGAACCCAACCCGGGTTGCCGCTGAAGCGGGGCCGTTGCGGCACCATGACCCACGACTACAAGCGGCATGGCACCACGACATTGTTCGCGGTGCAGGCCTGGCTGGCCAAGCATCCGCGGGTCCACGTCCACTTCACACCAACCAGCGGGTCGTGGCTCAACATGGTGGAGCGGCTGTTCCGAGACCTGACGGAGAACCGCATCCGCCGTGGGGTCTTCCGCAGTGTGGACGAGTTGGAGTCAGCCATTCACGATTACCTCGCCAAGCACAACGCCGAGCCAAAGCCGTTTATCTGGTCCGCCACCCATGCCGACATCCTTGGTAAGGTGGCCCGGGCCAAGGCCGCCATGCTTGGCCAGCCGATCCGCTGAAACCCTCCAGGATTTCCAACTCGGGCGTCGACAAGTGGAGTCGACCATGTTCAAGTCCGGCCCCGACTGAGGACCAGCCGCTGGATACCACCTTCCTTCAAGGGGCAGGCCCAGAAGTTGAGAAGCAGCCCAACATCCTTGCCGGAGAGGCGCAGGTAGGTGAGCACCTGGGCCTGGTGGATGGCAGTTAGCCGCTCCACGGTTTTGGCTTCCACCACTACGGTGTCATCCACCAGGAGATCGATCAGGTAGGAATCGGGAATCAGAAGTCCCTCGAAGGTGATGTCCAGGTGGACTTCCACCAGGACCCGGTGCCCTTTCTGGCGCAGGGCATGGGCCAGGCAGACCTTGTAGGGCTTTTCGAGAAGCCCGACCCCAAGGACGCTTTGGACGCGCATGGCGGATTCGAGAATGGCGTGAGTCAGGTCAGTGTGGGGGCGGTCGTCGGGAACGCTTTGGGGCATGCCGGGTCTCCTGCCAATGGGATTCCGGAATCCCGGGGACGTTCCCCGGTTCGGGACTTACCAAGGACATCGAGCCCAGGCCCTTTCAAGGTCAGGCGCGCCGGTCATCCACAGGCTTGCATGTGGAAGGACCGGAGCGCCTGACCGGGCGACGCGCCAGCGTCGCGGCCCGCGCCAGCGGGCCATGGCCGGGGCGGGATGGGTCGGCATGTTGGATCGCGAAGCTGTCTCGGCGTAACTCAGCGCCTCGGTGCACTCAGCGTATACAGTTTTTTACCCGCACACGCCTGCACGACCGAATGGGACACGTTGGTTCCGTTGATTCGATCGACCTACACTAGCCCTTCGCCCCGCCAAGGGCGGCGCCGGCCTGGCGGCCCAGGTCCGAACTGCCCTGGCCGTTGGCCAGGGCCTTGGCCATGGCCACCAGCACCGCCTCCCGGGCGTGCTCCGGCAGGTGCGGCAGCAGGTCGGCCACGGCGGCCACCGCCAGGATCTGGTGGCTGTGGTTGAAGGCGGGGTCGTTGTCGGCGGCGGCCTCGGCCAGGACCCGGAGCGCCGGTTCCGGCCCTTCCCGCTCCAGCAGGAGCCCGGCCAGGCCCATGGCCGGCTCCGGCTCCCCGTCCAGGATGGCGTCCAGCAGCGCCTGGGCTGGATCCGCGGGCGCGGCCCTTGGCGGCGCGGGCCGCGGCCGCTCCTCGTCCTCCCCGGTGGGGAACAGGTTCACCAGGGCCGCCGCCTGCACCCAGCTCTCCGGCGCGCAGCGCTCCGCCTCCGCCACCCGCTTGGCCAGGACCGCCAGATGGACGAAATTCCAGGAGGTCTTGCCCTCCAGGTCCCGGCGGGCGTCCAGCTGCTTTTCCGCGGCGGCCAGGGCCAGCGCCGCCAGCAGGTCGCCGCTGCCGCTGCCGGCCCGGACCCGGCCCGAGAACCGGTCCAGCAGCTCCACCAGGCCGGAATCGCAGATCTCCCGCACCTGGGCCCGGTGCGTCTCCGGGCTCTGCTCCGCCGCCCGGTGCTGGACCGGCGCGGCATCCCCCAGGCGGCGGGCCGCGCGGTCGTGCCAGAAGGTGTCGAACGGCTCCGAAGCGCAGTGCCAGGCGGTCAGGGCCAGCATCACCCGTCCGGCCTCCGGGGGCTGGCCCAGGGCCAGGAACAGTTCCCCCAGCATGCGGGCGAGCATGGGCTTGTGGCCGACGTTGGCCATGTCCGCCTCCGCCGCCCCTTCCAGGAGGCGGAACGCCTCCCACTGGATCCCGGCCACGGCCCTGGCCTCGCCCCAGGCGATGGCGGGCCGGTGGTGAGCCAGGGCCATGCGCAGGTTGTCCCAATCGCCCGAGCCGTGGCCGATGGCGCCAAGGCCGAGGGCGGCGGGGCTCCGGCTTTCATGGGCGAAGGCGTGGATCTGGGTGGCCAGCAGCCGGAGGAAGCTGGCTTCCCGCAGCAGGGGCCGCAACCGGAACACCGCCTGCAGCCCCAGCAGGCCGTGGGGGATGTACGGCAGGTAGGCCGCCCAGTCCACCACCGGGCCCAGCCTCTCCACCGCCTCCCGGGCCGCCTCCCCGGGGCCGGACGGGGTGCCGGCGAGACCGGCGAAGGCCCGGAAAAAGCCCGCGGAAGGTTGATCCAGTTCCGCGCGCCAGCCAGCCAGAACACTCATCGCGCCTCCCCGGAACCCCATATTACACCTAGGCAATGCCCCAGGCTTCGCAGACGATGCGGCTCCAGTGGTGGTCCCAGGCCCGGCGCCAGACCAGGGTGCCTTCCTTCAGCTCGGCCTCGGCCAGCCGGGCACCCAGGGCCTCGCGGAGAGGGCCGGCCGCCTCCCCCAGACGCGCCTCGGCCATGGCCACCAGCTCCTTGAAGACCTTGCGTTCCGCATCATAGTGTTCCAGGAAGCCCGGGGCGTCCGGCGCCGGGGCCCCGGCCTGGAGCCGCTTCCAGTCCCCGAACAGGGCCCGGGCCCGCAGGTCCGCGCGCAGCGGCTCCTTGACCGCGTCCCAGGCCCCCTTCTCGGCGGGGGTCCCGGCCCGGTCCAAGGCGAGGCGCAGCTTCATCGCCTTGTCCACATCCTTGGCCAGATGGTCCATGGCCACGAAGCTCCTGGGTCTGGGCCGCTTGGCCCGGCGGGTGAAGAAGGCCTCCATGGCGTTGACGATGGCATCCGCCGGCACCCCCTGCGCGCCCCAGACCGTTATCCGCTGGAAGTCTTCCCGGCTCAGGCTGGAGGTGCGGCCGTGCAGGTGGTAGGCCCATTCCGCCTCCAGCCAGTCCAGTTCCTCCCTGGTGTAGCCCGTACCGGCGCTCAACACCGGCCCCGTCGATTCATGGCAGTCTCCCGTTGTTCTGGATTCTAGCGCCTCGGGTAGACTTGGGGCAGGGAGCGCGCAGTGGCTATCCGTGAACAGATCCGATACAAGAGCCGAAAAGAGATGGAAAAGCTCAGGGAGGCAGGCCGGCTGGCCGCCAACGCCCTGCGGGTGGCGGCCCGGGCGGCGAAACCCGGAGTCTCCCTCCTGGAACTGGACAAGCTGGCGGAAACCTACATCCGCAAGCAGGGCGGAGTGCCCAACTTCAAGGGCTACCATGGCTTCCCGGCCACCCTCTGCACCTCGGTCAACGACCGGGTGGTGCACGGCATCCCCGACCACTACGTGCTGCGGGACGGGGACATCATCGCCATCGACTGCGGCGCCAAGCTGGACGGGTTCCACGGCGACACCTGCCTTTCGGTGGCCGTGGGCCAGGTGAGCGAGCCGGCCCGGCTGCTGCTCCAGGCCACCCAGCTGGCCATGTTCGTAGGCATCGACTACTGCCGCACCGGCTACCGGCTCGGGGACATGGCCACCGCCGTGCAGACCTTCGGCGAGGAGCGGGGCTACAGCATCGTGCGCGAGTACATCGGCCACGGCATCGGCCGGGACCTGCACGAGGATCCCCAGGTGGTCTACGCCGACACCCGCCCCGGCACCGGCTTCCGCATGGAGGTGGGCATGACCATCACCATCGAGCCCATCTTCAACCTCGGCTCCCAGCGCTGCCTGGTGGAGCCCGACGGCTGGACGGTGCGCACCGCCGACGGGTCGCTGAGCGCCCAGTACGAGCACGCCGTGGCCATCACCAAGGACGGCCCCTGGATCCTCAGCATGCCCGACCCGGAGTTCGAGCTGGAGGACGGTCTCTGATGCAGGCCCCGGCCAAGCTGAACCGCTTCCTGGCCGTGCTGGGCCGGCGCGCCGACGGCTACCACGACCTGGAGCTGGTGACCACCGTCCTGGAAGGGGTGGACGGCCTCACCGACACCCTGGAGGCGGAACCCGCCGCCACCCTCACCCTGGAGCTCGCCGGCCAGGACGCCGAGGGGCTGGCCGCGGACGAGCGCAACCTGGCGCTGCGGGCCTGGCGCCTGCTGGAGCGGGAGGCGGAACGCCCCCTGCCCGCCCGGATCCGGCTGAACAAGCGAATCCCCCACGGGGCCGGCCTGGGCGGCGGCTCCAGCGACGCCGCCGCGGCGTTGAAGCTGGGCAACCACCTGTTCGAGCTCGGCCTGCCGGTGTCCCGGCTGCTGGCCCTGGGCGCCGAGCTGGGCAGCGACGTGCCGCTGTTCCTGCTGGGCGGCACGGTGCTGGGCCTGGACCGGGGCGACCGGGTCTTCCCCCTGCGGCCGATCCCCCTGGAACCGGTCCTGCTGGTCCACCCCGGCCTCTACGTGGCCACCCCCAGCGTCTTCAATTCCATCGCCCGGGTGGGCTACCCCCTGCCCGCCCCCTGCCCCAGCCTGGCCGAGGGCCTGGCCCCCCCCTGGCGCAACGACCTCACCGGCGCGGCCATCTGGGCCTGCCCCGCCCTGGCCGACGTGCGCGCGGCCCTCCTGGACAGCGGCGGCGACCCCCTGCTGTGCGGTTCCGGCAGCTGCTGGGCCGCGCGCTACCCCAGCCCGGGCCACCGGGACGCCGCCCGGGACCGGCTGGCCGCGGCCCACCCCGGCTGGCGGCTCTGGAACGCAGGCCCGTGACGGCCGGACCAGCCCTGGGGGTCCGGGGCATCCGCAAGGCCTACCCCAAGGTGGTGGCCGTGGCCGGCCTCGACCTGGAGGTCCAGCGGGGCGAGGTGTTCGGCCTGCTGGGCCCCAACGGCGCCGGCAAGACCACCACCCTGGAGATGATCGAGGGCCTGACCGAGCCGGACGCCGGCACCATCCAGGTCCTGGGCATGGACTGGAAGGGCCACGGCCGCGCGATCCGTTCGCGGATAGGGGTGCAGCTCCAGAGCACCAGCCTGTTCAACAAGATCACCCCGCGCGAGGCCCTGACCCTGTACGGCAGCTACTACCCCCGGCGCCGCTCCCCGGTTGAGCTCCTGGAGCTGGTGCAGCTCACCGAGAAGGCCGACGCCTACCACATGACCTTGTCGGGCGGCCAGATGCAGCGCCTGGCCCTGGCCCTGGCCCTGGTGAACGACCCCGAGCTGGTGTTCCTGGACGAGCCCACCACCGGCCTGGATCCCCAGGCCCGGCGCGGGCTGTGGGAAGTGGTGCGGCACATCAAGCGGGAAGGGCGCACGGTGATCCTCACCACCCACTACATGGACGAGGCCGAAGCGCTGTGCGACCGGCTGGCCATCATGGACCACGGCGCCCTGCTCACCGAAGGCACCCCCATGGGCCTGATCCAGGGCCTGGCCATCCCCAGCGTGGTGGAGCTGACCTTCCACGGCGCGCCGCCCGATCCCGGCGGCTTCCGGGCACAGCTCGGCGTGGAGGTGGCCGTCCGGGGCGACTTCTGGGAGATCCCCACCCGGGATCCCAAGGCGCTCCTGCCGCGCCTGCTGGAGGCCGCCGAGAGCGCCGCCGTGCCCTACGAGCAGATCCACGTGCGCCGCGCCACCCTGGAGGACGTGTTCCTGCACCTCACCGGCCGCAGCCTGCGGGACTAGCCCATGTTGTTACTCCGTCAATTTCTCATGGAATGGAAGCTCTACAGCCGGGACCGGGTGGCCCTGTTCTGGACCTTCGCCTTCCCCGCGCTCCTGCTCATGGGCTTCGGCACCATCTTCCGCTCGGGCTCGACCCCCGCCTTCACCCTGGTGGTGACCGGGTCCACCCGCGCGACCCAGCCCGGACGGGACCTGCTGGCCGCCCTGAAGGCCACCCCGGTGAAGCTCCTGGAGCTGGCCCCCCAGGCCGCCGAAGCCCGCTGGAAGCAGGGTGAGACCGTGGCCCAGCTGGAGCCTTCCGGGGGCGGCTTCACGGTCCGGGTGAACACCTACCTGGCCGCCCAGGGCCAGATGACCGCGCAGATCGTGCAGCAGGCCAACCTGGCCGTGCAGATCCGCAACGGCGGCGCCGAGCCCAGGTGGATTCCGGTGCAGATGGAAAGCCCCGGCCGCGCCCATGCCTCCAACTACGCCGCCTTCCTCCTGCCGGGCCTGCTGGGGCTGAACCTGCTCAGCATGGGCCTGTTCAGCGTCGGCATGGTCAACGTCTCCTACCGGGAGAAGGGCAAGTTCCGGCGCCTGGCCGTGACCCCGCTGCCCAAGTGGATCTTCCTGCTGGGCCAGATCCTGCACCGGCTCACCGTCACCTTCCTGCAGTCGGCGCTGATGCTCCTCCTCGGCCACTTCGCCTTCGGCATCACCAACCAGGGCTCCTACCTGCTGCTGGCCGCCGTGATGACGCTGGGAACCGCCTGCTTCATGGCCATGGGCTTCGCCTTGGCCGGTTTCGCCCAGACCTCCGAGGGCTACGCGGCCATCTCCAACGTCCTGTTCTTTCCCATGATGCTGCTGTCCGGAGTCTACTTCACCCTGGATTCCGCGCCCCGGTGGATGCAGCAGGCGGTGGTGCTGTTGCCGCTCTCGCCGTACCTGAGGACCCTCCGGGCCATCTTCAACGACGGCGCCGGCCTGGCCGGCCACGGGGCCGGCATGGCCATCGTGGCGGCCTGGACCGTGGGCTGCTTCCTCCTGGCGGTGAAACGCTTCAAATGGGCCTAGCCGCAGTGCTCTGCAGTTTGGACATTCCGTC
>PLUC01000086.1 GCA_003165415.1 Holophagaceae bacterium
CTAGATCCCAAGCTTGGCCATGCGGCTCTGCAATGTGGTGCGCTTGAGGCCCAGGCGCGCCGCGGCGCCGTCCTTGCCGCCGACCTTGCCGCCGGCCTCCCCCAGGGCCTTGAGGATGTGTTCCCGTTCGGCCTGCTCCAGGGTCGGCAGGGTTCCGGGCAGGACGGGGAGGGCGCGCTCGCGCAGCTCGGACACCGGCACCTGCAGCTCCCGGCCCTGGCTGAGGATCACGGAACGCTCGATGACGTTCTCCAGCTCCCGGATATTGCCGGGCCAATGCCAGGCCTGGAGGGCCTCCATGGCCCGGGTGGGGATGGTCTCGATGGGCCGGTGCATGCTCTGGGCGAACTTCTGGGTGAAGTAGCGCACCAGGACCGGGATGTCCTCCTGGCGCTCGCGCAGGGCGGGGACGTGGATGGGGAAGACGTTGAGCCGGTAGTAGAGGTCGGCCCGGAAGCTGCCATCCCGCACCATGGCGGCCAGGTCGCGGTTGGTGGCGGTGACCAGGCGCAGGTCCACTTTCTGGGTGCGGGTGCTGCCCAGGCGCTCGAACTCCCGCTCCTGGATCGCCCGCAGCAGCTTGGGCTGCAGTTCCAGGGGCAGGTCGCCGATCTCGTCCAGGAACAGGGTGCCCTGGTGGGCCAGCTCCAGCCGCCCCATCTTCTGGCTGAGGGCCCCGGTGAAGGCGCCCTTCTCGAAACCGAACAGCTCGCTCTCCACCAGCCCCGCGGGGATGGAGGCGCAGTTGATCTGGACGAAGCCGCGGTCCTTGCGCGCACTGAGCTGGTGGATGGCCCGGGCGATCAGCTCCTTGCCGGTGCCGGTCTCCCCCAGGATGAGCACGGTGGCGTCGGACGGCGCCACCGTCTCCACCTGGCGCAGCACCCGCTGCAGGCTGGGGCTGCGGCCCACGATCTCCAGGCCGTAGTCCCGCTCCATCTCTTCCTGCAGGTAGAGCTTCTCCTCGGCCAGCTTGTCCTTGAGCGCCTGGATCTCCTGGTAGGCGAAGGCGTTGTCCAGGGCGATGGACACCTGGGCGGCCACGCTGGACAGGAGCGCGGTGGTGTCCCCGGTGAAGGCGCCCTCCAGGCGGCTGCCGAAGTTGAGGGTGCCCATCACCCGGGAGCGGGAAATGAGCGGCAGGACGCAGAGGGACACCAGCCCTTCGCCCTGGATGAGCACCTGGGGGATGGGCGCGGGGAAGCCGTCCAGGTCGGCGCGGCTGAACACCAGCGGGCGCCTGAGGTCCATGGCCCGCTGGCTGGGGCCGTCCGGCACGGTGAGGAACTGGTTCTCCTGCATGAGCCCCCGGCCGCTGGGAAAGTCCAGGTAGCGGATCTGGGGCTCGGCGGCGCCGTCCTGGGCCAGCACCAGCATCATCCCGTCGTACTGGAAGTGCCGGCGCAGGGTGGAGGAGATGGCCTGGAACAGGTCCCTGGGGTCCCGGTGCTCCACCAGCTCGTTGTTGATCTCCAACAGGATCCGCTGCTGGTCCCGTTCCCGGGTCAGGCGCAGGTTGAGGGCGTCCAGCTGCCGGAGGCGCAGGATGCGCAGGGCGAAGGATGACAGGAACCGGGCCAGGAACACCAGGTAGGTGGGGCCCGCGGTCTGGAAGGCTTCATGGCGGCGGCTGGCCAGGCTCAACCCGCCCACCAGCCGGTCCGGGGCGCGCAGCGGGAGCAGGATCATGGCCGGAAACGCATCCCGCAGCGCCTGCGGCACCGGGTTGGGGCAGGCCTTCGCCCCGGACGCCTCCAGGCTCCAGAAATCCTCCTGGAGGTTCTGGGTGTGCCCCACCAGGTCCGGGGTCGGCTCCAGCAGGGTCAACACCCCGTCGGGCTCCAGCTGGGCCGCCCACTGGATCACCTCCAGGCCCTCCTCGGGCTCGCCGAACCACAGGGCCAGGCGGTCCACCGCCAGATCTTCCCGCAGCAGCTTGAACAGGGTGGTGCCCAGGGTGCCCAGATCGCGGCAGGGGCCCAGCACGGACGAGGCGTCCAGCAGCCTGGCCAGCCGGGGCAGGTCCATGTCCTGGAAGGCCCGGGGCTGCTTGTTGTGGGACACGGCGCGGGTCAAGGGGAGCTCCGGAACCAGTATAACGGCAAAGCGCCGGCGGTCCCTGTCCGGGCCGCCGGCGCCTTGGTGGTTGCCGTCTATTCGGTGACCCAGGCGGCGGAGAAGCCTACGCTGTTGGCACCGTACTGGATCCACATGAAGCCGTTCACGCCCCAGGTGGCGCTCCAGGAGTTCTTCAGCAGCCAGGCGCCCGCCTTGTCGTCCCAGCCCACCAGCATGATCGCGTGGTCGCACGGGCTGGAACTGTCGGTGTTGGTGAACACGCCGCCGGTGTAGGCCTGGAAGTAGTTGTCGGCGTAGACGCAGGCGGAGACACTGCCGTACTTGTAGATGGCGTTCTTGATGGCGGTGACGGAGGGGATGCCTTCGCTGCTGCCCACATAGCCCCAGCGCGCCACCGGCGTGTAGCTGGTCTTGGCGGGCACGGCGCAGGCCACCGCGGTGGCGACGTAGGGGAAGGCCTCGGCGGGCACGGCGCCGGGATAGTAGCCCTGGGATCCGGCATGGGCGGGCTCGAGCATGTCGAAGGCGAAGTTGCCGCCGTTGCAGTCCCAGCCCCAGGGGTTGCAGGACAGCACCTGCTGCTCGGACAGGAACGGGGTGGAGGCGCTGTGGTTGATGGTGCCGTCGGGGGAGACCGAGCCGTTCTTGGCGCCGTGGGCCTTCAGGTAGGCCCCTTCCACGCTGCCGATGGTGGAGAAGGCCCAGCAGCTGCCGCACTGGCCCTGGTCCTTGACGCTGCTGAAGATGCCGATGTAATTGGCGGGCAGCTTGGTGGCGGTCTCCTGGATCTCGTAGTTCTCGTAGCCGCCCGGCTCGTGGGCCAGGAATTCAGCGGGCCGCAGCGAAGGATTGAAACCGCACAGGCGGCCGCGGCCATACTGCATGGCCGGGTTGACCCCCACCTGGAAATGCCAGCCATTGGCGGTGATGGTCTGGCGCATCTGCTCCAGGTCCTGGTAGAGCTGCGGGTCGAAGGTGTGGACGCCGGCGGCGGTCAGGCCAGGCGCGGCCGCCAGGGCCAGGAGGAGCAGGGGGAGCTTGAAGGAGGGCGCGAAGGATTTCATCTCGAAATCTCCAGGGTTTGGGGTGGAGGACGCCGCACCTTTCCCGCCCCGGCGGCTGCCGGCGGTCACAGGTTCGACGTGCCAGGGGCCGCACAGGGCCAAGCCTGGGTGCTGCGTCGGGGCGCGCACGGGCGCCTCGGGGGCCGGGGGTTCACCGGAGGGGTGATCGCTTCCCGCAGACTATGTTCGGTTATTGAGATTCCCACGCAAGACTGGGAGGCCTTGTCGTGACAGCCATCAATTACCGTTGCGACCGGTCAGGCTTGGCCTCATTCCTGCTCATCCCAGCGGCCCTCCGGGCGGTCCTTCCAGGCCCAGATGATGTAGTCGACGTTCTGCGGCTGGCCGCCCAGCGCCTTCAGCCGGGTCATGAACTGGCCCCGGTGGTGCTGGGTGTGCATGGCCACCTGGGTGAGCGCCTCGGCGATGGTCACCCGGCAGGGACGGCCGGGGAACCAGGGGACCAGCACCACCCGGGAGATGTCCTCCGGATCCATGGCGCGGAAGAACGCGCTGAAGGCTTCGTGGTTGCTCCGGGTCACGGCGCGCAGCCGGTTGAACTCGGGGGTGGGCTTGTCGCCGGGAAACAGCACTTCCTCCTCCCTGAGCACCATCAGGAAGGCGGTCTGGACATCGGCGGTGTGCTGCATGCGCTGGAGCAGGTCGGGATCGTCCTTGAATCCGGACTTGCCCCAGAGGTGGAACCAGACCGCGTCGGCCCAGGCCATGTGGGCGTGCAGGTCCCGGAGGTGGGCGAACAGGGGATTCGGGGTGGCGGACATGGCGGCCTCCGTCCAAGGAGGATAGCTCAAGTGAGGAAGGCGCTGGGGTCCAGGTTCCAGGCGTCCGGCTCCTCGTGGCTCAGGACGCCGTCGCCCGCATGCTCGGGTAGCGACAGGTCCAGGTCATAGGGAGGCAGGGCCAGATCGCGGCCGATGTCGTACACCACCCGGACGATGGGGCGCAGCAGGCCGCCCCGGTTCTGCTCCATCACCACCGCGAGCCGGTTGCTCTCCAGCCGGACCAGGGAGCCGACGGGGTAGATGCCGATGGCCTGGATGAAATGCTCCACCAGCTCCACGTCGAAGCCCTCGGGGCTCAGCTGGTAGATCCGCTGCAGCGCCTCGGCCGGCTCGATCCCGCTCGTGTAGACGCGGATGGAGGTCATGGCATCGTAGGCGTCCACGATGGTGGCCATCCGGCCCAGGAGGGAGATCTGGCCGGCGCGCAGGCCGTTGGGGTAGCCGGAACCGTCGCAGCGCTCGTGGTGCTCCGCCGTCACCTGCATGACCAGGCTGGACACGCCGGGGGTCTGGGCGAGGGTTTCCAGGCCCAGGCGGACGTGGTCCCGCATGATCGTGCTCTCCGCCTCGGTGAGCAGGCCCGGCTTGTTGAGGATGTGGTCCGGCACCCGCATCTTGCCGATGTCGTGGAGCATCCCCCCGATCCCGGCCTCCTGCAGGGTGGCCCGGTCCAGGTTCAGGTGGTGGCCGAACAGGATCAGCAGCGCGCAGACGCTCACGGAGTGCCGGAAGGTGCAGGTGTCGGCCTCCCGGATCCGGCACAGGCTCACCAGGGTCCAAGGGTTGCGCAGGATGGAATCGGTGATGCGGGTGACGATCGGCTCCAGGTGCTCCACCTGGATCTGCCTGCCCATGCGCACGTCCAGGAGCAGCGCCTGGATGATCGCGCTGGCTTCGTCCCGGATCCGCTCGGCGGCGGCCAGTTCCTCCAGGTAGGGCGTTCCCACGCGGGGGGCCGGAGGCTCCTGGGCTGTGCCCCCGAGGGTGTCGAGGCCCTTCAGGGTGTCGATGTGCACAACGGCGATGTCGCTCTCCAGGATCCGCCGCAGGTCCGCCTCCTTGCGCAGCATGAAGCGGCTGCGGATGAAGGCGTGGGTCATCCAGGGGCTGCCCAGGCTGTGGATGTACATGCCCAACCGCAGTTCGTGCTTTTGGATCTGTTTGATCACATAACCCCCCTCGGGGTCTAGTTCCAGAGGTTCTTCTGCAGGAATTCCCAGATGGATTGGTACATGGCCCAGGTGTGCTGGGGAGCCCGGGGCTGGTGTCCGGAACCGGGCAGGAGGACTAGCGGCGCGACGATTCCGGCTTTCTGGAGGGCGTCCAGGAACAGGATGGTGTGCTGGGGATGCACATTCTCGTCCAGGGTGCCGTGGATGAGCAGGACCTTGCCGGAGAGGTTCGCCGCGGCCAGGAGCGGGGAGGAGGCCGCGTAGCCGTCCGGGTTTTCCTCGGGCAGGCCCAGGTAGCGTTCCGTGTAGATGCTGTCGTACAGGCGCCAGTCCAGCACCGGGGCGCCCAGGATGCCCAGCTTCCATGCCTGGCTGTGGGTGAGGGCGTAGGCGGCGAGGAAGCCGCCGTAGCTGTAGCCGCACAGGGCGATCCGGCCCATGTCGGCCCAGCCCTGGGCCTTGAGCCAGGCCAGGCCGTCCAGCTGGTCCCGGAGCTCCTGGGCGCCGAGGTTCCGGTAGACCCCCTGGGCGCTGGCGGCGCCCTTGGCCGAGGCGCTGCGGTTGTCGCAGATCCAGGTGACGATGCCCTGCTGGGCCAGGAACTGGAACCAGAGGATGTCGGCGTTGAAGGCGTTGCGCACCAGCGGGATGCCGGGGCCGCCGTACACGTAGTGGAACACCGGATACTTCCGGGCCGGATCGAAGCCGGGCGGGACCACCAGCATGGTTTCCATGGGCACGCCGTCCCGGGTCATGACCTGCTGGAACGAGACCCGGCCCCGGCGGATGGCCCTGAAGCCCGGGCTGGTCCTGCTTTCGAACTTCTGCAGCACCTGGCCTTCCCCATTCACCACCAGCAGCTGGGCCGGCGTGTCGATGTCGCTGAAGCGGTCGATCCCGGCGCTGAAGTCGGCGTAGAAAGTCATGGCGTGGGTGCCGGGCCGGTCGGTCAGGCGCGCCAGGTTCTGGTTGGGGGCCTGGGGGTCCAGGTCCGCGCAGTAGGCGTCCAGCCCGATGGGGTTGCGCTGGGTGGCCGAGAAATAGACCTTCCCGGCCTTCTCGTCCACCCCGTGCAGGGCGCGCACGTCCCAGGGGCCGGCGGTGAGGGCCCGGGCCCGGCCCTCGGCGTCGTAGCGGTAGAGGTGGTGGAACCCGGTGCGGGCAGACCGCCACAGGAAGCCGCCGTCCTGGAGGAACACCGGCAGCGGGAGGCGGTCGATC
The DNA here is from genome assembly GCA_003165415.1 of Holophagaceae bacterium. GTDB lineage: Bacteria > Acidobacteriota > Holophagae > Holophagales > Holophagaceae > Mesoterricola. The sequence goes on from PLUC01000086.1 coordinate 6,340, forward strand.
CACCAGCCCCGGCTGGTTTCCCGGACCAGGCTCTGGGGCTTGACGCCCTCGAAGCGCACGCACTCCAGCCAGGTCTGGGCCCGGTCCTGGTAGCTGGCCACGGGCCGGCCCTTGGGATCCCAGCCCACCTGGACGATGAGGATCTCCTGCTCGGGGAAGGGGTCCTCCATCCAGGCAGTGCGGCCGTCCAGGTCGGCCACGCCCAGCCGGACCGCGGGATCCGCCTGGCCGGGCAGGGGGTAGTGGGCGGTGACCTGGGTGCGGGGGCGGGTGCGGTCGTCCAGCAGGGTGTAGTTGGTCACCTGGCTGTCATCCAGGCTCAGGAAGGCGATCCGCCGGGAATCCGGGGACCACCAGAAGGCCCTGGGGCCGGCCCCGTGGAACAGCTCCTCCTGGTAGACCCAATCCAGCCGCCCATTCAGGTGGTCGCCGTCGCCCCCGGTGGTCAGGCGGGTTTCCCTGGCCGTGGCCAGTTCGGTCACGTAGAGGTCGTTGTCCCGCAGATAGGCCACCTGGCTCCCGTCGGGGCTGAACTCGGGGACCGACCTGACCGCCGGGGAGCTGGTGACCCGGCGGGCGGTGATCCTGGCGGACAGGTCCACCAGGTAGAAATCCGGGCCGATGCCCACCAGGAATGCGTCCTTGGCCTCGTTCCAGATGAACGGGCCGCGCCAGGCGGCGCTGGCGGCGTCGGGGCTGTCCAGGCCGGCGGCGGCCAGGGCGGCCATGAACTGGGCCCGGTTCAGCAGGGGCCGGGGGTCCCAGACGGGTCCGGCCAGGCGGGCGAGGCCCCGGGTGCCGTCCCGTTCCAGCCACTCCTCCAGCAGGGAGCCGTCGGGCCGCCAGTGCAGGGCGACCGGGGGCGGGTTCACGTAGGCCTCTTTCCGGGTGGGGTGGAACAGGCTTTCCACCGACAGGTGTCCGCTGTCCTGGGCGGCCAGGGCCAGGGCCGGCAGCAGGAACGCCAGGAGGCGGATGAATGGGAGCCGGGGCCGCATGAACACTCCACAGGTAACGGACAAGCATCGGGTTGAGCCTTCGAACAGTATCCACCGTCCGGAGCCCGCGGGCTCAGGGATTGTGCTGGGCCTGCCATGCGAGGAACTTCTTCATGAAGGCGGGCACCACGTCTTCGGCGGGCAGGGAGACGGCGTTGGCGAAGGCGGTGAGGTAGCCGCGCACGTTCACCGTGGCCAGGCGCAGGTGTTCGAACCGCTCTTCCTCCAGGGCGATCAGGTACTCCAGGCGCACATGGGTCTCGTCGGCCACCTGGTCCAGGGAGAGGCCGGCAGCGTCCCTGGCGCGGCGCAGGGCGGTGGCGGGCACGTCGGTGGGCTCCTCCGGCCTGGGCGCGGCGGCGGGTGCGCTGGCGGCGATCCCCTGCTTGCGGGCGGAGAGCAGGGCATAGGCGGCCTCGATCTGCGCCAGGACGCCCTGCTGGGCTTCGCTGGAGAATTCATCCATGGCGGGCGCCGCGAACATCGCCCCGGTCCGGCCGTGGAGGCGCTTGAGCAGCTGGTAGGACCGCTGGATGTCGTCCAGGGTCGCGGCGGGGTCCAGCTCCAGGATCCGGAGGGCCCGGGCTTCATCCGGTGCGGCCATGGGCCACCCCCTCCCCCCTGCGCGGGTGGTCCAGGATGCTGCTCAGCACGCCCTCCATGGCATAGCGCAGGGTGAACGAGCCCGAGCTCCTCAGGGCCGGCTGCTCCTGGCTGAAGTGCTGCCAGAGGTCCTTGTCGTAGCGCAGGTAGCCCGCGAAGGCCGAGTCGATCTGCAGATACTTCTGGACCGAACTCTTCACCGCCAGGCCCAGCTCCACCTGGCTGAATTCCCGGACCTGATTGAGGACCACCTGCAGGAACATCCGCTCCTGCTGCTGGTCCAGGCTTTCGGCGAATCCCGCGGAAAGGGACCGCAGGTGCTGGACGAACTCCCGGGCATCATGGATCCCATAGTCCTGCCGCTGCTTCCAGATCTCCTTGGCCCGCTCCTTGAGCCCCGCCTGGGACAGCAGGTTGCCCAGCTGCCGGAACTTGAGGTTCTTGAGGAACAGGTAGAAATTCTCGATGGCCAGCGGGTCGGGCAGGATCACCCCCACCTTCACGTCCGCCAGCAGGAAGGTGTCCAGGGTGTCGTACTGGGTGCCCGCCCCCAGGTCCAGCACCACGTGGTCCGCCCGCAGCAGGCGCAGGTGCCGGAACAGCTTCTGCTTCTGGCTCCAGGTGATGCTGTCCGTGCTGGCGGTGTTGAGGTTGCCGGGCACCAGCCGGAGCCCCGGCACCCCGGTGTCCACCGCCAGTTCCTCCAGGGGCCGGCGTTCTTCGAAGAACTGCCCAAGGTTGGTGGCCGGCTTGCGGATGCCGCAGTAGCTGTGCTGGTTGGGTCCCCCGTAGTCCGCGTCCACCAGGATCACCTGCAGTCCCCGCTCGGCCAAGCCCAGGGCCAGGCCGTTGGCGATCAGGCTTTTGCCCGTGCCGCCCTTGCCGCCTGCCACTGCCCAGATCTGCATGGTCAACCGTTCGCGCTAACGAATTAATCATGCATGGCATCGGCACCGTGTCAACCACTGGGAAATCAGACGTGGTGGCCGGGCTTTGCCCGGCCACCACGTCTGCAGTTTGGACATTCCCTCCCATTCCATCATGACCTGCCGGTGGCTCTGGAATGGTCCGTCCGGGTCCCTCGGTTTGGCGCCGCCTCAACTCGGGTCCCCCGGCCAGGCGCCGC
>PLUC01000144.1 GCA_003165415.1 Holophagaceae bacterium
GGCTCCGCCCGGTCATCACGTGGGGGAGCACGAGGGGATGCCACGCATGCGTGGCATGAGAGGGCGCATTTTCACCGCGCGGTCCCACCTCGTTCATGTCAGCCTTCGCCGCACTCCGGCAGGCAATCCTCCAGGTCCAGGCGCTTCATTTTCTCCAGGAAGGTGGTGCGCTTGAGTCCCAGCAGCTCGGCGGCCCGCTTCTTGTTGCCCCGGGTCACCTGCAGGCTCTGCAGCATCAGCTTCTTCTCCACCTCCGACACCACCTGGTTGAGGTCCAGGCCCTCGCTGGGCAGGTCCATGGGCGCGGGCGCGGCGGTCTCGGCATTGAACGTGGGGAAATTCTGCAGGGGCGGCAGGGCGTCGGCGATCTCCTGGCCGTCGGCCAGCCGCTCCAGGAGGAAGGCGAAGTCCGCGCGGTTGAGCACCGGCCGGTCCATGGACAGCACGATGGCCCGCTCGATGGCATTCTCCAGCTGGCGGACGTTGCCGTTCCAGGGCAGCGCCATGAGCAGAGAATCCACGGAGGGATGCAGGGCCTTGGGGTAGAGCCCATGCTCCCTCGCCTTGCGGTTGAGGAAGTGCTGGGCCAGGAAGGGGATCTCTTCCCGGCGGGCGCGCAGGGGCGGCAGGGTGATGGGCACCACCTCCAGGCGGTAGAACAGGTCCTCCCGGAAGCCGCCCTGCTGCACCCGCTGCCAGAGGTCCAGGTTGGTGGCGGCAATCACCCGCACCTCCACCTTCACCGGGGCGCCGCCGCCCAGGGGCTGCACCTCCCGCTCCTGGAGCACCCGCAGCAGGCGCACCTGGACGCTCAGGGCCATGGTGCTCACCTCGTCCAGGAAGATCGTCCCGCCGTGGGCCTCCCGGAACTTGCCGGGGGCGTCCTTGCGGGCGTCGGTGAACGCGCCCTTGGTGTAGCCGAACAGCTCGGACTCGATGAGGTTGTCCGGGATGGCGCCGCAGTGGACCGGGACGAAGGGCTGGTCCCGCTGCGCGCTCATGCGGTGGATGGCCTGGGCGATGACCTCCTTGCCCGTGCCGCTTTCGCCCAGGAGCAGCACCGTGGCCCGGGTGGCCGACGCGGCCCGGGCCTTGGCCAGGACGTCGCGCATGGCGGCGCCGATGCCCACCAGCCCCAGCGCCAGGGCCTGGGACACAGACAGGGGGATCTGCCCCGGCGGCGCCGGACGCAGGCCGGGCAGGGGCGGAGTATCCTGGCGCAGGCCCCAGCGCAGGGAACCCAGCTGGCCCCAGCTGGCCAGGGTGCCGGGGCCCAGCGGGGCGGCGTTCGGATCCACCAGGATCAGGATGGGCAGCGCCCCCACTTCGGCGCAGAGCCTGGCCAGGCCCGCGGGCGGTTCGCCGGCGGCGGCGATCACCCACAGATCGGTGTCCCGGGGCGGCAGGGCGGGGGAGGCGCCCCGGTCCAGACTCACCTGCCACGCGCCCGCCCAGCGATGCTCCAGCCCCTGGGTCGGCTCGCCCAGGGTGGACCAATGGAGGCGCGGCAGTTCGGTCATGGGTTCTTCTATTGCTGAGTAGCCTAAATCTTAGATGGAAAGGGTCAAGTCAAAAACATGACACACCTGGGATCGATGCGCCAGTCATACCGGGAATGTCTTCCCAAACCTGCCGAAGCCTTCCATCCTTTCCAGGAACCTTTGGAGACGCCCCTTGAAGACCCCGCTGATCCTCCCCCTGGCCCTGGCCGTCCTGCCCCTCTCCGCCCAGGCCTGGGACCTGCGGCTGGAGGCCCCCTTCGCCCAGGGCCAGAACCTGCCCCAGACCGCGGTCACGGGCTCGGGGTCCACCTCGGGGTCCCTGGACACCGGGCACGGCGTGATCTTCACCGTGAGCCACCGCATCGTGCGGGTGGGGCCGGTGCTCAAGTTCGAATGGAACGCGGAGTACGCCCAGCTCCAGGCCAACGGCCAGATCCAGCAGGGGGCCGGCAGCCAGGCCAGCAGCCTGAAGCAGTCCGGGCTCGGGGTCGGGGTGAACGCCCAGTTCTGGGTGCCGTTCACCGGTTTCGCCGGCGAGCTGGGGCTGCTGGGACGGTCCCAATCCTACAAGTACGAGGGCGCCGGCAGCGCCCAGGACGAGACCATCATCCGGCCCTGGCTGCGCGCGGGCCTGCGCTGGGTGCTGCCGTTCCCGGGGGTCAGCCCGTACCTGGCCGCCAGCTACCAGGAACCCCTCACCCGGGACAAGCCGGTGCAGGTGGGTTCGGCGCCGAACCTCGGTTCCTACCTGGACGCCCAGGGCGCGGGGCAGGAGTTCCAGCGGCTGTGGACGCTCGGGGTGGGGATCTCCTTCTAGGCATTTAAGAAGTTACAGCTCCGGAGCGGAGGGTTCACTGGACCCTCCTAGCCTGTAACAGCCTGCGAACATGCTAGGCGTGTTGGTTGCTATCTCTTAGGAACCCCGCCTTCCCGCAGTGCTGCCCCGTGCCCTCCCCAAGGCTCGCGTGGGTGTTTCCCCTCACTTGTGCCCGCGCACCCGGAGATCCCAGTCATGCTCGCTTCCGACCACCACCGGATCAAGCTGGAGAGCAACCAGCAGGGGATCATCTTTTCCTTCAACGGCTTCATTTCCGAAGGCATCCTGTTCGCCCTGGGGGACGCCCTGAAGAAGAAGATGTCCCAGGATGAAACCAACCCGGGGCGTGAAGTTCATGGACAGGAGATGGCGGCGTCACACCCGCGTGGATGATGGACCTTGGAGGATTGCATGATCACCATCGAACTGCTGCAGGAACAAAAGGCCCCGCTCACAGAAACCGCCGCACCACCCGTCCCGCGCTGCGCCTCGGACCTGGCCTCGCTGGGGGGTTCCGTATCGCCCGCCAACCCGAACGGCGACGTGATCCAGTTCTTCAAGGACCATCCCGACCAGGGTTCCCTGCCGGTGGTGGAGGACGGGATTCCCATCGGCATCATCAACCGGAGCATCTTCCTCACCGGCTACTCCATGCCGTACCACCGGGAGATCTACGAGCGCAAGAGCTGCATCGCCTTCATGGACAAGCACCCCCTGATCGTGGACGGGGAGATGCCCCTCTCCGAACTGGGCAAGCTGGCCGTGGACGCCGGTGCCAAGGTGCTGCAGGACGGCTTCATGGTCACCCGCCAGGGCCGGTTCCACGGCCTGGGCACCGGCCTGGATCTATTGCGAGCCATGGGGCAGCTGGAAGCCGAGCGCAACCGGGTGATCCGGGAATCCATCGACTACGCCACGCTCATCCAGGGTGCGGTGCTGGCCACCTCGCTGGGGGAACTGCGGGCCTGGGATCTGCCGGACCGGCATCTGCTCTGGCGGCCCCGGGACCAGGTGGGCGGCGACGCCTTCTTCGCCCGGCGGGTGAACCGGGATGGCCGGAACGGACTGTTCCTGGCGCTGATGGATTGCACCGGCCACGGCGTCCCGGGCGCCTTCACGGCCATGCTGATGACCTCCTTCCTGGGCCACGCGCTGGATCTGGCCTGTCCCTGGGAACCCGGCCAGGTGCTGGCGGCGGTGAACCGCCGGGTCAAGGAGGAACTGGGCCAGCGCCAGAAGCCGGAGGCAGATGGCCATGGCGAGGAGAGCCACGCCGCCGATGAAGGCATGGACGTGACCTGCCTCTGGCTCGACCAGGCCAAGGGCGACGTGCTGTTCGCCGGCGCGCGCCACAGCCTCTGGGTCTTCGCGCCGGGCGCCCAGGACCCGGAGGAGATCAAGGGCGACCGGATCGGCGTCGGCTACACCAGCACGCCCGACGCCCAGACCTGGAACAGCCAGACCCTGCACTTCGCCCCGGGCACCGTCCTGGTGGGCACCTCCGACGGAATCGTGGACCAGATCGGCGGGGCCCGGCGCATCGCCTTCGGCAAGCGCCATCTCTGGGAAGCCTTCCGGGAGAAGGTTCCCGGCACCCCGCTCCAGACCCGCCTGGAACGCGCCTATTCCGCCCTGGAAGGCTACCAGGGGCTCGAGCCCCGCCGGGACGACGTCTGCCTTCTCGCCATCAAGTTCTGAGGATCCCATGCAGCTCGCCCGGTTCAACCAGTTCGTCGCCCATGCCGCCGCCAGCGGGGTGGTCTTCTACCACAGCGGCCACCTCGACGAGGGGACCATCGCTTCCATCGGCGCCCTCCTCCGGCGCCGGCTGCACGAGGAGGGCGCCAACGGCGCCCAGTCCCGGAAAGTGTTCACCACCTTCATGGAGATGGCCCAGAACATCCTGCACTACGCCGCCGTCAATGGCTTCGAGGACGGTCCCACGGGCAAGTTCGGCGCCCTTTGCGTCACCCGCACCGGGCAGGGCTTCGAGGTGATGTGCGGCAACTACCTCTCCTGCGACCAGGTGCCCCGGGTGCGCCAGCGGCTGGAATCGGTCCAGGCCATGGAACCTCACAAGGTCCGCGAGGCCTACCGCCGCCAACTGTCGTCGGATGCCGAAGACAAAGACAGCAAGGGGGCCGGCCTCGGCCTTCTGACCATGGCCGCCAGTTCCCGAGCGCCGCTTGAATTCGTATTCGATCCAGACCCACCGCTTGAGGACGGGAAAACCTTCCTGTTCCTCAAGACGGTCATCTGAAGGAGCCAATCCATGGAAAATTTTCACCTCCCTCCGACTTCCCTCACTCCCGAGGTGAGCCTGAACCCCGCCCAGGGCCTACTGTCCATGCGCGGCGAGTCCTACCCGGAACACGTGCTGACCTTCTACGCGCCCATCCTGGAGAAGATCAAGCACGTCCTGGATGCCGGCAAGCTGAACCTGCTCAAGGTGGACATGCACATCACCTACTACAACAGCGCCAGCGCCAAGGCCTTCCACCGCATTTTCCACCTCCTGAACCATGCCGCCGAGAACGGCTGCGCCGTGCAGCTCTTCTGGCACTTCGACGAGGAGGACGACATGGCCAGGGACCTGGGCAAGGACATCCGCGAGGATTTCCCCGCCATCCAGGTGGTGGGGGTGGAGATGGCCGCGGCGGTCTGAACGGAGATAAGCTCTACCGGCGGAGGAAGGCGTAGACCAGGGAGGACACCCCCGGAATGCCGGCCAGGGGCGCCAGCCACCCCCATCCGGGCAGCCGGCTGAGCAGGCTCGGCAGCATCCTGGCGCCGCTGCGGAGGATCCGGGTGCGAGTGTCGAAGCCATGGACCTGGCCGGCCTGGGTCAGCCCGGCCAGTTCCGGCGCCACATGCACCAGTTCGGCGTTCTGGAACGGGAAGGACACTACCAGCCCGCTGCTGTCCCGCCGCTGGATCCAGTCCACCAGACGGCGGCACCCGCCGTCCTCGGCGTCGTACGCCAGCAGGTAGGGGGCGGGAAGGCTGCCCTTCAGACCGGTGAAGTCCGGCTCGCCTTCTGCAGGTCCCGTGCCCATTCCACGATGGGTTTCACTCCCTTTGGAGGGTCCAGGGCCTTCTTGTAGCATCTCAGTTCCCCTTCGTGGGTGACGATGAAATCGGTCTCTTCCAGATAGGTCGCCACCGGGAGCCGGGCCGTGGCCATTTCGCTGAACGCGCCCGGAATGGGCTCCAGCACGAGGCTGAACCGGGCGGCCTCGAGGATGTCCCGGAGGATCCGGGTCTCCCCTTCGGAGGAGAATTCCGCGTCGTGCAGCATCACCACCGCCCGGACCTCGCCCGAGCGGACCCGTTCCAGCAGCTCTTCCAGCGCGCCGAAGCGGTAGCCCCGCTCGGCCAGGCCGCGGCGGTTGAAGATGCCGTCGGCGCTGGGCTGGAGGGCCGGGAACCGGATCGGGTAGAGGCACTCCCCGCTGCCGAAGCAGAGGTCCGGTGCCGCGGCCAGGCCGGCCAGGCGCTGGACCGCATCGCAGCCGAAGGTGCCCTGGGCCACCACCGCCGCCGGGCCGGCTTCCCGGAGCGCTTCGGCCACCTGCTCCCCCGAAGCCTCGGCGCCGCGCAGCAGGGATCGCGCCGGGCGGGTGGTGGGGTCGAGGTCGTAGCGGTGGTAGCGGTAGCGTTCGTGGTCGAACATGAAGCAGGTGGCGGTGCGGCCTTCCAGGGGCCTGGGCCGGAAGCGCCACACCCGGTTCTGGTCCACGTCGGCCCAGATGGGGTTGGCCATGGCCGAATGGCGGCTGATGGTGGGCACCGGCTTCAGGTACCAGACCCGCTTGTTGAACCGGAAGTCCCGGCTGGTGAGGGCGCCCACCGGGCACAGGTCCACCACGTTGCCGGCCAGCGGATTGTCGTCCATGGTCCGGCCGGCGTAGGTGGTGACTTCCAGTTCGGCGCCGCGGTTGGCCACGGTCAGTTCGAAAGTCCCGGACACCTCCTGGGTGAAGCGGATGCATCGGGTGCAGTGGATGCAGCGGTTCTTGTCGATCACGATCTTGGCGCCGAGATCCTCGTAGCGGTAGCGGCGCTTGGGCTCCACCATCCGGCTGTCGCCGCTGCCGTATTTGTAGCTGTAGTCCTGGAGCAGGCATTCCCCGGCCTGGTCGCAGATGGGACAGTCCAGGGGGTGGTTCATGAGCAGGAACTCCATGACCCCGGCCCTGGCGTCCACCGCCGCGGGGGAATGGGTGAGCACTTCCTGCCCATCCATGGCCATGGTCGTGCAGGAGGTGGCCAGCTTGGGCTGGCCCTTGATCTCCACCATGCACATCCGGCAGGTGGCCACCGGTGAGAGCGCCGGGTGGGAGCAGTAGTGCGGAATGTCGAACCCGGCCCGGGCGCAGGCATCCAGGAGCAGGGTGCCGGGCTCCACGGCGATCTCGATATTGTTGATCTTCAGGTTTGGCATGGGCCCTTTCGCGTCGCTGGCTCCAATATGAGCCATGGCGCGGGTGCGGGCAACCCGATAAGACTCCATGTCCGGGCTTTGCCCGGGCATGGAGTCTGCAGTTTGGACATTCCGTCCCATTCCATCATGACCTGCCGGTGGCTCTGGAATGGTCCGTCCGGGTCCCTCGGCTTGGCGACGACTCAACTCGGGTCCCCCGGCCAGGCGACGACCAACACTTTCGCTTCGCACTTTCCGTACACGCAAGCTGCGGGCGGAAAGTCCGAAGCGTTTG
>PLUC01000072.1 GCA_003165415.1 Holophagaceae bacterium
GTCCAAACTGCAGAAGCAGCCGTAATGGAGCAAGCTCCATAACGGCTGCTAGAGTCCCAGGAACGGCTGCAGCAGCAAGTGGAGCAGCTCACGGCCAGGCTGGAGGCCGGCCGCCGGGGCCCGCGCCGGCATCCGCCTACGGCGTGACGCTGGTGCCGGCCCTGCCCTGCAGGGCCGCGGCCAGGTGCTCCGGGTCGGTGATGATGGCCTGGCGCCCGCCGCCCTCCAGGAAGTCCACCACCGCCTGCACCTTGGGCAGCATGCTGCCGGGCTTGAAGTGGCCCTCGGCGATGTACTGCTTGGCCTCGGCCAGGGTCATGGTGGACAGGGACTTCTGGTTCGGCTTGCCGTAGTTCAGGCAGACCTGCTCTACCGCGGTGGAGATGATCAGCAGCTCCGCCTTGAGCTGCCGCGCCATCAGACTGGAGGCCAGGTCCTTGTCGATGACCGCGGGCACGCCCACCAGATCGCCCTGGGCATCCTCCATCACGGCGATGCCGCCGCCGCCCCCGGCCACCACCACGAAGCCGGCGTCCAGCAGCCCCTTCACCGCCTCCAGCTCCAGGATGGCCCTGGGCTGGGGCGAGGCCACCACCCGCCGCCAGCCGCGGCCCGAATCCTCCACCAGGGCCCAGCCGTCCTTGACCCGGTGCGCCTCCGCCTGCTCCTGGGACATGAACGAGCCGATGGGCTTGTTGGGGTTCCGCAGCGCCGGATCGTCATTGTCCACCAGCACCTGGGTCACCACGGTGACCGCGGTCCGGGCCACCCCGCGGCGGCGGAACTCGTTGTGCATGGCCCGCTGCAACTGGTAGCCCAGGGCCCCCTGGGTGTCCGCCACGCAAGAATCCAGGGGCACCATGTGCAGTTCGGGCGCCGCCAGTTCCGACCGGCGCAGGATGAACCCCACCTGGGGACCGTTGCCATGGGTCACCACCAGGCGCAGATCCTCCGCCTCCAGCATGGAGGCGATGTGGACGCAGGTCTGGGCCGCGGCGTCATATTGGTCGCCCACGGACTGGTGCCCGGAGTCGGAGATGAGGGAATTGCCTCCAATGGCGATAACCACCGTTTTGGCCATGTCTGACTCCTGAAAGAAAAAATTTTACCCCTCTCTGAAAATTTTTTTCAATTTGTTTTTGATTTTTCTCCCATTTCCCGGGACCGTCTTCCGCAGCCGCGAAGTGCCTTGCCTGCCTCTGTAAAAAATATTCAAATGCCCCTTCCAACGAATGCAACTAAGACTTATTCTCTATCACCAATCAATAATGCGAAGCACAAACCTCTTCCCCCATCCCCCATCCCCCCCGCCCAAAGACCGAACTCGGTTTCTTGGGTCTTTCCCATGACGAACGTCCCTCTTCGAGGAGCCTCGAATGCACGAGCAGGCCATCAGTCATCCCGCCCAGGTTCCCGGTTTGATGGGGGACTCCGGCATCCGGAAGGTGATCTTCGCTTCCTCCCTGGGGACGCTCTTCGAGTGGTATGACTTCTACCTCTACGGCAGCCTCGCGGTGTTCTTCGGCGGCCAGTTCTTCCCGGCCCAGAACCCCACGGCCCAGCTGCTGGCCAGCCTGGCCACCTTCGGCGCCGGTTTCGCGGTGCGGCCCCTGGGCGCCCTGGTGTTCGGCCACATCGGCGACCTGATCGGCCGCAAGTACACCTTCCTGGTGACCATGGCCACCATGGGCCTGGCCACGGCGCTGGTGGGGCTGCTGCCCACCTACGCCAGCATCGGCATCTGGGCCACCATCATCCTGGTGCTGCTGCGGCTCATGCAGGGCCTGGCCCTGGGGGGAGAGTACGGCGGCGCCGCCACCTACGTGGCCGAGCATGTGCCCGACGAGCGGCGCGGCTACTACACCAGCTTCATCCAGACCACGGCCACCCTGGGGTTCTTCGCCAGCATGGCCATCATCGGCCTCACCCGCTGGTACATGGGCGAGGACGGCTTCAAGGGCGCCGGCAGCGGCATCGCCGGCTGGCGCATCCCCTTCCTTTTCTCCTTCCTGCTGCTGGCCGTGAGCATGTACATCCGGATGAAGCTGAAGGAAAGCCCCCTGTTCACCAAGCTGAAGACCGAGGGCAAGATCTCCAAGAACCCCCTGAAGGAGAGCTTCACCAACCCGGTGAACCTGCGCTACGTGCTGCTGGCGCTGTTCGGCGCCACCGCGGGACAGGGCGTGGTGTGGTACACCGGCCAGTTCTACGCCCTCACCTTCCTGCTGGCCGTGCTCAAGCTGCACTGGCTCCCGGCCTACCTGATCATCTCTGTGGCGCTGCTGCTGGGCGCTCCCTTCTTCCTGGTGTTCGGCCACATGTCGGACAAGATCGGGCGCAAGAAGGTCATGCTCTGGGGCTGCCTGCTGGCCGCGCTGACCTACGTGCCCATCTACATGGGCATGAGGGCCGCCACCCCGGCCCTGGTGGGCGGAGCCAAGGCAGTGATGCTCACGGCGATCCCGTTCCCCAACCTGGTGGCCCTGATCGCCCTGGTGTTCGTCCAGATCGTCTACGTGACCATGGTCTACGGCCCCATCGCCGCCTTCCTGGTGGAGCTGTTCCCCACCAACATCCGCTACACCTCCATGTCCCTGCCCTACCACATCGGCAACGGCTGGTTCGGCGGCTTCCTGCCCCTGGTCGCCACCGCCCTGGCCACCTCGGTGGTGGCCCGGGAAGCCTTCGGCGCCAACGCCATCTACGCCGGCCTGCTCTACCCCATCGCCATCGCCCTGCTGACCGTCGTGGTGGGGGCGTTCTTCATCAAGGAGACCCGGGACCACAAGATCGATACCGCCATTCGCAAGAACGCCAGCGTCCAGGAGATCTTCGACTGGGTGGCGGTGCTGGCGGCCCTTGCCATCGGCTTCGTCCTGCTGCTGCAGTGGTCCAGCGACTTCCTGCCCGACCTGGCGGCCGGCAAGGGCTTCCTCACGGCGTTCTGGAACAACGTCTGGTATCCCCTGGTGGGCGCCATGGCACTCTGGGCCCTGCCCACGCTGTTCTTCCGGCTGGAGTTCGACCGCCTGCGGGCCATTGGCATGGTGCTGGCCTGCCAGGCCCTCACCGCCCTGTTCACCTTCAAGCTCTACCAGGCCTGGGTGGCCCAGGGCGGCACCTGGAAGTTCTTCGCCTTCACCCTGGTCATCGTCATCTACAGTCTGGTGCTGGCGGGGGGCTATGCCTTCGGCCGGAAACGGCTGGAATCCGCCTGACGCCCGCCGCCGTGCGATGATGGTTGCCTCGAACGGGGGAACCAGATGTCCGGACCCAAGCGCCTGGTGGTAGGCATCAGCGGAGCCAGCGGCGCCGTGCTGGGCATCGAGCTGCTCCAGGCCCTGCAGCTCATCCCCGGGTGGGAGACCCACCTGGTGGTGAGCAACGGGGCCCGGCGCACCATCGCCCTGGAGACCTCCCACTCCATGAGGTCGGTGGCCGCCCTGGCCACCCGCTTCCACCCGGTCGAGGACGTGGGCGCGCTCATCGCCAGCGGCACCTTCAAGACCTGCGGCATGGTGGTGGTCCCCTGCAGCATGAAGACCGTGGCCGGCATCGCCTCGGGCTACTCCGACAATCTGCTGCTCCGGGCCGCCGACGTGACCCTCAAGGAGCGCCGCCGGCTGGTGCTGGTGCCCCGGGAGACCCCCCTGGGCCCGGTGCACCTGCGCAACCTGCTGACGGTCTCCGAGCTGGGCGCCGTGGTCCTCCCCCCGGTGCTCACCTTCTACACCAAGCCCGCCAGCATCGAGGACATGACCCGCCACATCATCGGCAAGATCCTGGACGTGTTCGACCTGGAACTACCTGGCTTCCGCCGCTGGGGCGACTAGGACTCCATGTCCGGGCTTTGCCCGGGCATGGAGTCTGCAGTTTGGACATTCCGTCCCATTCCATCATGACCTGCCGGTGGCTCTGGAATGGTCCGTCCGGGTCCCTCGGCTTGGCGACGACTCAACTCGGGTCCCCCGGCCAGGCGACGACCAACACTTTCGCTTCGCACTTTCCGTACACGCAAGCTGCGGGCGGAAAGTCCGAAGCGTTTG
>PLUC01000178.1 GCA_003165415.1 Holophagaceae bacterium
CCGCCAGCGACCTAACGGCTGCTAGGATGTTCGTCAGGTATCCCATGACCAGACCCCCCGGATGGCAACGTTTCCTGGCGCGCCTGCGCCGGCTGCCGTTGCGCCTGCGCCGGGCGCTCCGCGGCGGCACCGAGGGGCTGCACCCCAGCCGGCAGAAGGGCTACGGCCTCACCTTCGTGGAGAACCGCCCCTACGTGCCCGGAGACGACCCGCGCACCATCAACTGGCCGCTCACCGCCCGCACCGGNNCCGTCCATGTTCCTGGGCGACCCGGTGAGCCCCATCCGCTGGGCCCTCGAAATCTGCGGGGCGGCCCAGGCCACCACCAGCGCCGGCAAGGACCGGCTGGGCCTGCTGGTGCCGGGGGACGACCGCAGCCTGCCGCTGCGCATCGTCCCCAGGCGCGGCCGGGTGCCGGGCCTGCACTTGCTGGAAGCCCTGGCCGGCCTGGGCCCGGCCATCCCCACCGCCGCCTCCTGGCAGCAGGCCCTGGGCCACTGGGGCGACCACGGCCGCGGCCACCGGCTCTGGATCCTCAGCAACGGCGCCGGCCTCCAGGGGCTGGCCGACCTAGTGAAGCCCATCGCCGCCCGGCACCGGGTGGTGTGGTTCCGGCCTGAGCAGCCGCACCTCAGGCATATGCACCATATGACTGAGGGGGGACCGCCCGCTAGCGGTGCTCGCTCTGATCCCACGCATGCGTGGGATCCCCTCAGACTCCCCCACTCCATGCCCGGGCAGAGCCCGGACATGGAGTCTGACTGGCCGGACCCGGGGTTTCCGGGCACGGTGGAGCGGGTAACCTGGAACATCCTGGAGGATCCGGTCACCCGCCTGGGCATCTGGATGAGGGGCCGGGGCGCGTGAGCCCGCCGGTGTGGAAGGCCCCCGCGCAGCTGGCCCTGGGCCGGCTGTCCCGGCTGGAGCTGCGCCAGGAGGATCCGGCCCAGCCCCCCCCGCCCCGGCCCGGGGAGGACCGGCTGGGACCGCTGGCGGTGCGCGCGGTGGCGCCCCTGGCCGACGGGCGCGGCTGGAGCGTCACCGTGCAGCCCCTGGCCCCCGGGACCTTCCTGATCCCCCCCCTGGACCTGGGCGACGGCCAGGCGACTCCGGGGCTGCGCATCACCGTGCCGCGCACCGCGCCCTATGGCGGCGCCTGGATGGGGGTCGGCGGCGGGGAGCTGGACCGGCTGCCGCCCGTGCCGTTCCCCTGGGCCTGGACCCTGCCGCCGCTGCTGCTGCTGGCGGCCCTGGCCTGGTTCCTGGTCTGGCGCCTCCGGCGCGGGGCCCCGGCCCGGAAGCGCCACGGGGCGCGGCGAGCCTTCATCCACCATTGGCCCCCGGCGCCCGGCGACCGCGCCGCCCTGGACGCGGCCCACGCCGCCGGCCGGGCGCTGCTGGCCGCGCACTTCGGCCCCGAAGCCCTGAGCTGGGGCCCGTCGGCCTTCCGGGCCCGCGGCCTGGAGCCCTGGGCGGCCTGGAGCGCCAGCCTTGACGCCGCCCGGTTCGCCCGGCTCCAACCGGCCTTTCCGCCCCTGGACGCGCTGCTGAACGCGCTGGGGGGCCCATGATCGCCTTCCGCTACCCCTGGCTGCTGCTGCTCCTGGTCCCGGGCTGCTGGTTCGCCCTGCGCGCCAGCTACCGGTGGGGCATCCCCAGCTCCCGTCCTTCGGGCCGCCTGGCACGCTGGTCGGCCCACTGGCTGCCGGCCCTGGTCCTGGCGCTGCTGGCGCTGGCGGCGGCGGGGCCGGAGCGGCGGGTCCTGGTCAAGGGCATGGCGCCGGTGGTGGATTTCGTGGTGGTGCTGGACGGGTCCAGCTCCATGAAGGCCCTGGACGACGGCCATGAAAGCCGCTGGGACTCGGCCCGGCGGCTGATCCTGCGCTTCATCGCCGGGCGGCCCTTCGACCGTTTCGCCCTGATCCTGTTCAGCGCCCATCCGGTCACCCTCAGCCCGCTCACCGCCGACCACCCCCGGCTTTGGACCATCCTGGAGCACCTGCAGATCGACAGCCCCGACGACGGCACCGCCATCGGCAGCGCGCTCATGACCGCGGTGCATCGGCTCCAGGACAGCCCCGCCCGCAGCCGGGCCATCCTCCTGCTCACCGACGGCGCCCAGAACCGGGGCCGGGTGCTGCCCATGGAGGCGGCCCAGGAAGCTCGGGACCAGGGCATCCGGGTCTACACGGTGGCCCTGGGCAATTCCAGGGAGAGCTTGTACCCGTTGGAAGGCGGCGGCTTCGCCTGGCTGAAGGTGGACACCGACCCGGAGACCCTGAAGCGCATCTCCCAGCTCACCGGCGGCGAGGCGTTCCCCGCCGACGACCCCGCCGGCCTGGCCCGCGCCCTGGCGTCCATCAGCCAGCTGGAAACCACCACCCTGCCGGTGGATCCGCCCACCGAAGGCCAGCCCCTGGCCCGGTGGCTGCTGCTGGCGGCCGGCCTGCTGGCGCTGCCCCTGGCTCTCGACCTGGCCCGCAAGCGCGGGCGGCGGCGTCCGGCCTGGCTGGCACAGCCATGATCTTTACTCATCCCCTCCTGCTCTGGCCCGCGGCCGCCCTGGCCCTGCTGGCCCTGGCCCTGGGCCTGCGGGCCCAAGTCAGGCCGGGGCTGGGGGTGCGGGTGGTGGGCCAGCGTCCGCTGCTGCAGGGGCTGGGGCTGGCCCTGCTGCTGGGCGGAACCGGCCTGGGCCTGGCCGAGCCCCGCTGGGGCGCCATCGAAGTGCCGCGGCTCACCGTGCACGTAGTGGCGGACGTGTCCCGCTCCATGCTGGTGCCCGACTGCGCCGGCGCCACCCGCTGGCAGGCGGCGGCCGCGGTCCTGGACCGGCTCTGGTCCGGCCCCAACCCAGGGGTGCGCTTCAGCCTCCAGCTCCTCACCGGCGACGCCGTCCTGCTGATGCCGGCGGGTGAGGACCAGCCCCTGCTGCGGGACGCCCTCCGGGCCGTGCAGGTGGGCAGCGTCGGCTCCCCCGGGACCTCCCTCGGCCACGGTCTGGCCCAGGCCGCGGCCCTGGCCGGCCCCAGGGAGCCCGCGGTGATGCTGCTGCTGAGCGATGGCGAGGAGACGGTGGAGGCCCGGGCCGAAGCCATGAAGCGGGCCGCGGCCGCACTGCGCGCCGCCGGGCTGCCCCTGTACGCCATCGCCTTCGGCCAGCCCACGCCCCAGCCGGTGCCGGTGCCGGCCCAGGAAGGGGCCCTGTTCAGCACCGCGCAGCCCGGCTTCCTCCGGGACCTGGCCCAGGCCAGCGGGGGCCGGCTGCTGCGGCCCGGCGAGGATCCGGCGGCGCTGTTCCAGGCCCTGGCCCAGGGGCGGGAGCCCATGCCCATGGCCCGTTCCCTCCTCCCCGCCCATCCCGAGTGGGGAGCCTGGGTGGCCCTGGCCGGGCTCGCCCTCTGGCTGCTGGCCGCGGGCAGGCCCATGCGCGCCTGGCGCCCCATCCTCGGCCTGGCGCTGGCCCTGGGCTTGGCCCGCCCCGCCCGGGCCGGGCTGCCGGTGCCCCAGAGCATTCAGGCCTGGGCCGCCCAGCACGCCCTGGAACGGGGCGACCTGGCCGCCGCCCAGCGCTGGCGGCCCCGGGGCGACACCCCCGCCCACCGCCTGCTGGCGGCCCAGATCGACCTGCGCGGTGGCAACCTCCAGGCCACCCTGGACACCCTCGCGCCCATGACCGGCCAGGGCACCCCCAGGCCCATGCCCCCCTGGCGGGCCCCGGCCCTGCTCATGGCGGCCCGGGCCCTGGCGCGGCTGAACCGCCCCGGAGAATCCCAGGCCCTGCTGGAGCGGCTGCTGCTGGAGCAGCCCGGCCGCCCCGAAGCCAGCCATGATCTGCAGACCCTGCTGCCGGACCCGGCCCCGCCGCCCCCCGCCCCCCCCAAGCCGCCCCCGCCCAGGCCCAGCAACGGGGCCCGGGAGGACGAGGAGGAAGGCCTCAGGCAGCGTCTCCCCAGCAGGCCTCATGTCTCCGGCGGGATCAAGGACCTCTGACCGTCCGGGCGGCATTGCGATACCCCACCTGAAAACATTTCCGCCCTGAGGGATTGCGGAATGGCGGGAGATCCATATTTTATTGTTTGTTAATATTTTTAAGCAACCGAACCTTCAACATCGGAGATTTTGATGATCTATTCAATTCGTCTGGGCTGGATCCTGGTCGCCCTCGCCTGCAGCCAGGCGCTTCCCGCCGCGGAACCGGACGACGCCGCCCCGTACCGCTATGGCATCCGTTTCCTCACCGCCTCCCCCAGGCAGGATTTCCGGGACCTGGACAGCAGGACCGGCCTCGGCGGCGGCCTGTTCGTGGAAGCCCCCGCGGGATCGGGCTGGATCGCCCAGACCCGGTTCGACTACCTCACCTTCCGCCAGGTCAACCAGCCCAACGCCAACGCCAACGCCATCGCCGCCTACACCGTCCCCAGCCCCCTAACCCTGGCCGTGGACTCGGCCGGGCTGGGGGTGGACCTGCGCCATGCCCTGCCCGTGGCCGGGCTGGGGCGCTGCTATGGGCTGGTGGGGGCATCGGCCATCCGCTATGAGTTCGAAACGTCCGGCCCGAACACCACAGTCAACCAGAACGGCATCCCCTTCACCGGAATCGTCCGGTACAAGGACAAGACCCCCATCCGGCTGGGGCTGGCCCTGGGGGTGGGCGTCGAGATCTGGCGCGGGCTGGCCCTCACCGAGCGCTACACCACCTCCGACATCGACGGCACCACCTTCGCCACCTGGGAAACCAGCCTCAGCTATAGATTCTAGAACTCTTAACACCGTTAGATCCGTTCGGGACGCGGCGGCCGTTCCGGGCAGCAGCCGTAGCGGAGCAAGCTCCGCAACGGCTGCTCTGCAGTTTGGACATTCCATCCCATTTCATCATGACCTGCCGGTGGCTCTGGAATGGTCCGTCCGGGTCCCTCGGCTTGGCGACGACTCAACTCGGGTCCCCCGGCCAGGCGACGACCAACACTTTCGCTTCGCACTTTCCGTACACGCAAGCTGCGGGCGGAAAGTCCGAAGCGTTTG
>PLUC01000145.1 GCA_003165415.1 Holophagaceae bacterium
GACTTCATGCCCGGGCGGAGCCCGGGCATGAAGTCATCCCTGCTTGTTCTTGAACTGGGCGATGATGTCGTCCACCGACTGCTTCTTCCCGTCCGCCTCCAGGGTGGTCTCGAAGATGTGCTCCTGGGTGGCGGCGATGCGCTTCTCGAAGATCTGCGGCTCTGCGGGCTCGCCGTTCACGTCGTTGATGTGGAAGATGTCCAGCAGGCGGTTGAGGCCCTCCTTGAACTGCTTGAGCAGGAGCACCACCTTTTCCACCTTCTGGCGGGTGATGTCCTGGAACTGGAGGGTGTTGAGAATCTCGAAGGCCTCGTCGGAGACGGTGTTGATGGGCGCGAGCAGCGGGGTAAGGTCCACGGGCGGGGGGGGCGGCACCAGCTGGTGGGCGAAGATGAACTCCAGGATCTCCTGGGCCACCTGGGCGGGTTCCGTGCCCTCGCTGGCGCGGGCCAGGAAGCTGTCCATCTGCGCGTTGAAGGCGGCCTGGGCCTCCTGGACGGCCTGTAGGGCCTTGGCGGCGCTCTTGACCGCGGCCCCGGCCTGGTCGCTGGCGGCCATGAGGGTGTCCAGGCGGTTCATGACGTTCTGGGTGGCGGTTTCGGTGTCGGCGGTGATGGCGTCAAGCTGGGCGGCCAGCTCGGGCACCTGGGTGCTCTGCTGCTTCACCGAGGTGTCCAGTTGCTGGAGGTTCATCAGGGTCGCGTTGATGCTGGCCACCAGGGCCCCCAGCTCGCCCTTGGCCTGGATGTCGATCTGCTGGAACACCCGGCCGTTGGCCATGTCGTCCGCGGCCTGGGCCAGTCGGGCCAGGCCCTGCTGGGAACTGTGGTGCAGTTCGCCGCGGATCAGCTCGATGAGCTCCTGCAGGGTGTCCAGGCGGTTGTCCAGGGCTTCGCTGCGTTCCCTGAACTCCTTCAGCATGGTCTCCGGCTGGAGGTCTTCCTGCTGCTCGATTGCCGTGGTGGTCAAGGATTCCTCGGATTCCATGGAGTGCCCCCAGTTGGTAGTCTAGTGTCAGAGTGCGGGCCGGATGCCAACGAAAATTCCTTCTGGCAGCTCCCACGATTGCATAAGTTCCCTTGAAATTCCAATTGTCTGATCGGCCATGCCCTTGACGAACTGCACCTCGGCCAGAACCGAGCCCCGGGGCCAGACGATGCGCACGTGGCCGATGGGGTTGGCGCCGTAGGGGCCCATGGCCAGCCAATGCGCCTCGTGGATCTTGGCCACCTTCACCTGCTCGCCCTTCTTGAAGAAGCCGGTCCTGGCGGCGGTGACGGCCACGGAGACGGTGGGTTTCAGCAGGGCCAGGCGGCCGGCCGCGTGGAGGGTGGCGCACACCTGCAGCACGGCCACGTCGCCCAGCCCGGAGTCGGTGATGATCTCGTTGAAGGTGTGGTAGCCGTCCAGGAAGCCCAGGATGGGCCGGTCTTCGGGGAAGATCCGCAGGTCCTTGGTGAGCTGGGGATCCTTCAGGGTCGGCCAGGGCGCCAGGTTCAGGTCGGTGAAGATGCCCGCCAGGTGCTTGCGGGAATCGGTGGTCCGGGCCGCCTCCATGAGCAGGTCAGGCACCGAGCGCTTGATGGAGGCGGGCGTCTTGACCGGGGTGGTGACGAACTCGAAGCCGCCCTGGTCCCATTCCAGGATGTCGAAGGCGGCGGTTTCGCCCTGGGCCTTGGCGGTCTCGGCGTGGACCACCTCGCCGTTCAGGACGTACAGCACGCCGTGCTGCTTGCCCCGGGTGACCAGCAGCTCGCCGGTCTTCCGGTTCGCATGGAGCAGCTGCAGCACATCCACCAGGGAGATGCTCTGCAGCTTGCCGCGGAGGGTCGACATCAGCGGCTCCCTCCGGGACGGTTCATGCCATGCCTTCGTTGGTGAGCGCGAGCATCTCCCGCACCGCCCGCTCCATGCCCACCAGGACGGCCCGGCCGACGATGCTGTGGCCGATGTTCAGCTCCTCCACCTCGGGGATGACGGCGATGAGGCCCACGTTCTGCAGGTTGAGCCCGTGCCCGGCCAGGATCTTCATGCCCAGCCGGGAGCCGAGCCGGGCCGATTCGCGCAGGCGGGCCAGCTCGGTGGCGGGGTCGGTCCCGGGCGCGAGGTCGGCGTAGACGCCGGTGTTGAGCTCCACGGCGTCCGCCTCCAGCTTGGCGGCCATCTTCACCTGCTCGGCCTGGGGGTCCACGAACAGGCTCACCCGGATCTGGGAGGCGTGCAGTTCGCGGATGATCTGGCGCAGGTGGGCGTGGAGGAAGAGCACGTCCAGCCCGCCCTGGGTGGTGGGCTCCTCCCGGGTCTCCGGCACCAGGGTCACCCAGGCCGGCTTCACCGGCACCACGGCCTCCAGGCCGTCGGCGGTGGCGGCGCTCTCGATGTTCAGGGGGATGGCCAGGATCTCCTTGAGCAGGCGCGCATCCCGTTCCTGGATGTGGCGCCGGTCGGCGCGCAGGTGGATGGTGATCCCGTGGGCGCCCGCGCTCTGGGCCAGAAGGGCTGCGGCCACCGGTTCGGGCTCGTGGGTGCCGCGGGCCTGTCTCAGGGTTGCCACATGGTCGATGTTCACGCCGAGGCGAGCGGGCACGGGAGACTCCTGGAACGGGAAAGAGGATTGGACACTAGGCTAGCACTAATTCACCGCGAGATCGGCCCGGGCTGCAAGTTCCAGGGACTCCAGGGCCCGGTTCATGAGGCCGGTTTCCCTGGCTTCCACCATGAGCCGCAGCTTGGGTTCGGTGCCGGACCACCGGATCACCATGCGCAGGGCCGCACCGTGGCGGGCCTCCAGGTCCTGGATGGCTTCCACCAGGCGCGGGCAGGCCTCCACCGGCCGGCGGTCGCCGGCCAGGATGTTCACCAGGCGCAGGGGCCAGGGC
Source organism: Holophagaceae bacterium (assembly GCA_003165415.1). GTDB lineage: Bacteria > Acidobacteriota > Holophagae > Holophagales > Holophagaceae > Mesoterricola. Next base: position 2,880 of record PLUC01000145.1, read on the forward strand.
CGGAACCGCCAGGACCAGCGCTCGGCGGCGCCGCGGCGGAGCAGGGCGACCAGGGCGGCCAAGGCGGTGGCCATGCCGTCCCCGGAGGGCCCCACGTGCTTCTGCACGATGTGGCCGGAGGCCTCCGCGGCCAGGTCCCAGCCGCGACGGCCCAGCTCCCGCAGCATGTGCTTGTCGCCCACCGGGGTCCGCACGAAGGGGATGCCCAGGCCGGCCAGGGCCTCCTCCAGGCCGCCGTTGCTCATGACCGTGCCCACCACCCCGGGCAGGGGCTGGCCGCCGTGGTGCAGGTCCTGGGCCAGCAGCCAGAGCAGCTGGTCCCCGTCCACCAGGACGCCCTGGTGGTCCACCATGAGGCAGCGGTCCCCGTCGCCGTCGAAGGCGATGCCGGCGGCGGCGCCCTGGGCGGTGACCCTGGCCGCCAGCTGGTCGATGTGGGTGGAGCCGACGCCCAGGTTGATCCGGGCGCCGTCGGCCGGAACCCCCAGCCAGTGGACGTCCGGGCCCCGGAACAGGCGCGGGGCCCAGGGCGCGGTGGCGCCGTGGGCGCAATCCACCACCAGGCCGAAGCCCGTGGGCAGATCCAGCCCGCCCAGGTGGTTCAGGTACGCTTCGGCGGCGGCGCTCTGGACCGGCAGTTCCGGCGTGGGGGCGGCGCGGGCGGGCAGGGCCTGGAAAGCCGCCTCCAGGGCGGCCTCATCCTCTTCCGGCAGCTTTTCCCCCCGGCCGTCGAAGCCCTTGATGCCATTGTCCTCGGGCGGGTTGTGGCTGGCGCTGAGCACCAGGCCCCAGGCCAGTGGCCGGGTGGCGGCGGCGTAGGCCACGGCCGGGGTGGGCACCAGGCCCAGCACGCACAGGCGCAGCTGGCCGCCCAGTCCGGCCACGAAGGCCCGGGCCATGGGTTCGGAACTGAGCCGGGGATCCCAGCCGATGACCAGCTCCTCGATGCCCCGGGCGCGGGCCACCTGGGCCCAGGCCTGGCCCCAGCGGCCCACTTCCTCCAGGGTCAGGGGCGGCTCGAATGCCCGTCCGCGAATCCCGTCCGTTCCGAAATAGCTCAATTCCATGGTGACCCTTGGGGGTTGGCAAATCCCGTCATTATGCCGCTTCAATTGCGCCGTCGTCTAGAATTAACCGGAACAGGTCGTTGCGGCCCCGGCATAAAGTCCTTAGATCCAGGTCAACGCCTGCGTTTACCTGGGGGCCGTAGCAAAATAACCTGAAATGCACAGGTTATTTCGCAACGGCCCCTAAACATTTGTCACCCGCAGTGGCTGCGGAAGACCCGGTAGCCCATGGCCATGGCCTCCCGCTGGGCCTGGGCGGTGAGGGCGTCCCGGCTAGCGGGGGGCAGGTCGGGGCTGCCGGCGCGCCAGGCCAGGAACCGCTTGCGCGAGATGCCGATGCAGAAGCGCTCCACCGGCCAGTCCAGGGCCGCGGGCAGGCCGGGCAGCGCGTTCCAGAGAGCCAGGTCGCCGGCGTAGGAGGTGCCGAAGCCGAAGCCGGGGTCCAGCAGGATCCGCTCCGCGGCGACGCCGGCGAGCAGGAGCCGGTCCCGCACTTCGGCCAACTCCCTCATGCAGGCTTCGGGCTGGTCCGGTGCGGGCTCGCCGTAGGGGGGCATGTGAAGGGTTCCGGCGCGCATCGAGCTGCGCATGGCGATGAGGCCGCAGGCGCCCCCGGCGGCCAGAGCCAGCAGTTCCGGATCCCGGAAGCCGGTGACGTCGTTGATGATCGCCGCGCCGGCCCGCAGCCCGCGGGCGGCCACCAGGGGGTGGCGGGTGTCCAGGCTCAGGGGGACCCGGGGCAGGGCATCGCGCAGGCCGGCCAGCACCGGTTCCAGCCGGGCCCATTCCTGCTCGGGGGTGACCGGAGCCGCGCCCGGGCGGGTGCTCTCCGCCCCCAGGTCCAGGACGGCGGCGCCCTGGCCCACCAGGTCGAGGGCGTGGGCCAGGGCGGCGCAGGGTTCCAGGAACCGGCCGCCGTCGCTCATGGAGTCCGGGGTGATGTTCAGGATCCCAAGCACCAGCGGGGCGGTGAGCGGCACGGGACCGAGCCCGGTCCGCCAGAGCCCATGCCGGGTCGGGCTGGCGATCATGCGGGGCTGAGGGCGGGGTTGAGGCCGGCGGAATCGGGAGGGGTGTCGGCCTTGTGCACCGGGGGCTCGACGGTGGCGGGCTTGGGCGGCAGGATCTGGCCCTTCATGAGCAGGACCACGTCGTTGGCGTCCAAGGTCTCCCGCACCAGCAGGGCCTCGGCCAGGCAGGAGAGGATCTCCCGCTTCTCCTGGATGATGGACTTGGCGCGGTGGTAGTTGCGCATGACGATGTCGTGCACCTCGGCGTCGATGACCCGGGCGGTGTCGTCGGAGAAGTCTCGGCGCTGGCTGAAATCCTTGCCCAGGAAGATCTCGTGCTCGCCCTGGCCGAAGCTGAGGGGACCCAGCTTCTCGCTCATGCCATAGTCGCAGACCATGCGCCGGGCGATGGAGGTGGAGCGCTCGATGTCATTGGAGGCGCCGGTGGAGACCCGGTCGAAGAAAGTCTCCTCGGCCACCCGGCCGCCCATGAGGATGGCGATCTCCCCTTCCATGTGCTCGCGGGTGGCGGAGTAGCGGTCCCGTTCGGGCAGCTGCCAGGTGACGCCCAGGGCCCGGCCCCGGGGGATGATGGTGACCTTGTGCACCGGGTCGGCCCCGGGGATGCTGGCGGCCACCACCGCGTGCCCCGCCTCGTGGTAGGCGGTGTCGCGCTTGTCCTCGTCGGTCATGACCATGCTCTTGCGCTCGGTGCCCATGAAGACCTTGTCCTTGGCCTGCTCGAAGTCGATCATCTCGACCCATTTCTTGCTGGTGCGGGCGGCGTACAGGGCGGCTTCGTTGCACAGGTTGGCCAGGTCGGCGCCGGCGAAGCCGGGGGTGCCCCTCGCGATGACTTCCAGGTCCACGTCGGGGGAGAGGGGGATCTTGTCGGCGGTGTGCACCTTGAGGATCTCGAACCGGCCCTTGAGGTCGGGGCGGTCCACCACCACCCGGCGGTCGAACCGGCCGGGGCGGAGCAGGGCGGGATCCAGGACGTCGGGGCGGTTGGTGGCGGCGATGAGGATCACCCCTTCGTTGCCTTCGAACCCGTCCATCTCCACCAGGAGCTGGTTGAGGGTCTGCTCGCGNNTGCAGGGGGCATTCTTCTTGCCCTGCTCGAACAGGTCACGCACGCGCGAGGCGCCCACGCCCACGAACATCTCCACGAAGTCGGAGCCTGAGATGGAGAAGAACTGCACCTTGGCCTCGCCCGAAATCGCCCGGGCCAGGAGGGTCTTGCCGGTGCCCGGAGGCCCCATGAGCAGGACGCCCTTGGGGATCTTGCCGCCCAGCTTGACGAACTTGGCGGGGTCCTTCAGGAACTCCACGATCTCCTGCAGCTCCTCCTTGGCCTCGTCGCAGCCGGCCACGTCGGAGAAGGTCACCCGCCGGGCAGAGGTGTTGAGGCCCCTCGCACGGGCCTTGCCGAAGCTGAGGGCCTTGTTGCCGCCCATCTGGGCCTGGCGCATGAACACGAACCAGAGCACCACGAAGACCAGGAGGGGGCCCCAGAACACCAGCATGTACATGAAGTTGTTCTCGCTGGGCTTGGCCGCCTTGAACTCGTCCAGTTGGCCTTCCTGCTTCCAGCTGAGGATCGACTTGCCCAGATCCTGCATGGGCGGGGCTATGGTCTTGAAGTGGTCGATCTGCTCGCCCTTGGGCCCCTTGATGGGCGACTTGTAGATGCCTTCCACGTCCTGGCCGGTGAGGGTGACGCTCTTGTATTTGCCTTCGACGCCCTCGGTGTAGAAAGTTGAGAATGCGATCTCGTTCACTTTGGAGTTCTGGGGAATCTGCTTGAGCGCCAATAGGACCAGCAGGATGATCCCGATCCAGACCAGCGCGCTCTTCATCATCGAATTCAAGGTGCCTCCAGGGGGAAATGTCCCCTAACCATCCAGTCTAACCGGTCCGGGCGATGAGATTCCTAACTTTGGGTGGTTTGATCACGTTCATGGGCCGCCCAGCCTGAGCAGAGCCCAAGGCAATAGTAGCCCCTGGCCCGCCCGCGCGCTATGGGCCGGGGTGCCGGTTTTTTCAATCGCCCCCTCCAGCTGCCACCCACCCCAAGTCTTTTGCTTCCCAGGTTTCCTGCGCAGGTGAGGCAGCATCCACGCCGCCAAATCGCGCAGCAGCTCCGGTTCCCGGGGCCAGCCGCAGGCCCTGCAGGCCGCCTCCAGGGTCCAGCGCAGCTCCGGCTCCTCCCAGTTCCGCCCCAGCAGCAGGACTGGGCGCGGCTCCAGCGCCAGGTCCCAGCGGGCGCCCCGCCACGCCTCCACCTGCCGGTCCCGGAACCCGGCCAGCTCGGCCACCTGGAGGTGGGTCTCCCAGAGGTGCCGGTCCAGGGCCGGGGCCTCGGCGCGCATGGGCTCCAGCAACTGGCGCCAGCGGTTGCGGGGGGTGAAGGGCTCCTGGTTGGAGGCGTCCTCCAGCCAGGGGATGCGCTTCTGGACGAGGTAGGCCCTGAGCTCGGCCCGCCGGGCCCCCACCAGGGGCGACCAGCGCAGGCCCTGGACCCGGGGCAGGGGAGTCAGGCAGCCGGCGCCGCCGCCCCGGGCCAGGCGCAGCAGGACGGTTTCGGTGTGGTCGTCCAGGGTGTGCCCGGTGGCCACCGCCGCGGCCCCCTCGGATTCAGCCACGGCCCGCAGCCAGGCCCAGCGCAGTTCCCGGGCGGCGGTCTCCAGGCCCAGGCCCGCCGCCCGGGCGTGGGCCCGCACTTCCAGCCGGGCTTCCACCAGGTCCAGGTCCGCGGTCCGGCACAGCCTGCGCACCAGTTCCGCCTCCTGCTCCGCCTCGGGCCGCAGCCCGTGGTGGGCGTGGGCCACCATCAGCTCCAGCCCCAGGCTCCGGCGCACCGCCCAGAGGAAGGCCAGCAGCGCCACCGAGTCGCCGCCGCCGGAACAGGCGACCAGGACCCGCTTGCCGCGGATGCCGTCGCCCGCGCGGCGCACCGCCTCCAGCCAGCCCGCTTCGAATCGGTTCACGAAAGCCGGCCCAGGAAGGCCAGGAGCGCGGGGGGAACCGGCTTCTCGGTCCAGAGCGCCTCGGCCCAGGGGACCAGGATGAGCGAGCCCCAGTGCATGGCCCGGCCTTCCACCCCGCGCCGGAAGGCCGGGTTGGAGATGCGGGTGGGGGGCAGGGCCGGGTCGGCCGCGAACTGGCTGCCGAAGGCGTCGAAGGCGGCCATGCGCTGGGTCCAGGCCGCGCTCACGTCCACCACCAGGTCCGGCGCGCCGGGGGTCTCGCCGCCAACCCAGGCCACCGCCTTGGGCCGCCAGGGCTCAGCTATGCAGGGAGGGGGGCAGGGATAGTTCTTCAGTCCGGCGTAGTACGCCGCTTCCCGGGCCAGGCGGAACGCCCGCCGGTGGTCGGGGTGCCGGTCCTCGGGGGCGGGCAGGATGAGCACTTCGGGCCTGAGTTCGCGGATCTGGGCCATGACCGTGAGCCGGTTGGGCTCGCCTTCGTCGAAGCGGGCGTCGGGCAGGTCGAGGATGATCCGCCGCACCCCCAGGATGGCCGCGGCCGCCATGGCCTCGGCCCGGCGGGAGGCGGCGCTGCCGCGGGTGCCCAGGTCGCCGGAGGTGAGGTCCAGGATGCCGGCGTCCAGGCCGTTCCGGGCCGCCAGGGCGAGGATGCCGCCCACGTGCACCTCAGCGTCGTCCGGGTGGGCGCCGAGGACGAGGAGGTCGAGGTTTCCGTTCATTTTTGCTCCAGCAGGACCAGCCTGGACCCCTTGCCGAGACTGGCTTCCATCCGGTCCAGGAGTTCCTCGTCCCGCAGCCAGAACAGGCCGGGGAGGACCCGTTCCTGGGGCCTGCCCAGGGGGAACAGGAACTGGCGCACCCGCTCCGGGTCCCGGCCCAGGGCGCGGGCGGCCAGGTCCCGCAGCAGGCGGCGGTCCAGCTTCAGCAGGCGCTGGGTGGCGCGGGACAACTCGCGGGTGAAGCGCTGGGCCAGGGCGGGGTCCCACCCGGGGTCGGGGCGCAGGCCGGACAGCGCCGCGCTGGGCAGGGACCCGGGATCAGAGGAGAAGGCCTCCCACCGGGAATGGCGCAGGGCTTCCAGCTGCCCGGCGGTGAGGGCCAGCCCCCGGGGCAGGACGAAGACCGAGGGGCGGTCGACGATGCGGGGGGAGGTCAGCCCCACCCGTTCCCAGAGCGGCTCGGTCAGGCGCCAGTAGGCTCTCTCCGCCGGGCCCAGCACCGCGGCGGCCAGTTCCGGGAGCAGCAGCGACTGCATCAGCGGGCGCAGGGCGGCGCCGGGGCTGAGCCAACAGTGCCGGGGACACGGGTCCCCGGGTTCCAGCCGGCGCCGGAGCCCGCTGGCGGGATCCAGGGAGAACCACGCGGCCTGCTCCCGGGGATCCAGCGGGAGCGGGATGCCGGCCTGCTCCAGGCGTTCCGCCTGGCGGACGAGATCCCGCTCCAGGCCCAGGGCGCGCCAGCGCTCCAGTTCGCCTTGGATGGGCCCGCGCGCGGCCGGATCGGTGGGGGAGAAGGGGGTGAGGCCGCGCCGCCACAGGGGCGCGCCCAGGGCCAGGGCGTGGCCGCGCAGGGTCGGGGCCCGGGGTTCGGGCAACCCGCCCCACAGGGCTTCGGCCTCCCGCTGCTGGGCTGCGGTCCAGGGCAACCAGCCGGCGGCGGTGGCTTCCGGGGCCTGGAAGCGGAACCGGTGGCGGACCAGGCGCTCGCCCTGGAAGCCCACGGTGGCCGCCACCTCCAGCCGGTCGTGGTCCTCGTCGGCCAGCCAATAGACGGCCTTGCCCCCCAGGCGCCGGGCCTCGGCCAAGGCCGCCAGGGCCTTCACCACGGACAGGGCCGGGGTCCAACCCGCACCGATCTGCTGACCGGTTGCCACCAGGGGACAGGGGGAGGATGTCATGCTCAAAGCCTATCTATAATCGACCCATGGAGTCACCTTCATTCACGCCCATCGCCCCCTGGCTCCCTCCGGAACAGCCGGATCTGGCCCGCCTGGCCATGGCCGCCGCCGACGCCGCCGGGGTCCGGGAGTTGCGGGCCTGGCCGGAGCTGCGCAAGGGGGGCATCGGCTTCGGGGATCTGCCGCCGTTCCTGTCCTGGCAGGGCCAGGAGGGCGGCCGTCGGCACCTGGTGCTGGTCCAGCCCCGGGAGGTGGGGGCGCTGGTGCCGGGGGCGCGGGTGGCGTCGCTGCCGGAGAGCTGGCTGGACGGTCTGGATCTGGAGAGTCTGGCCAGGCCGCTGGCCTGCCACCCGGATTTCCCCGGGGGGGCGTCGGTGCATGTGGTGCATCTGGCCAGGGCCGGGCGGGCCCAGGTGCGCACCTGGGGCGAGCCGGGGCCGGCCGTGGTGGGGGCGGTGCTGGAGCGGCTCACGGGGGTGGAAAGGTGGGACTGCGCAATCCAGTGAGGGAAATGCTAGACCTCCGCCAGGGTCACACCCGCGGCCAGGGCAGGGAGTAGGACTTCAGGTTGGTGAAGCTCTTCATGGCCTCCAGCACGCCTTCCTTGTAGCCCAGACCGGAGTCCTTGATGCCCCCGAAGGGGGTGAGCTCCAGGCGGTAGCCGGGGACCTCGCGCACGTTGACGCTGCCCACGTGGAGTTCCCCCACCAGCCGGGCCACCACGTCCAGGCGGTTGGTGCACACGCCGGAGGAGAGGCCGAAGGCCGTGCCGTTGGCAATGGTTATGGCTTCGTCCAGGGTGCGGAAGCGGATCACCGGTGCCACCGGGCCGAAGGTCTCCTCGCGCACCAGGGTCATGCCGGGCTGCACGTGGTCCACCACCGTGGGGGCGTAGAGGGCACCCCGCCGCTCATTGCCGAGCAGCAGCCGCGCGGCCCCGCCCACGGCTTCGTCCACCCGCGCCTCGAAGAGCTTCGCCGCGGCCTCGTCGATGACCGTGCCCATGTCCATGGTCTCGTCCATGGGATCCCCGTACCGCCAGGCCCTGGTCTTTTCCACCAGGAGTTCAACGAACCGGTCGGCGATGGGCTCCTGGACGAGGATGCGTTTCACGGCTGTGCAGCGCTGGCCGGAATTCTTGTAGGCGCCGGTGGCGGCGAGGGTGGATGCCTCGTCCAGATCGGCGTCGTCCAGGACGATGAGCGGATCGTTCCCCCCCAGCTCCAGGACCGCGCGCCGGTATCCGATCCGGGCGGCGATGGCCTTGCCGATGGGCGCGCCGCCCGTGAAGGTGACGAGGTCCACCTCCGGGTTGGTGAGGAGCTCGTCGGCGATCTCGGCGGGATCGCCCGTGACCACCTGGAACATTTCCGGGGGAAGCCCGGCCTCGTAGAGGATGTCGGCCAGGAGCAGCGCCGACAGGGGCGTCTTCTCCGAGGGCTTGAGCACCATGCGGTTGTTGGTGGCGATGGAGGGCACCACCTTGTGCGCCACTTGGTTCATGGGATGGTTGAAGGGGGTGATGGCCGTGATGACGCCCAGGAGTGGGTCCCGCTGGGTGTAGACCCGGCGATCGCGGCCGTGCGGGGTGATGTCGCAGGAAAAGATCTGCCCGTCGTCCACGAGGGCGGCCTGGGCCCCGAAGACGAGCACGTCCCGGACGCGGCCGGCCTCGTACCGGCTGTCCTTCCGGCACAGGCCGGCCTCGGCCGTGATGAGCAGGCTGATCTCCTCGGTGCGGGCGACCACCAGTTCCGCGGCCTTCAGCAGGATGCGGTGGCGCTCGTAGCGGGAGAGCCGGGGCTTGAAGGCGCTGGCGGTCTGGATGGCGCGCCGCACATCGTCCACGCCCGCGCTGGGCACGGTGCCCACGCAGGTCCCGGTGTAGGGGTTCAGGACCTCGATGACCCGATCGCGATGGACGCGTTGGCCGCCGATGCGCATGGCCTCGTTGCGGAATTCCATATCCAGGCTCCTTTGATTCAATGTACGGCCAGGCCGGGCACGATGGCGGCGCGGAGGACGCGGCGCGCCGCCGCGTCAGCCATGGCCTGGCCAACCTGGGCCAGGGGATATTTGCCGTCCACCAGTTCACCGAAGGGGTATCGCGTCCGGTTGGCCACGACGAAGTCCAGGGCCTCGACCAGGTTGCGCGGATGGTAGTTGTGGACGCCGCGCAGGGTGAGCAGCTTCCGGAGCAGAAGGTTGGCGTCCAGCTCCACCATGGATCGCGGATTCACCACGCCGCCCAGCACATAGGTGCCGCCCGGACGCAGCAGCTCGAGCCCGAGGGGGATCGCTTCAGGGGCGCCGCAGACCTCGATGACCGCATCCGGCCCCTCGGGGCCGCATTCGGCGCGCACCTGGCGCACCAGCGACGCCGGGTCCCCCGATGGGTCCAGGGCCAGGTCGACGCCGAAGCGGCTGGAGAGGGCCCTGCGTTCGGGCACCCCGTCGAAGCCGATGACCAGGGAGGCGCCCCGGGCCTTGGCGATGGCGGCGCCGTAGAGGCCCAGCAGGCCCAGGCCCTGCACCACCACCCGGTGCCCCAGCCGGATGGAGGCCGCTTCGGTCACGGCCACCATGGTGGCCACCCCGCAGTTGATGGGCGTGGCCTCCTCGTCGCTCAAGCATTCGGGCAGGCGCAGGATCCAGGACCGGGGCAGGATGTAGCAGTATTCCCCGAAGCCGCCGTGGTGGTGCGGCGGCGCGTCCATGGCCATGTGCCCGTACTTGTCCACCCCGGGCGATTTCTGGGGCAGGTCCAGCACCTCGGAGAAGTAGTTGGGGCCCGGAATGAAGTACTCGCTCCAGGTGACGCGGTCGCCCGGGGACAGGGGCGCTCCGCGCATGTCCACCGTGATCCCCTCGCCCAGGGCGACGATCTCGCCGATGATCTCGTGACCCAGCACGCCCGGGCAGGGGTTCGGCCGGCGCCCCTGGTAGGAATGGATATCCGAGCGGCAGATGGTGGACATGCGGATGCGCACCAGCGTCTCGCCCGGTCCGGGCGCCCGCAGGGGCAGGCTGACCAGGCGGAAGGGCGCGTTCGGGGCATCATACACGGCCAGGCGGCCGGTTGCGGGCAGCTCCATCCTAGGCCTCCACGGCGTTGAGGGCATATTCGAAAATCTGGTGGCTGCTGAGCCCGGCCGCCGCGCGGTCCCGGTATTCGGCACTGAGCGGGCGGTTCAGGATGAAGGGCACCCGGGCCTCGGAGAGCCCCCCGTGGCTGCGCAGGCGATGGCCGGCGAGCTGGGCGAGGTCGTGGTCGGCCTCCCCCGCGCCGATGACGGTGCGGGCATCGGCCAGGACGGCCACGTCCCCTTCCCGGTCCGGCGGCAGCTGGAAGCGGCGGCAGGTTTCCTCGCGGTCCAGCGCCAGCTCCACGCCGGGCAGCTGTCCGGCCAGGGCGATGATCGCCTTGGGCGTGGCCTTGCCGCCGCGGCACCACACCCGCACGAAGCCCCCCAGGGCGCCGTGGTGGCGCACGAAGGCGTCGGTGATGGGGCAGATGACCCGGGTGTCGCCCACTCCGAACTCCCGGTCCAGGAGATCCTGGAGGAAGATGACCTTGGGCCGGCCGTCCACGAGACTCTTGTCGTTCATGCCGTGATCGGCGATGAGCGCCACCACGGCCCCCAGGGCCTCGATGCGGCCGAAACAAGCGTCCAGGCTGGCATAGAATGCGTTGGCGGCCGGGGCGCCGGGGGCGTGCTTGTGCTGGATGTAGTCGGTCAGGGACAGGTACATGAGATCCGGGCGGCGCCGCTGGAGCAACTGGATCCCGGCCTCGAGCACGAAGAGGGAAAGCTCCCCGGAGTACATGTCCGGCTGGGCCATGCCGGCCAGGTCCAGCACGTTCTCGATGCCGTTCTCCGCCAGGGTGCACTGGTCGGCGAATTCAGCGGAGAAGCTCACGCTGCCGCGGGCGAGGTCCAGGTCCTTGCCCAGTTGGCGGCGCAGCTTGTCCTTGGCGGTGATGGACACCACGCTCGCCCCGGCGTCCGCGAACTGGGCCAGGATGGTGCGGCTTCGCATCAGTTCCGGGCCGGTCATGACCACGGCCTCCCCGGCTTCGTTGAGGTAGAAATTGCCGGAGATGCCGTGCACGGCGGGCGGGGCGCCGGTGATGATGGAAATATTGTTCGGGCAGGTGAAGCTGGGCATGGTCCCTTGCGCCACCGCGCCGAAGCCCTCCCTTTGGAACCGCGCGATGGTGGGGAGGAGGCCTTCCGCCAGGCCCTGGTCCAGGTAGGCCGGATCGCCGCCATCGATACAGACCACCACCACGGGGACCCGGGGGCCGCGGTAGGTTACGCCGTTGAGGTGCACATGCTCCATGGTTCAGTAGGCTCCTGGTGTGGGGGGTTCAGATGGCCCACCTGCGGATGCGGGCGGAGATCAGATCGATGAGGGTCACGGTGAGGACGAGGATGATGAGCAGGGCGCAGACCTCCGCGTAGGCGAAGCTGCGGACGACGTCGGTAAGGATGACACCGATGCCCCCGGCCCCCACCATGCCCACCACCGCCGCCGAGCGCACGTTGGATTCGAAGCGGTAGAGGGTATAGGAGATCCATAGCGGCAGCACCTGGGGGATGACCCCATAGAGGATCTCCTCCAGGGCGTTGGCCCCCGTGCCGCGCACCCCTTCCACCGGGCGGGGGTCGATGGCCTCCACGGCCTCGGAGAAGAGCTTGGCCAGCACGCCCGTGGTATGCACCCAGAGGGCCAGCACCCCGGCGAAGGGCCCCAGCCCGACGGCCACGATGAAGAGCATGGCGAAGACCATCTCGTTGATGGCCCGGCAGGCGTCCATGACCCGGCGCACGGGCTGGTAGACCCAGCGCGGCACCAGGTTGGACGAGGACAGGATGCCGAAAGGGACCGCGCAGATGACGGCCAGCACCGTGCCCCAGATGGCGATGTGCATGGTTACGATCATCTCGCTGAGGTAGATCCTCCAGTCATGGAAGTCAGGAGGAAAGAAATCCTTGAGGAGTACCGCCATGTTGCCGGAGTCGTGGATCAGGGCCAGGGGATGGATCTCCGCGCCGTGCCAGGACCAGACCAGCAGCATGCCGAAGAGTCCCCAGGAGAGTGCCCTCAGGAGGCTTGACTTGGGCGGACGCGGAGCGTCCCTGAGTTTCTGCAGGTCAGTGTTCACGCCGGAAACTATTTCAACTGCTTGTCAAGGGCGGCCAGCCTGGTGTCGATCTCGGCCACGCGGGCCCTCTTGTCCGTGTCGCTCATATGCTCATCGTTGAGGAACTTGGCGCGGTCCCTGGCGAGTTCGAGCTGGCGGGTGGAGATGAGCTGGGCGTCGGTGGAGGCCCTGAAGCCGGAGAGCCGGTACATGTTCTTGAGGATCAGCTTCTCCCGCGGGGTCTTGCCGTAGCTGACCACGAAATTCTGGATCCGGGCCTTGAGGTCCGCGGGCAGGTCCTTGCGCCAGACCAGCGGATCGCGGGGGATCAGGGGCGAGGTCCAGAGGATGCGGATCTGGGCCAGCTTGTCCGGGGCGGTTTCCTTCATCTTCTCGGTCAGTTCGCTGTTGCAGGTGGCCACGTCCACCTGCCGGTTCAGGACGGCCAGGAAATTGCCCTCATGGTTGGAGATGCGCATGACCCGGAAGTGCGTCCTGGGGTCCAGGTGGTTCTTGGCGAAGACGTAATACCCGGGCACCAGGGTGCCGGAGGTGGATTGGGGATCGCCGTAGCCGAAGCTGTAGGCTTTGCCGTTCTTCAGCACCTGGTCGAGGGTCAGGATCCCGCTGTCCTTGTGGGTGATGATGTAGGAGTAGTAGCCGGGGGTGCCGTCCAGGTCGATGAACTGGGCGAAGACTTCGCCGCCCGCGCGGTCCACGGCGTCGATGGCCGACTTGTTGCCATACCAGGCGATCTGGATCTTGTTGAAGCGCTGGGCCTCGATGATCCCCGTGTAGTCGGTGGCATAGAAGCCGTTGACCTTCACGCCGGCGGCCTTGCCCATGTCCTCCAGGAAGGGCTCCCACATCTGCTTCATGGCGCCGGCGTTCTCCGTGGCGATGATGCCGAAGTTGAGTTCCTTGACTTCAGCGGACCGGGCGGCGCCGGTGAACAGCGTGAGCGCCGCGAGGGCCGCGAACAGGCGTGTGCGAAACATGGAGCCTCCTGCTTTCGTGTTGGATGGAATGGAATCGGGTTCAGAAATCGACGGCGGCCAGGCTCGGGAACATGCGCCGCGGTTCGGGCGGGCCGGCCTGCACACCGCCGAAGAGATCTTCCACGTCGGAGCCGTAGAGTTCGGAGAGCATCTGTGGCGTGAGCGCGGCCGAGGGGCCGTCGTACACCACCCGGCCATGGTTCAGCGCCACCGTGCGCGGACAATAGCGCAAGGCGAAATCCACCTGGTGGAGGGAGACCACCACGGTGCAGCCGCGTTCCGTGTTGCAGTTCGCCAGGAGTTCCATCACGTTGCGCGAGGCTTCCGGGTCCAGGGAGGCGATGGGCTCGTCCGAAAGAATGACGTTGGCGCCCTGCACCAGGCAGCGGGCGATGGCTGCGCGCTGCTGCTGGCCGCCGGAGAGCATGTCGGCCCGTTCCCATGCCTTCTCCGCAATGCCCACCGCCCGCAGAGCCTCCAGGGCCTTCCTGCGGTCGGTCCTGGAGAAGCGCATGAGCAGGCCGCGCCACAGGCTCATGTGGTGGAGCCGGCCGATCAGGACGTTGGTCATGACCGAGAGCCGGCCGACCAGGTTGAATTGCTGGAACACGAACCCGATGCCTGCGCGGATGCTGCGCACATCCCCGGCGAGCCTGCCGCCGGCCTGGACCTGGCGGCCGAAGACGGAAACCTTGCCGGAATCACCGGGAAGGAATCCGGCCACGTGCCGGAGCAGGGTCGATTTGCCCGAGCCGGACGCGCCGATGAGGGCGACCATTTCGCCCTCGCTGATGCAGAGATCCACGTCATTCAGCGCCTGATGCGCCTTGAAGCTCTTGTTGAGCCCCTGGATCTGGATGGCATGACACATGATGAGCGCTCCTCGGGGGGTGGGGCATTCCGGCTGCCGCTCGACACCACGGATCCTGGCCCGTGAATGGACTTCCGAATTTGCTGTTTGATTCTAATCACGCGGGCATTACGATTCTGTGACGGCGCCGTAAACTTGCCAGTTCGGGACCGAACGTTCCATCCGCCGTCAGGCGGGCCTTCCCAAAAGGTGAGCCCATGCGGAACTACATCGCCATCATCCACAAGGACCAGGACTCGGACTTCGGCGCGTCCTTTCCGGATTTTCCGGGATGCATCAGTGCCGGGAGCACCCTGGATGAAGCCAAGGCCATGGCCCAGGAAGCCCTGGTCGGTCATATCGAGGTGAACCGGGAGTATGGCGACCCGATCCCCGAGCCCATGAGTCTGGAAGATGCCATGGCCCACGAATTCGCGGAGGGGGCCTTGGCCTTCCTGGTGGTGGAAGGGCCAGGTGAGGAACCCTTCATCCGAGCCAATATCACCGCGCCTCAGGGGATCCTGCGGCGGATCGACCATTACGCCAAGGCCCATGGCTTGAGCCGAAGCGCTTTCATGGTCCAGGCCGCACGCCAAGCCATGCAGCGCGGCGCCTGATTCCCTAGGGCGCAGTCCCGTCGGCGATGGCGCCCACCTGCGCCGCGGTCAGGGCGGTGGCGTAGACGCGCACGTCGCTGAGGGTGCCGAAGGGCTGGCCGCCCAGCTGGAAGTTACCGATGGCGTAGACGTTGCTGGTGGACTGCCAGGGGATGGCCCCCACGGCGCGGCCGTCCATGCAGAACGCCGTGCGCCCCCCTGAACCCACCGCGGCCACGTGGTGCCACCCCGGGGTGAGGGTGTTCATGCGGAAGCCGCTGTCCCGGAACCCGGTCTGCTCCAGGGCAGAGCGCGGGACATGGGGCCTCCAGGTCAGATGGAACCCTCACATTTTATATGGGTTTCGTACCTGGACGGGAATTTCGGAAATCCCAGGACCATGAATTTAACTTTCATCAAGATCGAAATGACATTTTTTTCCCATCTGTGCTAACGTCTCGCCACGGTTTCTGGTCCACCTCCCAAGTCCCCCATAGGAGCGCCCGCCCCATGCGATTCGAAGGCAAGTGCATGCAATGTTCCATGCTGGAAGGCGGCGTCGCCGAACTGCGGCTCGACCTGCAGGCGGATTCCGTCAACAAGTTCAACCGGGACACCTTGGCCGAGCTGACCGAGGCGGTGGCCCTGATCAAGGCGGAGCCCGGCGTGCGCGGGCTGCTGGTGACCAGCGGCAAGGACTGCTTCGTGGTGGGCGCGGACGTCACCGAGTTCCTCGCCTACTTCAAGTACCCCGAGGAGCAGCTCACCCGCTGGCTGCTGCAGGTGGACCAGCTCCTGTCCTCCATCGAGGACTTCGACTTCCCCACGGTGGCCGCCATCAATGGCTTCGCCTTCGGTGGCGGGCTGGAGTTCGCCCTGGCCGCCAGCTACCGGGTCATGGCCGACGACACCCGCATCGGCGTGCCCGAAACCAAGCTGGGCATCTTCCCGGGCTGGGGCGGCACCGTGCGGCTGTCGCGCCTGGCCGGGGCCGACAACGCCATCGAGTGGATCGCCAGCGGCGAGCAGTACGGCGCCGACGCCGCGTTCAAGCTGGGGATCGTGGACGCGGTGGTGGCCCCCGGCCAGGTACGGGCGGCGGCCCTGGACCTGCTGGGCCAGGCCATGGCCGGGCGCCGGGACTGGCGGGCCCGGCGGCTGGAGAAGGTCTCCCCGCTCAAGCTCAACGCCGCCGAGTCGATGATGGCGTTCGAAGGGGCCAAGGCGTTCGTGGCCGCCAAGGCCGGGCCGAACTACCCGGCCCCGGTGGCGGCCATCGAGGCCATGCAGAAAGGCGCCGGCCTGGGCCGGGACGCGGCGCTGGCCATCGAGGCCGCGGCCTTCGCCCGCATGGCCAGGACCCCCACCGCCTTCAACCTGGTGGGCATCTTCCTGGGCGACCACGCCGTCGCCAAGGCCGCCCGGAAGGTGGCCAGGGCCGGGAACCCGGTGCGGGCCGCGGCCGTCCTGGGCGCGGGGATCATGGGCGGCGGCATCGCCTTCCAGTCCGCGCTCAAGGGCACCCCCATCGTCATGAAGGACATCCAGGAGCCGGCCCTCCAGCTGGGCCTGGCCGAGGCGGACAAGCTGCTGGTGCGGCGGGTGGAGCAGGGCCGGCTGACCCCGGCGGGCATGGCGGCGGTGCTGAACCGGATCCGTCCGACCCTGGGCTACGGCGATTTCGGGGACATCGACCTGGCCGTGGAAGCGGTGGTGGAGAACGAGCAGGTGAAGCAGTCCGTCCTGGCCGAGCTGGAAGGCCAGGTGAGGCCGGACGCGATCCTGGCCAGCAACACCTCCACCATCTCCATCACCCGCCTGGCCGAGGCCCTGAAGCGGCCGGAGAACTTCTGCGGCATGCACTTCTTCAACCCCGTGCCCAGGATGCCGCTGGTGGAGGTCATCCGCGGCCGCAGATCCAGCGAGCGCGCCGTGGCCACGGTGGTCGGCTACGCCCTGGCCATGGGCAAGACCCCCATCGTCGTCAACGACTGCCCCGGCTTCCTCATCAACCGGATCCTGTTTCCCTACTTCGCCGGCTTCATCCTGCTGGTGAACGAGGGCGTGGACTTCCGCCGCATCGACCAGGTGATGGAGCGCTTCGGCTGGCCCATGGGACCGGCCTACCTCCTGGACGTGGTGGGCATCGACACCGCCCGGCACGCCGACGCGGTCATGGGCCGGGCCTACCCGGACCGCATGGGCCATGCCGGCAAGACCGCCATCGAGGCCATGTTCGAGCGGCAGCGCTTCGGCCAGAAGAACGGCAAGGGGTTCTACGCCTACTTGCCGGACAAGAAGGGCGCACCCCGGAAGGAGGCGGACCCGGCGGCCCTGGAGATCCTGGCCGGCCTGGCGGGCCAGGGCGCCCCCGCGGCCGTCACCGACCAGGACATCGTCGACCGGATGATGCTGCCCATGATCATCGAGTCCTCCCGCTGCCTGGAGGACCGGATCGTCAACACCCCCGTGGAGCTGGACATCGGCCTGGTCTACGGCCTTGGCTTCCCGCCGTTCCGCGGCGGCGCCCTGCGCTACGCGGACGCCACGGGCCTGCAGGCCCTGTGCCGGACCGCGGAGAAGCACTGGTCCCTGGGCCAGCTCTACGAACCCACCGCCCAGATGCTCCAGCTCGCCCAAACCGGCTCGACGTTCTACGAGGAGAAGTGACCGATGCAAGAGGCTGTCGTCATCGATGCCGTCCGTTCGCCCATGGGCCGGTCCAAGGGCGGCATGTTCCGCAACGTCCGCGCCGAGACCCTCTCGGCCGCCATGATCACCGCGCTGCTCCAGCGCAACCCCAAGGTCGACCCCGCCGAGATCGAGGACGTCATCTGGGGCTGCGTGCAGCAGACCCTGGAACAGGGCTTCAACGTCGCCCGGTTCGCCTCGCTGCTCACCGCGCTCCCGCACACCGCCGGCGCCCAGACCGTGAACCGGCTCTGCGGCTCCTCCATGCAGGCCCTGCACGCCGCGGCCATGGCGATCATGACCGGCAACGGCGAGGTGTTCGTGGTGGGCGGGGTGGAGCACATGGGGCACCTGCCCATGACCCACGGGGTGGACCCCAATCCCGCCCTGAGCAAGCACGTGGCCAAGGCCTCCGGCATGATGGCGCTCACCGCCGAGGTGCTGGCCAAGCTGCACACCATCACCCGCGAAGCCCAGGACCAGTTCGCCCTGCGCTCCCATCGGAAGGCCGCCGAGGCCATGGTCCAGGGCCGGTTCAAGGCCGAGATCGTGCCGGTGGAAGGCCACGGCGGGAACGGCTTCTCGGCGCTGTTCGACCAGGACGAGGTCATCCGCCTGGACGCCAGCCTGGAGGCCCTGGCGGTCCTCAAGCCCGCGTTCGATCCCAAGCGGGGCACCATCACCGCCGGCAACTCCTCGGCGGTGTCCGACGGGGCCTCCGCGCTGCTGGTGATGTCCCTGGAGCGGGCCAGGGCCCTGGGGCTCGCGCCCATGGCCCGGATCAGGGCCATGGCCACCATCGGCGTGGACCCGTCCCTGATGGGCTACGGCCCGGTCCCCGCCGTGCACAAGGTCCTGGCCCGGGCCGCGATGACGCTCCAGGACATCGAGCTGTGGGAGCTCAACGAGGCCTTCGCCGCCCAGTCCCTGCCGGTGCTGAAGGACCTGGGCCTGCTGGACCAGCTGGACGCCAAGGTCAACCTCAACGGCGGCGCCATCGCCCTGGGCCACCCCCTGGGCTGCTCCGGGGCGCGCATCACCACCACCCTGCTGCACCAGATGCGGGCCGGAAACCACCAGACCGGCCTGGCCACCATGTGCATCGGGCTGGGGCAGGGGATAGCAACGGTGTTCGAGCGGGTCTAAAGGGTTTTTTGGAATCGAAAATTGGAGAGAATATTTACTTTGCAAGGCACGTGATGTTTCCTGATGGGGGGCCAAGTCATGGGCCTCCCGGGCCAGATTGCCCGTCGAGCGGATCTTCCGATGATGGACCTTCAAGAGTGGCGCCCTCCGTCAGGTTGTACCAGACCACAGTCCCGAGAAGAATGGCACCACCCATGTGAACAACCCCGCAGAGCTGATCAGCAGGGCCGCGGCGGCGACATAGGCCATGCCTCGCCAGCGTCCGCGCACCCCACGCATCACCACAGGACCGCTGCGCCTATAGACAATACCTGCCCTCGATCCGAACAATCGCCCCTCCGCCGAAGATGACGCGGATGCCATGCTTTGCATCGGCGATGGAACTCAGCCGGACGATGTTCGGATTCTCGAGGTCGGCGTTCTGCTCCAGCCGGATGGGGGTGCCGTTCCAATGGCCCCTGCGTTGGAGGTGATAGCCCAGGGCCGCATTGCCGGAACCGGTGGCCGGGTCTTCCAGGTATCCGAAAGGTGCGGCGAAGACCCCCTTGTTGGTTTGCAGCAGGATTTGTTCCAGCGAGGCCAGGCCTGGATCCTGGGTAACCAAATCATGCATGATGGCGATGGTGGCATGCCCACAGAACTGGACCTCCTTTTCGGAGGAGAAGTAGCGGATTTTGAAAGCGTCGGGAGCGATGCGAGCGATGTAGCCGACTTCGCTGACGAAACCTTTCAGCTCCCGGGCGATCTGCTGCATCTCCGGTTCCGTGATGGACTCCATGGAGTCCAGGTAGACAGCGGCTGCAGGGTTGCCGCCGGACGTGGCGGTGGCGAATGCGTCCATTTTCTTGAAGGTAAAGGTTTTCATTGGGAGGCTCCCAGAACGGTGCGGTCGGTGGTGAGGTGGGTGGCAGAACATCCGAACAGGGCGATGAGCGGGTCGGGCCCGCTATTTTCTAGGAAATTTCACTCGGGATAGGCCCGGCCGGTCCCGCGCGCCGCAGCACCAGCCCTATGCCGCCGAGGATGGCCGCTGCAGCCAGCCCCAGCCGCAGGCTGAGCGGCTCGCCCAGCACCACCACTCCGGCCAGGGCGGTGAGCACTGGCACGCTCAGCTGGACGCTGGCTGCGCTGGCCGCCCGCAGGCCGCGCATGGCCCGGTACCAGAGCACGTAGCCCAGCCCTGAAGCCACGGCTCCGGACAGGGCGGCGTAGGCGCAGCCCACGGGGTCCAGGCGCGTCCGGCCCAGGCAGGCCAGGCACAGCACCAGGGCCATGGGCGCCGCCCGCAGGAAGTTGTCGGCGGTGGCGCCCGCGGGGTCGGCGCTGCCCATGCCGCGCAGGGAGTAGATGCCCCAGGCCACGCCGGACCCCAGCATCAGCAGCGAGCCGGGCAGGGGCGGCGCCGAGAGGCCGGGGCTCAGCAGCAGCGCCAGCCCGCCCAGGGCCAGCGCCAGGCCCGCGGTCTGGCCCAGGCCCAGGCGCTCTCCGCGGCGCAGGCCCCAGAGGACCATGGTGGCCTGCACCGCCAGGAACAGCAGCAGCGCGCCCATGCCGGCCTGGAGGGCGCGGTAGGCGAAGGAGAAGGCGGCGGCATAGGCGAACAGGGCCAGGGCCGAGGCCCAGCTGCCGGAACGCCCGGCGCCGGAGCGTCTGGCACCGGAGCGGCGGCAGGCCACCAGGGCCCAGGTGGCCAGGGCCGCGCAGAGGATGCGGATGGTGGTGAAGCTGGCGGGGTCGATGCCGGTGCGGCGCAGGGCGGCCCGGCACAGCAGGGAATTGGCCGCGAACAAGACCATGGTGAGGAGGGTCAGCAGGCAGGTCCCCAGGCTGGGCACGGCCGCGCCCCTCAGAGGGCCGGGACCTGGGTGTCCGGGTCGAAGTCCAGGACCTCCACCAGGTCGCACAGCCGGGCCGCGTAGCCCACTTCGTTGTCGTGCCAGCCGAACACCTTCACCAGCCGGCCTCCGGCCACCCGGGTGAGCCGCAGGTCCATGACCACGCTCTCTTCGCGGCCGATGAAGTCGTGGCTCACCAGCTCGTCCAGGCTGATGCCGACGATGCCGCGCAGGCGGCCCCGGGCGGCTTCCTGGAAGGCCTCGGCGATCTCCCCGGGGGTGGTGTCCCGGTCCAGGACGGCGGTGAGGTCCACCAGGTTCACGCTCATGCAGGGCACTCGCAGGGCCCAGCCGTCGAAGCCCGCCGGCAGCCCGGGCATGGCCTTGTGCAGGGCGCCGAAGGCGCTGCTGGTGGTGGGGATGATGCTCATGAACGCGGACCGGGCCCGGCGCGGGTCTTTGTGCCCTTTGTCCAGGATGCGCTGGTCGTTGGTCACCACGTGGACCGTGCTCATGCCCGCCGCCTGGAAGCCGAAGGCCCGCTCCAGCACGTCCAGCATGGGCGCGGTGGCGTGGGCGGTGCAGCTGGCGTTGGAGATCACCTGGTGGGCGGCCGGGTCCAGCAGGTGGCCGTTGAACGGATGGATGACGGTGAAATCGGCGTCGGGGCTGGGGGCGGAGATGATCACCCGGGCCACGTCGCCCTGCAGGTGGCGGGCGGCGGCGGCCCGGGCGGTGAACTTGCCCGAGGCCTCCACCACCAGCCGGGCGCCGCACCGGGAGAAGGGGATCAGCAGCGGGTCGGTCTCGTGGAACAGGGGAAATTCGTGTCCCTGCATGCGGATGAAATCCTGGCCGTCCCGGCGGATGCCGGCCACCGGGGGATGGTCGTCGCCGTGCACCGAGTCGAACCGCAGCAGGTGGACCACGGTCGCCAGATCGGCGGGATCGTTGAGGGCGCACAGGCGGTGGGGGTGGGTCAGGGCGATCCGCCGCACCGCGAGCCGGCCGATCCGTCCCAGTCCGTTGATGGCGATCAATGGCTTGCTCCCGAGAGTCTGACGCACATGTCCTTGAGCCGGGCGGCGTAGGCGGCTTCATTGTCGTACCAGCCGAACACCTTGACGAAGCGGGGCGCCATGATCCGGGTGAGGAAGCGATCCAGCAGGCAGCTGGCCCGGCTGCCGCGCAGGTCCACGCTCACCAGGGGCTCGTCCAGCACTTCCAGGAGGCCGGGGAGGCGCTCCGCCGCTGCGCGGAAGGCCGCCAGCACGGAGTCCTGGTCGGCGTCCCGGTCCAGGGTGACGGACAGGTCCAACAGGCTCACGTCCGGGGTGGGCACGCGGATGGCCTGCACCTGCACGGCCCCGGCCAGGCCCGGCAGCGCCTGACCCAGGCAGGCGGCGGCCCCGCTGGGGGCCGGGATCATGCTCATGGCGGCGGCCCGGGCCATGCGCAGATCCGGGTGCGGCAGGTCCAGGATGCGCTGGTCGTTGCCGAAGCTCTCCACCGCCGTGGCCAGGCCCGCACGCACGCCGAACTGCCCGTCCAGCACCCCCAGCAGGATGGCCAGGGCGTGGCTGGTGGCGCAGGCGGCGCTGATGACCGGGGGCGGATCGACGTCCAGGCGCTCCCCGTTCACCCCCAGGATCACGGTGAGGTCCGCGTCCGCGCTGGGGGCGCTGATGATGACACGGGCGACACCGTCGCGCAGGTGGCGGGCGGCCTGCTCCCGCCGGGTGAAGCGCCCGGTGCATTCCAGCACCACCCGCGCGCCCAGGGCGCCGAAGGGCAGGGCCGCCGGATCCGGCTCCCGGAACAGGGGCACCCGCCGCCCCTCCAGCAGGAGGGCGTCGTCCGTGTGGCCCACGGCGAAATCCGCCCGGCCGTGGACGCTGTCGTGCTTCACCAGGTGGGCGACGCAGGCGGGTTCCGCCAAGTCATTGACGGCCACCAGTTCCAGCCCGGGGGCATGCTGGAGCTGGCGAAGAAGCTGGCGGCCGATGCGCCCAAGACCGTTGATGGCTACCTGCACGGATCCCTACTTGGCCAGGACCCGCACCATTTCAAGCACCTTGTTGGAGTAGCCCCACTCGTTGTCGTACCAGGCCACCACCTTCAGCAGGTTGCCGTCCAGCACCTTGGTCAACTGCCCGTCCACGATGGAACTGTTGGGGTTGTGCAGCATGT
>PLUC01000260.1 GCA_003165415.1 Holophagaceae bacterium
GTGGGTATCGCCGTTGGTGGACTTCACTTCCACCACGCCCTCGGACACTTCCAGGATGGAGATGTCGAAGGTGCCGCCGCCGAAGTCGAACACGGCGATGGTGCCGTCCTTCTTCTTGTCCAGGCCGTAGGCCAGGGCCGCCGCGGTGGGTTCGTTGATGATGCGCATGACCTCGAGCCCGGCGATGGAGCCGGCGTCCTTGGTGGCCTGGCGCNNAAGTAGGCCGGGACGGTGATGACGGCCTGGGTGACCTTTTCGCCCAGGTAGGCCTCGGCGCTGTCCTTCATCTTGAGCAGGACCATGGCGCTGATTTCTTCGGGGGTGTAGTGCTTGCCCATGATATTGACGACACAGCTGCCCTTGTCGCTGCGCTCCACGAGGTAGGGCACCAGGTGCTGCTCCTTGTCCGAATCGTTGAAGGGCAGGCCCATGAACCGCTTGATGGAGGCCACGGTGTTTTTGGGCTGGGCCACCGCCTGGCGCTTGGCTGAGGCGCCCACCAGGCGCTCACTGGTCTTGGGGTTGAAGCCCACCACGCTGGGGGTGGTGTTGGAACCTTCCGCGTTGGGAATGACCTTGGGCTGGCCGCCCTCCATGATGGCCACGCAACTGTTGGTGGTGCCCAAATCGATGCCGATGATCTTGCCCATGCCTGCCTCCGTGAAGAGTCCTGGATGACCCCGGGCCACCCTTGTCCATCCAGTTTAGGCCGGCGGGAAGCCCTGTCAACTAAATCTTCCGTTTTTGACTAAGATTTGTTTAAGCCTTTGTAGGCAAGGCAGGAAGGCGGCCAGGGTTGGTAGACTGTTCCCATGCTGGTCCGCCCCTGCCCCGTCTGCCGCAAACCGGTTTCCTGGGAAACCGCCCCCGCCCGCCCCTTCTGCTCCGAGCGGTGCCGGCTCAGGGATCTGGGGGCGTGGAGCGCGGAGGCCTACCGCGTCGCCGAGGCCCCGGACGAGGAAGACGGCGAGGGCTGGTCGGAACCTAACCTACTTGGTAAAGAATGAAACTATTCTGATTGGTAGGCACCCATGCGCTTCGACGTGCTCACTCTCTTCCCGGAACTGTTCGACGCCGCCCGCGTCGGCGTCACCGGCCGCGCGTTCCGGGAGCTGGGGCACGAGCTGGAGGCCTCCAGCTACCGCCCCTTCGCCGGCAACGCCTTCGGCCACGTGGACGCGGCGCCCTTCGGCGGGGGTCCGGGCATGGTCCTGCGGCCGGACGTGCTGCGCGACGCCCTGGCCTCCCTGCCGCGCCGGGGCGCGGGCCGGGTGATCCACTTCTCGCCCGCGGCGCCCGCCCTCGACCACGCCAAGGTATTGGAACTGGCCGCCCTGGACCAGGTGATCCTGGTGTGCACCCGCTTCGAGGGCGTGGACCAGCGCGCGGTGGAGCTCTACGTGGACGAGGAGCTCAGCGTGGGCGAGGCGGTACTGTCCGGGGGGGAACTGCCCGCCCTCTTCCTCATCGACGCCGTCTGCCGTTGGCTGCCCGGGGTGCTGGGCAACGAGGCTTCGGCCGGGGCGGACAGCTTCGCCACCGGGCTGCTGGACCACCCCCATTTCACCCGCCCGGCGCTGTTCGAAGGCCTGGAGGCCCCGGCCGTCCTGGTGGGCGGGAACCACGAAGCGATCCGGCTCTGGCGCCTGCGCGAGGCCATGGAGCGGACCCGGCGGCTGCGTCCCGGGCTGTGGGCGGCCTTCCTGGCCCGGCGTCTGGCGGCCCTGCCCCGGGCCGACCAGTGGTGCGCGTGGCAGGCGGAACACCCCGAGGACCGCGACCGCGCCAAGCCGAAGGGATGGAAAGGCTGGAATCTTTGACTTCCATTCAGGCCCCTTTCCGTTAAACTATAGGGCCCCCAATCAGGGCTCGGGTTTCATGTCCCGCCATTGTTGGTGTCCGGACCGCTGGCCCCACAGGAGATGTCATGACAAACGTAATCGACCGCCTCGAGGCCGGCATGGTCCGCACCGATCTGCCCAGGATCGCTCCGGGCGACACGGTCAAGGTCCACGTGAAGGTCAAGGAAGGCGAGAAAGAGCGCATCCAGGTCTACCAGGGCGTGGTGATCAGCATCCGCGGCGGCGGCATGCGCACCTCCTTCACCGTGCGCAAGATCAGCGTCGGGGTCGGGGTGGAGCGCATCTTCCCGCTGCACAGCCCCTCCATCGACCATCTGGAGATTCTCCGCAGCGGCAAGGTGCGGCGCGCCAAGCTGTACTTCCTCCGGGAGAAGCTGGGCAAGGCCGGCCGCCTCAAGGAGCGCCGCCGCTCGGAAGAGGCCGAATAGGCCCCAGACGCGCAACAAAAATGCCCGGCACCCAGCCGGGCATTTTTTCTGCGCCTGATGGTACCCTATAACCTTCGGCTAGGAGTTTCGATGCGCATGAAGACGTTGTTGCCAGCCCTTTGCTTTGCCGCGGCCATTCTGCCCCTCTCCGCCCAGGAGACCGAGGCCGGCATCCAGGGCGGCTTGATTTTTCCCCAGAGCGATCTGCGCAGCGCCGTGAACGGGCGCACCGGCTTCACCCTGGGCGTGCACGGGGGGATCGACCTCCAGGGCGGCAACGAGCTGCGGCCCCGCATCGACTACACCCGCATCGACGGCGGATCCTTCAGCCTGTCCTCCCTGAACTCCACCACCACGGTCCAGGCGGTGGGCGTGGGCATCGACTACCTGCGCTACCTGGAGGGGCGCCGCCGGGGTTCCTATGCCGTGGCCGGGATCGAGCTGAACTGGTGGGAATCGCAGTACCGCTTCCGCGGCAGCGACCGGGAAACCTCACCGAGCCTCATGGTCGGCGTGGGGCACCGGTTCAATTCATCCTGGTCGATGGAGTTCAACCTGGATTGGGGCCAGTTCCGCTCCTACGTGGGCACGGCCAGCGATATCAAGGGCGGCGTATTCTATCGTTTCTGAGCGTCGCCCAGGGTCCAGGAGATTGTCGATGACCACCCCAGCCAGCCACCCCGAGGGTCCGCAAGGCGACATCCCGTGGGGCGACGGGAGCGCCCTGCCGGACACCCAGAACCTGAAGCCCAGCGTCCTCTTCATCGACGACGACGCCTACATGAGGCGGCTCATGACCGCGCGCCTGGAGCACCTGGGCGCCGCGGTGGATGCGCTGTCCAGCGCCCAGGAGGCCCTCTCCTTCCTGGAAAGCCACCGGCCGGACCTCATCATCAGCGACGCGGTGATGCCGGCCATGGACGGGTTCGAGCTGTGCCGGGTGGTCAAGGCCAACCCGCTGTTGCAGTCCATTCCGTTCGTGATCCTCACGGCCCTGAGGGGCGACCTGCGCCAGCGCAGCACCCAGGCGGGCGCCGACGATTACCTGTCGAAGCTGGAACACGAAGTGGTCTTCCGGCTGCGGGCCCGGCTGGCCTTCGACCTGGGGGTGAGGCTGGCGGCCGCGGGGGGCGACCTGGACCCGGAGCCGGGCGGTTCGCTGCTGGTGGTCTCGGGTTCCAAAGTGATCCACGCGCAGATGGAAACCCACCTGCAGAAGGAAGGCATCCAGGTGCGCGGCGCCGCGACCCTGGCCGAGGCGCTGCCCCTGATCCATGCCGCGCGGCCGGACGTCATGACCCTGGACCTGGCCTTCGGCCAGGCTGAGGTCCTGGACTGGATCAAGGAGGTGCGGGCCCTGGAGGGATGCGCGGCCCTGCCCATCATGGTCCTCGCCGCCAAGGCCGAGGAGCCCGGGCTGGCCACCCTGGAAGCCCACATCCAGGACCGCCTGCCCAAGCCCCTGGACGGCCAGGAGAGCCGGCACCGGGTGAACCTGCTGCTGCGGATCGCCCGGGCGTGATTTATGACTGAGGGGGGACCGACCGCTCGCGGTGCTCGCTCTTCGTCCCCCCTCAGACTCCCCCGCGGGCTACACTCAGGGGATGCCCAACCGCCCCTCCCGCACCGTCACCCCCCAGGGCACCGAGATCCTGGTGGAGCCCCTGTCCCATGTGCGGAGCTGCTCCGTGGGCTTCTGGGTGCGGCGGGGATCCTGCTGCGAGCTGGCCGAGGAGGAGGGCCTGGCCCACTTCATCGAGCACACCGTGTTCAAGGGCACCGAGCGCTACCCCGGACCGCAGGTCATGGCCGAGGCCACCGACCGCCTGGGCGGCAATGTGGACGCCTTCACCGGCAAGGAGACCGCCTGCTTCTATGGCAAGGTCCTGCGGGAACAGCTGCCGGCCCTGGTGGACCTGCTGGGCGAACTGGTGACCACGCCCCGCTTCGCGGAAGATGAACTGGCCCGGGAGCGGAAGGTGATCCTGGAAGAGATCAGCCAGAGCGAGGACCAGCCCGATGACTGGGCGAGCGAATTGTTCTACGCGCATTTCTGGCCCGGCGGCACCCTGGCCCACCCCATCCTCGGCACCCGGAAGCAGGTGGCGAGCTATGGCCCCGACCAGGCCCGGGCCTTCTTCCAGAAGACCTACCGGGCCCCCAACCTGCTCATCGCCGCGGCCGGGGATATCCAGGCCGAGGCCTTCCTGGAGCTGCTCCAGCCCATCCTCGCCCGGCTCCCCGATGGGCCGGCCGGGACTTGGCCCGCCCCCAACCAGCCCAGTGCGTTCCTGCTCAACACACCCCGCAAGGATCTCCAGCAGGCCAGCCTGGTCATGGGCTTCCCGGCCTTCCCCCACCAGCATCCGGACCGGGCGGCGGTGAACCTGCTGGGCTATGTGCTCGGGGGCGGCATGTCCTCCCGGCTGTTCATGGAACTCCGGGAAAAACACGCCCTGTGCTACCAGGTGGGCAGCTACCTCAGCCAGTACCGGGACACCGGCGCCCTCCAGATCGCCGCCAGCTGCGCCCCGGACCGGGCCCAGGAGCTGGTGCGGCGAACCGTGGCGGAGTGCGCCGCGGTGCGCCGGGCCGGCGTGACCGCCGATGAGCTGGACCGGGCCAAGCTGCAGTTGCGCACCAGCCTGGTGCTCAACCAGGAATCCGCCAGCAGCCGCATGTTCGCCCTGGCCCACCAGGCCATCCACATGGAACGGGTGCTGAGCCTGGACGAACAGATCCAGGAAATCGACCGGGTGGACCTGGACCAGGTCCACCGGGTCGCCAGGGAGGTGCTGAGGCCCGAGGCCTTCGGGGTTTCCGCCCTGGGCACCGGCCGCGCCACCGGGATCCGGCGCGCGGACCTGGCGGATGTCGTTTGAATGCATAGGAGTTGTTCATGAAAATGCGTTTGCCCTGGATCGCGGCAGCCCTGCTGAGCATCGGACTGTGCGCCGCCAGGCCGCCCCTTCCGCCCTTCACCACCACGCCCAGCGGCCTTCAGTTCGTCGACATGCGGCCGGGGCGGGGCAGATCGCCGCAGCCCGGACAGATCTGCAAGGTGCTCTACCGCGGCTGGCTGTACAACGACAAGATCCGGGGCCCCCTGTTCGACTCGGCCCAGGATCGCAAGAATCCGTTCCGGTTCCCGGTGGGCCGGGGCCAGGTCATCCCCGGCTGGGACGAGGGCATTGCCACCATGAAGGCCGGCGGCATGCGGGTCCTCATCATCCCGCCGGCCCTGGGCTACGGGGACCGTGGCGCGGGCGCCGCCATCCCGCCCGGGTCCATCCTGCTGTTCGAGGTGCAGCTGCTTTCGTTCCAGTAGACCGGTCTGTGCTGGTATGGAAAGGCGCAAAACCGCCCGAGGACCCGGCGGCGGTCTGTTATGACCTATCCATTGACCCCTTAATGAGTGACTTTTCCTTATAAAAGGCCCAAACTTTGGGGGTCATGTCCCCGACCCATCCCCTCAACCCCGAAGCGGCCAGCCCTCTCTATCTCCAGCTGCAGAGGTCTCTGCGCATGCTCATCCAGAAGAGCGAGTGGCACCCTGGCATGCGCCTGCCCGCGGTGCCGGAGCTGGCCTCGCGCTTCCAAGTGCACCGGCTGACCGTGCTCAAGGCCCTGGCGGGGCTCAAGCGCACCGGCTGGGTGCAGACCGTCACCGGCCGGGGCAGCTTCGTGGCGGATCACCTGCCCGAGGCCCCCGCCCTGCGCGACCCCGAGAACTTCCCCTTCGAGGGTTCATCCCTGAAGGTGCGGGAGCACGAACTGGGCCCCTGGCTGGGGGAGACCCTGGGCCTGGCCCAGAACCGTTCGCTGGTGAGCTTCTCCGCCAACTTCCCGCCGGCCGACCTGCTGCCCACGGAGGCGCTGCGCCGGCTGCACCTGCAGACCATGAAGGAGCTGGGCGCCGAGGCCTGGTCCTACGGCGCCCCCGCCGGCTACAAAGGCTACCTGCAGGCCGTGGCCCAGTGGCTGGCCAACGAAGGCGAGCCCATCCTGGACGGCTGGGGCATCCGCGCCGTGCCGGGCGCCCAGGCCGGACTGGCCCTGGTGCTCGAGTCGCTCACCATCCCGGGCGACCGGGTGCTGGTGGAGAGCCCCTGTTACGTGGGCGCCCTGGCCCTGATCCAGACCCTGGGCCGGGAGGCGGTGCCGGTGCCGGTGGACCGCAACGGCATGAATACGGAACGGCTGGCCTCGCTCCTGCAGAAGGGCGACGCCAAGCTGCTGTTCACGGTGCCCACCTTCCACAACCCCACGGGCCTCACCTTCGGCCGCACCCGCCGGGAAAGGATCCTGGCCCTCACCAAGACCTACGGCGTGCCGGTGGTGGAGGACGACACCTACGGCGACCTGCGCTTCATCGGCGCCCGCATCCCCTCCTGCCGCAGCCTGGCGCCGGCGGACCACGTGATCCAGCTGGGCAGCTTTTCCAAGTCCCTGGCCCCGGGCCTCAGGCTGGGCTACCTCATCGCCCCCAACCGGGTGCTGGAGCGCCTGGCCCCGGTGCAGGAAGTCCACAACATCTCGGTGCCCACCCTGTCCCAGGCGGTGGTGGGCCATTTCCTGGCCGAGGGCGGCTTCAAGCGCCACCTCTCCAAGCTGCGCAAGGCCATGCGCGAGCGCCGCGACGCCATGCTGGAGGCCATCCACGCCAGCTTCCCGCGGGACTCGGAAATCACCGAGCCCAAGGGCGGCATGCACCTGTGGGTGGTCCTGCCCGAAGATCTCTCCTCCCTGGAGTTGAACCGCGTCGCCCTCACCCATGGACTCGGCTTCGCCCCCGGGCCGCTGTTCTTCCCCGACGGCAGGGGCACCAACTGCCTCAGGCTCAATTTTTCCACCCATGAGCCACGCGTGAACCGCGAGGCCATCGCGCGCCTGGGGGGGCTGATCCATGCCCACCCCGTCGCCTCCACCTAAAGGAGATCCCGTGAGTCCCCTCACCGCCCCCCCCACCAACCTCGACATCCAGCTGGCCAAGGAGTCCATCTCTCCCGCCGAGCGGGCCAAGCGGATGCAGAACCCCGGTTTCGGCAAGGTCTTCACCGAGTACATGGTGGTCATCCCCTACAACGAAGACACCGGCTGGGGCCGGGGCACCCTCAAGCCTTACGGCCCAATCAGCCTGGATCCCGCCGCGTCGGTGCTGCACTACGGCCAGGCCATCTTCGAAGGCTTCAAGGCCTACCGCCAGCCCGACGGCCACGTCAAGACCTTCCGGCCCGAAGCCAACGCGAACCGGTTCAATGCCTCCGCCCGGCGCCTGGCCATGCCGGAGCTCCCGGTGGAACGGTTCGTGGAAGCCGCCGACACCCTCATCCGCCAGGAGCGGGACTGGGTCCCCTCCGCCATCGGCGAAAGCCTCTACATCCGCCCCTTCATGATCGCCACTGAGGCGGCCCTGGGCGTCAAGCCTTCCCACGAGTACCTGTTCCTCATGATCGCCTCGCCCTCCGGGGCCTACTTCGCCCAGGGCGTGAAGCCGGTCACCGTGTGGATCTCCGAGAACTACGTCCGGGCCGCGCCCGGCGGCACCGGGTCGGCCAAGTGCGCCGGCAACTATGCCGCCAGCCTCATCGCCCAGAAGGAGGCCAAGGAGGAGGGCTGCGACCAGGTGGTCTGGCTGGACGCCGTGCATCGCCGCTACGTGGAGGAGATGGGCGGCATGAATATCTTCTTCGTGTACCAGGAAGAAGGCAAAACCGTGCTGGTCACCCCGCAGCTCACCGGCACCCTGCTCCCCGGCATCACCCGCATCACCCTCATGGAGCTGGGCAAGTCCCTGGGCTTCGCCGCCGAGGAACGGCGCATTTCCGTGGAAGACTGGCAGGCCGCCCTCCAGGATGGCCGCATGACCGAAGCCTTCGCCTGCGGCACCGCCGCCGTCATCACCCCCATCGGAACGGTCAAGTCCAACCACGGCCAGTGGATCATCAACAAGGGCGAATCCGGACCGGTGGCCATGCAACTGCGCAAAGCCCTGCTGGACCTCCAGCACGGCCTGGCCCCCGACACCCACCACTGGCTGCACGAAATCTGCTAGCAGCCGTTCGCTTAATCCAAACCTGATCCAACGGTGCTAAACATAGAGCGGTCACAAAAAGAGAGGACCCATCGCTGGGTCCTCTCTTTTATTGGATGTTGAGAACTTAGGCCTTGGGAGCGGCTTCCTTCTTGGGGGCGGCCTTCTTGACCTTCTTCGCGGGCTTGGCGGCCGGGGTGGCAGGCGCGGGGGCGGCGGCCGGAGCGGCAGTAGTCTGGGCGGTCAGCGCGGGGGCGGCGGGAGCGGCTTCCTTCTTGGGGGCAACCTTCTTGACGGCCTTCTTCTTCGCGGGCTTGGCGGGCTTGGCGGCCGGGGTGGCGGGCGCGGTGGCGGCGGCCGGAGCGGCAGTAGTCTGGGCGGTCAGCGCGGGGGCGGCGGGAGCGGCTTCCTTCTTGGGGGCGACCTTCTTGACGGCCTTCTTCTTCGCGGGCTTGGCGGGCTTGGCGGCCGGGGTGGCGGGCGCAGTGGCGGCGGCCGGAGCGGCAGTAGCCTGGGCGGTCAGCGCGGGGGCCTTGGGGGCGGCGGCAGCGGCGGGAGCCTTCTTCTCGACCTTCTTGTCGGTCTTGACGACGGTGGTCTTCTTGACTTCGGTGGTCTTCTTGACTTCGACCTTCTTGGTCTCTTCTTTCTTAACGGGCGCAGGGGCCTGGGCGAAAGCGGGGCTGATGAGGACGGCTGCGATGAGCAGGGCAGCGAGTTTGTTCATTGGGTTTCTCCAGTAGAAACCGGCACGGCCGGTGATGGCTTCCAAATAAGCACGATTCGGGCCAATTTTTAATGATTGAAATTACGCGAGTTGACAAAAGGCGTTGACAAATCCCAACGTCGATTCCTGCAACGTGTGGCAATCTGCATCACGGGTTGGATTCCTCGCTCCCGTCCGCCAGCCCCAGTTCCTTCAACTTCCGGTACAGGGTGGTGCGGTCCTTGCCGAGGATTTCCGCCACCCGGCTCTTCCGGTGCTCGTGCTTGAGCAGTACCTGGATGTAGCGGCTTTCCAGCTCATCCAGGGTTGGGAGGTGGTCCCAGGCCTCGATCAGTTCCAGCAGGGGGGTGGGAGCCTGGGGCAGCCCGCCGCCCCGGGTGCGCAGCTCGTCCCGGATCTTGTCGGGAAAGTCCTCCGGGGTGATCTCCCGGCCCCGGCTGAGCTGGGTGAGGTGCTCGATGATGTTGGCCATCTCCCGCACGTTGCCCGGCCAGCTGTAGCCGTGCAGCTGCTTGCGCGCGTCCGCGCGGATGCGGTAGGACTGGTGGTCCTTGCGCGAGCACTCCCCCAGGAAATGATCGATCAGGGCCGGGATGTCGGAGAGGATCTGGCCGGTGCGGGCATCCCTGGACCAGCGGTCCCGCACCGGTGGCACCCGGATCTCCACCACACAAAGACGATAGTAGAGGTCCTCGCGGAACTTGCCGGCCTTGACCATGGTCGCCAGGTCCCTGTTGGAGGCCGCGATCACCCGCACGTCCACCTTGACCGTCCGGTTCCCGCCCACCCTGCGCACCTCCTGCTCCTGGAGCACCCGCAGCAGGCGGACCTGGAAGTTGGCCGAGGTCTCGCCGATCTCGTCCAGGAAGATGGTGCCGCCGGTGGCCTCCTCAAAGAAGCCCTTCTTGTCCGACACGGCGCCGGTGAAGGCCCCCTTGACGTGGCCGAACAGCTCCGACTCCAGCAGCCCCTCGGAGAGGGCTCCGCAGTTGATGGCTACGAACGGACGCTCCTTGCGGTCGCTGCTCATGTGGATGTTCTGGGCCACCAGCTCCTTGCCGGTCCCGCTCTCGCCGATGATAAGCACCGTGGTCCGGCTGTTCTGCAGGGAGGCGATGGTCCGGTAGACCTCCATCATCGCCGGGCTGGAGCCGATCATCAGGCTGTGGCGCAGGCTGGGCGCCGCATCCGTCTGCTTGCGCCCCTCCTTGCTCTCCTTCATGACAATGGCTCGCTTCACCAGCGACTTGAGCTCCTCGTTGTTCCAGGGCTTGGAGATGAAATCGAAGGCCCCTTCCCGCACCGCCTCCAGGGCCTTTTCCAGGGTGCCGAAGCCGGTGAGGAGGATGGTCTCCACCCCCAGGGGCTTGGCCACCCGCAGCAGGTCCAGCCCGTCCTGGGCGGCCTCCAGGTTGATGTCCGAGAGCATGAGGTCGAACCCGCCCGCCTGGAGCTGGCGGATGGCCTCATCGGGCCGGGTGGCCTTGACCACCTCCACCCCGGGGCTGCCCATGCCTTCCCCCAGCAACAATTCCAGGAGATCGCAGGTTTCCTGGCTATCATCCACCACCAGCACTCTCGTCATCGCCCACCCGTCCCATCTCCGAAGTTAAGGCAGCGCGTCAAAATAATCTGTTCTTTCCCAGATTATTTTGCTGCGGTGCCTTATGCCGGGACACGAATTGAATGTCCAGGCTATCTTGTCTCGTAGGCTAACGCATCCTGCGCTGGAATCGTACTGCGAAGGGACCTAACCTTTAGGGGGCGTTCAGAATAACCTGCGCTTCCCAGGTTATTCTGTTACGCCCCATTATGCCGGGACACGTAACAATGGGCTGGTATTCCATGACACAGGCGAACCTTATGACGACCCAACCCGCTTCCTTCGACGATGGCCTGGACCGGCTGGAGACCCTGGTCCAGAAGCTGGAGGGCGGGCACCTGAGCCTGGAGGAAGCCCTGCTGGGCTTCGAGGAAGGGGTGAACCTGAGCCGGGCCCTGCAGCAGCAGCTGGCGGACGCCCAGCGCCGGGTGGAGGTGCTCAAGCAGGGCCTGGGCGGGGAATACCGCACGGATCCCCTGGAAGGAGACGCGTCTTGAGCCCTTCCGCCCAGACCCAGGTCCAGGCCGACCTGGAGCGCCTGCTGCCCCTGCTGGAATCCCGCTACCTCCTGCCCTTCGCTTCCGGCGAAGCGGCCAATCTGGCCGAGGCCATGACCTACAGCCTCAAGGCCGGCGGCAAGCGGATCCGCCCCGTGCTGTGCATGCTGGCCGCCGAATCGGTGGGCGCGGACGCCGAGAGCGCCCTGGGCTGCGCCGTGGCGCTGGAGTACATCCACACCTACTCGCTGATCCACGATGACCTGCCGGCCATGGACGACGACGACCTGCGCCGCGGCAAACCCACCTGCCACATCGTGTTCGGCGAAGGCCAGGCGATCCTGGCGGGGGACGGCCTGCTCACCGAGGCGTTCACCTTCCTGGCCGGGGACCCCGCGCTGCCGCCCTCCCGGCGGGTGGAGGCCCTGCGCGTCCTGGGCGAGGCCGCCGGCTGGCAGGGCATGGTGGGCGGACAGTCCCTGGACCTGGAAGGGGAGCAGCGCACCCGGAGCGGCGAGCCGGTGAGCCTGGCCCAGCTGCAGGTCATCCATCGCCTGAAGACCGGCGCCCTGCTTCGGGCCTCCCTGGAACTGGGCGCCATCGCCGGCAACGCCGGACCGGAGGCGCGCGCTGCCCTGCGGGACGCCGGAGCGGCCATGGGCCTGGCCTTCCAGATCAAGGACGACCTGCTGGACGCCACCGCCACCGAAGCCGCCATGGGCAAGAGGGTTGGCAAGGACCAGGGCAAGGGTAAAATCACCTACCCCCTGCTGCTGGGGCTCACCGGAGCCCAGAACGCCTTGCGGGAGGCCACCGAGCGAGCCCTATGTCTGCTTCAGTCGCTGCCGAATCCCCAATCCTTGATCCAATTGGCCACCTACTTGGCGGAGCGGAGCGCGTGAAACCCTCTCCGCTGCTCGACTCCATCGCCTCCCCCCAGCAGATCCAACACTTCTCGCCGGCGCAACTGGACCAGCTCACCGTGGAGCTGAGGCAGTTTCTCATCGATTCCATCAGCGAGACCGGGGGGCATTTCAGCTCCAACCTGGGCACGGTGGAACTCACCGTGGCCCTGGCCCACCAGTTCGACTTCATGGTGGACCGCATCATCTGGGACGTGGGGCACCAGGCCTATCCCTACAAGATCCTCACCGGCCGCAAGGACCGCTTCCCCACCCTGCGCAAGCACGGCGGGCTGTCCGGCTTCCAGAAGCGGGACGAAAGCCCCTACGACCATTTCGGCGCCGGCCACGCCAGCACCTCCATCTCGGCGGCCCTGGGCATGGCCACCGCCCGGGATCTGCAGAAGCAGGATTTCGCCTGCATCGCCGTGATCGGGGACGGCTCCATGACCGCCGGAATGGCGTTCGAGGGCCTCAACCAGGCCGGGTTCCTGGAAACCAGGA
Organism: Holophagaceae bacterium; assembly: GCA_003165415.1. GTDB lineage: Bacteria > Acidobacteriota > Holophagae > Holophagales > Holophagaceae > Mesoterricola. The sequence goes on from PLUC01000260.1 coordinate 12,558, forward strand.
ACTTCATGGTGATCCTCAACGACAACGACATGAGCATCAACCCCAACGTGGGCTCGCTCCAGGGCTACCTGAACCAGATGATCTCCGGGCAATACTACAAGCGCTGGCGGGACCGCATCGAGTACGCCATCAAGGCCATCCCGGTGCAGAGCGTGAGCATGCGCCTGGCCAAGGCCGCCAAGTGGAGCGAGGAGTCTTTCAAGCGGATCGCAGTGCCCGGGCTGCTGTTCGAGGACCTGGGCTTCAGCTACCTGGGGCCGGTGAACGGCCACGATCTGCAAGCCACCCTGAAGATCCTCGGGGAAGCCAAGAAGAAGATGGAAACCGGACCCGTGCTGCTGCACGTGCAGACCAAGAAGGGCTATGGCTATGCCCCGGCGCTCAAGGACCCGCTCAAGTGGCACGGCGTCACCGCCTTCGACGCGGAGACCGGGGAAATCCGCAAAGTCCTGGTCAATCCCGGCGCCCCGCAGCCGCCCACCTACACCTCCGTGTTCGGCAACACCCTCACCGACCTGGCCCGGCGCGACCCCAAGATTGTGGCCGTCACCGCCGCCATGCTGGACGGCACCGGCCTCAATATCTTCCAGAAGGCCTTCCCCGAGCGGTGCTTCGACGTGGGCATCGCCGAGCAGCACGCAGTGACCTTCTCGGCCGGGCTGGCGGCGCAGGGCATGCGCCCGGTGGCGGCCATCTACTCCACCTTCCTCCAGCGCGGCTTCGATCAGGTGCTGCACGACGTCTGCCTGCAGAACCTGCCGGTGACCTTCGCCATGGACCGGGCCGGGCTGGTGGGGGCCGACGGCCCCACCCACCACGGCTTGTATGACATGGCCTACCTGCGGTGCATGCCCAACCTCATCCTCATGGCGCCCAAGGATGAGAACGAGCTGAGGCAGATGCTCCAGACCGCCCTCTACAGCAACCGCCCCGCCGCCCTGCGCTACCCCCGCGGCGCCGCCGCCGGCGTGCCCCTGCAGGACCCGGTGGTGGCCCTGCCCATCGGCAAGGGCGAGCTGCTGCGGGAAGGGGACCAGCTGCTGCTGGTGGCCATCGGCACCATGGTCCTGCCGGCCGTGGAGGTGGCCGCGCGCCTGGAGGCGGAGGGGATCTCCTGCGCCGTGGTCAACGCCCGCTTCATCAAGCCCCTGGACCGGGAGCTCATCGGCCACTGGGCCCGCGACACCCGCAAGGTGGTGGCCCTGGAGGAGGGCTGCGCCCCGGGCGGCTTCACCTCCGCCATCGCCGAACTGCTGGCCGACGAGGGCATCCTCCGCCCGCTCCTGCGCTGCGCCATGCCCGACCACCTGGTCCAGCACGGCGACCAGGCCCGGCTCATGGACGAGCAGGGGCTGAGCGTGGAGGCGTTGCACCGGCGCATCCTGGCTTTCGCTAAGGAGCCGCCGCAGATCGGATAGGCGGGGGTCCCGCGGGCGCTTCACTGGATTTTTTCTTGGTCTCCTCGGCTTCCTTCAGCGCCTGTTCCAGGAATCGGGTGATGGCGTCCTTTCCCGCTTCTTTCGACACATCCAAGAGCGTTCTGCCACTGGTCAGCCTTACATGAACATCGGCCCCTGCCCGGACCAGATCCTTGACCGAATTTTCCAGACCAAATACCAACGCAAGTCCGAGTGCAGAGGAGCCAGCTGGCGTTCTGGCGTTGGGGTCAGCCCCGGCCCGCAAGAGCATCGCGGCTATGGCCTCTCGGTTAAAGGAAATTGCTTCAAATAGTATCGGTTTCCCATCCTCGTCCCTCGTGTTGGCATTGGCCCCGTGGTCCAGCAAGAGCCTTACGGTGTAAAAGCTGTTTCTATCTACGGCTATTTTCAACAGGTCATCCTTTTGGACTTGTGGTTTCCCCAGGAACAGGTCCAAAGGATAGAATCGGTGATCACCGGTGATCCTTTCATTTGACAAAAGGATTTCGGAAAGTTGATCAAGCGCATAAACATCGAATGGTATTCTTTTTTTAATGATTAGGTTCAATGTTTGAAAATATTCAGGGTCATCGCGAGACACAATGGCCTTTACCATGCGGATGGCCTGCCCGTCATACGTCAGGCTATATGTATAAATGTCATAGGGATTCCCAATTACAATGGATTCCTTGTTGTCGTTTTTACAACGTTGCAAGTACATATCGGCCCATATATCTATAGGTTTATAACCAATCTTCGCGAACCAGCACCGCTCATCAAGGTTAATTAATGGGTTGATGGTAAAATGCCCACTATTGAAGCTCCATGAAAACGACCGGATCCCGTTGATCACAAATTCAATTGTTAAAAAGTCCTGGTCGATCTTTTTCCCCCCGTTGTTCCATTCAAGATGGAAACCTTCCCGGGAGACGAGTTCACACAGGCGCGTGAGTTTCCTCTCCACCAGTTCATGCTGCGCGACTTTTTCCGCCGGCCATGGGGTTTCCAGAATCGGATCAGGCAGGATGTGCGCGATCAGGTTCAGCATATTCTGGATACCAATCCCCTGCAGGTTATGGGTGCCCTTGTTGCGATAGGTGATCGGGAGACGATCTCCTGGCGCATTGAGATTGGATACGACTTCGTTCCAATCAACATGGGCCTCCTCTGACCATTGCTGCGAAAGGGCATGGTATTTCCTGAAGTAGGCAGATAAATCATCCAGCCTGCCACCGTGAGCCAGACTTTTCCCTCCCTTGGTTTCCCGATCCAAGTGGGACGGAAATCGGGATATAAATTTTTCGATCGTGGCATCGGAGATGTTGCCCCCACTCCTGAACACGATGATGAAAAAATTCCTCAAGGCTGTTTCACCACAATTGGGGAAGGGGTCCTTCCTGTAGGTCGTTGTCTTGAACGGCACGAGAACGGGGATGTTCGACTCGAAGGCCTGGTAGCCATACAGAAACAAAGCGAGTTCCTCCGGGGAGGGGGGGCTCCCGAGAAGGAGCTTCCGGAGGCTGCCTCCAGGTGCCGCAGGAAGCCCGGCAGATTTTCCCGGTAATAGCCTTTATCAAAGGCCACCCGCGGTGCCCCGGGTTCGGGTCTGGCGAGAAGCTCCCCGCCGAAGGCCTCGTAGAGCTCATCCACCTTGTCCGCGGCCTTCCAGGCATAGGCAAGGAGGGTCACCTCGACGATGTCAGGGGGATATTTGCGTCTGGTGTCCGTCACTTCCTCCAGGGTCGCTTGCTGGAGCAAGGCGGCAAACTGGCGGCGCAGACGGTTGAACGCTGTCCCTTCACCTTCGGCCGAGGCTGAACTGCCGGCACGGTCCAGGATGCGGTAGGCGGCCTCTCTGAACTCCTCGGACGCCGATCCACTTCCAGCGGACGTGGGCGGGGCAGGCGGAGGCGAAAGACTCGTCTTGTAGTGAGTGATGGCATCCAGAAGGGCCAGAATCTTCTTCAGGCCCCCCGGGCCTCCGCCCCGTTTCCTGTTCTCTTTATTCTCAAAGGCGATCTGTCCGATGGGATCCTTCGTCAGTTCATTGTGGACGAAGTTGATTCCATCGGGAGACGGGAAGAGGTACTCCATCACAGCGCACACGGCATCCTGCGGGCATTCGTACTGGGGACCCAGGGGCGGCAGATGCTCCCGGGGCACCGACGAGTAGGCGCCGAAAAACCTGATATTGGCCAGGACCCCTGATCTCAAGGCCACCATGCCCCAAAGGGGGGAAAGATTCCGGTGCTCGGGATTCGTGTCGGCATACACCCCCACCACCTGCTCCGGGGGGATTTCAGCCACCGAACAAACGCCCATGAGGGCACACAGGAGGGTGATCCACAGCCTTCCCTTGCCCCGCGGGCCACCCCAACGATGTGGCTTTGGGCAGGTTCTGTTCCGGAGCGGCGGCATCGTCATTTTCCCCGTGGGCAAGTGCGGCGACACCTTGCGGTGGTCGCCTGCGGCGAACCGGTCAACCCGATCTCCCTCAAATATGATTATTTATTAATTTCTCGCCAGCTTGGCGCTCATGATCAACTGGATCACGGTTTCCGAACATCTACCGCCGGTCTACGCCGTCTTGTTCGCCTGAACGGTCACTCCGCCGGGCTTGCCAACGAAGAATTCAGGCGCACAATTAAGGTCGAAGTAGACGCCTGGAGTTTTCATGCCCCGCACCGCAACCCTGCATGTTCCCCTGAATCTCAAGTTGCCCGCCGACCGGATCCTGATGGGGAAAAAGTTCGCCCATCTTCACGGCACGACGGTCTCCGCGCTGGTGAGCGAGGTCTTCGGAGCCCTGGGCCAGATCGAAGCCGAACCCCTGCGCCTGCATCCGCTCCTGGAGCAGCTGGCCGGCATCGTCCCTGATCCCGGGAAGGCCCGGCAGGATGTCGTCATGGAGGAGCTGGAACGGAAATACGGGTCCAGGTCATGACCAGCCCCTTCAAGGTATTTCTGGATACCGACGTGATCCTGGATTTCGTGCTGAGACGGGAGCCGTTCTTCCGGCCCGCCGCAAGGCTCTTCCAGAGTGGAATGGAGCGGAAGATCATCCTTATGGCTTCGGCCGGGGCCCTGAAGGACGTCCTGTATTTCGCCCGCAAGCCCGCGGGAGCGGAAAGGGCCGGCAACGAGAGACGGGGCCGCGAGACCATCCGTATCCTCCTTCAAGTGGTGGAGGTATGCCCCCTGGACCGCTTGCTGTGGGACGAGGTGCTGGCCTCCCCGGTCAAGGACACCGAAGACGCCCTCCAGCTCGCCTGTGCGGGGCGGAACCACGCGGATTTCCTGGTCACCCGGAACGTGCGGGATTATGTGGGCGCCGTTTTCCCCCAGGTCATCCAGCCGGAGATCCTGCTGGCCACCCTGGCCGCGGGAACGACCTAGGCCGGGCTCAGCACCTGCCGGAGGTCGCCCTTGAGCCGCTCCAGGTCCGCCTCGCTGAGGTTCAGGGGCACCTGCCGCTTGACTTCGTCCCGGCGGGAGAAGGCGATTCGCTTCACTTCCACCCGGTCCTGGCCGATGCGGATCTCGTTGAACTGGATCTGGAGGTCGTCCTTGTAGGGCGGCAGGCTGCGCAACTGGATGTACATGCCCCGCCGGTCGTGATCCACGATCTCCAGGCGCTCGTCCAGGTAGGTGACCTGGCGGCTGAAGAACTCGGCCCGGGATTTCAGCTTGGCGAAGGTCTGCTTCCGGGTGGAAAACCACTCCAGGGCCAGTTCTCCCAGTTCGACGCTGGCCCCGGTCCGGCGCAGGGCGCCGTGGACCATCCCGTCCAGCATGGGATCCCCGTCCCGGAACGGCTCGAAGTCCAGGAAGTCCCCAGGGAGGATGGCGTCGTCGTAACGCTTGGCTTTCCTGGAGAGATTCATTGATTGTTTTCGCCCGGCACGGCGGGCCAGCGGGGCTTGTAGAACATCCGCTCCAGGTTCCTGGAAAAGGGGGTCCAGTTGCCGACGCCGGCGTCCTCCCGGATGGCCCGGAACATGGCTTCCAGCTTGCCGTCCAGGTCGTCCAGGTAGTGCACCAGGAGCGCCTCGGGGGTCTTGGGCACCACCGGGGAGCCGTATTCCAGCTTGCCGTGGTGGCTGAGCACGATGTGCAGGATGAGCAGGCGCAGGGCCTCCGGGAAATCAGGGATCTCGGCCACGGCCCGGTTGATCCACTCGGACTCCATGGAAATGTGGCCGATGAGGTTGCCGGCGTCGGAATAGCCGAAGGACCTCTGGTAGGTGAGCTCGGCGGTCTTGCCCAGGTCGTGCAGGAGCACGCCGGCCAGCACCAGGTCCCGGTTCAGCTCCCGGTAGTGGGCGCAGGCCCGGTCGGCCATGCCCGCCACCGAGAGGGTGTGCTCCAGCAGGCCGCCCAGGAAGGTGTGGTGGAGGCTCTTGGCCGCGGGGGCCTGGGCGAAGGCCGCGCGCAGGGCGGGGTCCTCCTGGAACAGCAGCTCCAGCAGCCGGCGGATCCAGGGATCGCCCACCCCCGCCACCAGCGCGTCCAGCTCCTGCAGCATCGCCTCCGCCGGGCGCTTGCTGGTGGGGAAGAACCGGGAAAAATCACCGATCTCCTGGTCCTGGGCGAAGCGCACCTTGTCCAGGCGCAACTGGGTCCGGCCGTTGTACACGGAAACCTGGCCCTTGACCCTGAGGAACGCGTCCGGCGCCACCTGGTCCATGTCCCCTTCGATGGCCCGGAGGTCCCAGAGGAAGGCCTTGAGGTCGCCCGAGGCGTCCGCCAGCTTCAGTTCCAGGTATTCGGACCCCTTGGCGCTGGTCTTGAAGGCGACTTCCTGGGCGAGCAGGAAACCGGTGAAGACGTCCCCTTCTTTGAGGGACCGGAGTTCGGGCTGTTCGGCCATAAGGCTCCCTGCTCAGTGGTTGGTGGGGGTCTTGGGCCGGGCGGCCATGGGGTCCTGCCCAAGGGAATCCTCCATGGGCGCCCGTTTCTCCTCCAGCACCTCGATGAAGGACCACTGGTCGCCCCGGGGGACCGAGCCCTCGGGCAGGTTCAGCACCCGGGCCTTGATGATCCGGTTGTAGAGGGGGAACAGGAGTTCGTCGCCCAGGCGCACTTCGTGGCTCGCCTTGCGCGGGGTGCCGTTCACCCGGACCATCCCCTCCTCGCAGAGCTCCCTCGCCAACTCCCGCCGTTTGACCAGGTGGGTCTTTTTCAGGAACAGGTCCAAGCGCACGTTCACCCTTTCAGAATCGTATCCTTGGGAACCATGTAGCGGATGTTGGCCCGGATCCGGAGGCCCTGGATGTAGGCCTCGATGGCGCTCTGCGCCTTGGGTTCCTGGAGCTTCTCCAGGATCGAGGCGCGCACCTCGGCGAAGGGCTTGGCCTTGTCCATCTCCGAGTCGGTCAACTGCAGCAGGTAGACATCCTTGTCGGTGGTCACCGGCGCCGAGACCTGCCCCGGCTTGAGGCCGAGGACGGCTTCCTCCAGGTCCGGGCGCAACACGCCCTTGTTCAGCCAGCCCAGGTCCCCTCCGGTGCTCCGGCTCGGGGCCGTGGAGTACTTCACCAGGGTCTCGAAGGGGGTGCCCTTCTTGAGTTCGGCCTGGATCTCGGCCAGCCTGGTCTCGGTGTCCTTCTGCTCTTCGGGGGTGACCCCCTTGGGCAGGACCAGTTCCCGGATCCGGAACCGGCTGGGCAGCCGGTATTCCAACCGGTGTTCCTGGTAGTAGGCCAGGAGTTCCTGTTCATCCACGGCGACCCTGGAATAGACATCCCGGCGCAGCACCTCCTGTTTCAGCAGATCCTGTCTCGACCGGTCCAGGTAGGCCTGGAGGCCGATGCCCAGGCTGCCCTTGAGGGCCCGTTCGAAATCGGCGTCCGAGGTGAAATTGTTCTGCTTCTTGAGCTCCTCCACATAGGAGCGCAGCCCTTCGTCGGAGATCACCACACCCAGGTCGGCGGCCTTGTCCGCCAGGACGAAGCTGTCGATCAGGCCCTGGAGGGTCTTCTCCCTGGCGCCGCGCAGTTTGGCGTCCAGCTCCTGGCCGGAGAACTCGCGGTAGAGGGCGGCGCTCCCCTGTTCCACGGCCTGCTGGTAGTCCCGGAGGGTGATGATGTGGGCGTTGACCACCACCAGGATCTCCTCCCGCACCTCGCCGGCGCTCAGGACCAGGCAGGGAATGCAGAAGGGGGCCAACCCGCGCAGGTTCATTCCGCCGCCGCCTTCTGGAGCTTGACGGAAGACTTGAAGCCGACCTCCTTCTTGACCTGGCCGATATAGGCCTGCATCACCTGCTCCTGGCGTTCGGCGGTGGCCTGTTCCTTGGCCGCGTCCTTGACCGCGTCGAAAGTCTGCGCCACCGCCGGGGTGATCTTCTCCACCTCGATCAAGTGGTAGCCGTACATGGTCTTCACCGGATCACCCACCTTGCCGATGGGCTGGCTGCGCACGGCCTGGTCGAACTCGGGCACGAACTTGCCGAAGGCGGTGTCCTCGTAGAGGCCGCCCTTGTCCTTGCTGCCGGGGTCGTCGGAGTATTCCTTGGCGGCCGCATCGAAGGACTTGCCGGCCTTGATCTCGGCCAGCACCTTGTCCGCCTTGGCCTTGGCTTCGGTGTCAGTGAGCGCCTTCTTGTCCCCGCTGGCCCGGGTGCCGATGAGGATATGCCGGGCCGAGAAGGACTCGGGGGTCCTGAACTTGTCGGGATGGGCGTCGAAATAGGCCTTCACATCCTCGTCCTTGAGGTTGAGCTTGACCTGGAGCGCCGGACCGTCCTTGTCCATCAGGGCCTGGATGAGCAGCTGCATGTCCATGACGGCCAGCTTCTTGGCGTGGTCGGGCCGCTTCTGCAGGCCCTCCTGCCTGGCCTTGGCGGCCAGGGCCTTGAACTCCAGGAACCGGGTGAGGTACTGCGCCCTGGCGCCTTCGATGAACTGGAGCTGCATGCGCTGCTGGTCGGTCATGGTGATGTCCAGGAACAGCTCGAAGTCCGATTCCCGGATGACCTCCTTGCCGATGGTGGCCAGGACCGGATCCGCCGGGGGTTTCGGCGCGGCCTTGGCCTTGGGCGCTGCCGGGGTGTTCGCCGCGGCCGGGGCGGCGGTGACGACGGCCTCCTTCGGGGCCTCGGGAGCGGGGGTCTGGGCGGCCATGGCCAGGGTGGCCGAGGCGAGAATCACGCTGCGGAGCATGGGCATCCTTTTGGGAGAAGGGCGGTTCAGGTGCGGCGCCCGCCGAGAAGGCGGAGCAGGGAAAGGAAGATGTTGTAGAGGCTCACGAACAGCGAAAGGGCGAAGCCCGCGGGATCGCTGTAGTCCTCCGTCTTGAGCATGGCGGAAGTATCCCACAGGATCTTGGCGGAGCAGGCGATGACCGCCACGGCGGAGATGAGCAGGCCGAAGGTCTCCAGGTGGAAGATGGCCGCGATCAGGCTGCCGAAGAACATGACGCCGATGCCCACGATCACGAAGCTGCGCAGGAAGCTGAAGTCGGCCTTGGAGAACACGGCGACCCCGGTGAGCAGCAGGAAGTCGGCGGCGGTCATGCCGAAGGCGGCCAGGACGATGCCCGGGCCCGAGGTCCGGGCCACCATGAGCATGACGATGCCGGCGAAGATCCCGCAGATGAACGTGAACAGGGTATAGGCGTAGCGGTTGAGGGGCTTGCGCCGGCTCACCGCGCTGGCCCAGATCAGCGACCCGAACTGGGCGCCGAACAGGACCCACACGAAGGCCCCGCCCAGGGCCGGCACCAGGGCGTTGGCGACGTACGGGGCGCTGAGCGCTCCCACCGCGGCCACCGCGAAGCCGCCCATGAGCCACATATATACGTTCCGCACGAAAGCCACCCGGTCCTCGGCCCGGGAGCGTCCATAGGGAGTTCTGCTTTCCATGTCGTATTGCATGTTTTAAACCTCACAGGGTCCCGGGGAGGGGGACACTCAATCGTAACATTATGGCACCCAGGGAAGCCTACTGCCGCCCCGAATGGCCTGTAAAAACCTTGGACCACCCAAGGTGTTGAAAGGTTGCAAGGTCGCTTCAGCCTTCCATCCTTCCCACCGATTCGCGCAGTTCGCGGATCATGGCGCGCAGGCCGGCGTCGAGCCCGGGTTCGTCCTGGATCAGGGCCCCGAACAGCCGGGCGATGCTCCGGTAGTACCAGAGGGTCCCTTCCCGGTCGCCCCGGAACCGCTCGAACACCCCGGCGCCATGGTTGCGCAGGTCCCTGCCGATGGCCTGGACATTGTGCAGCTTGTCCGCGCAGACCACCCGCAGCACCGGGATGGGCGCCTGCACCAGGTGGGCCATGTAGGTCCGTTTCCGTTCCAGCCAGGGGGCCTTTTCGCCCACCGACTCGTCGTCGGTGCAGCTCTTGACGATGGCCGCGACCTGGGGCCCGAACAGGGCCTGGATCTCGTCCAGCACCGGGGCCCCGCCCCCGTCCTCCACCGCGTCGTGGAGCATTCCGGCGATGACCTCGTCCTCGCTGCCGCCGGACTCGCCCACCAGGGAGGCCACGGCCAGCAGGTGGGTGAGGTAGGCGGTGGAGGTGCCCTTGCGGACCTGGCAGCCGTGCTTCTGAATGGCGAAGGCCACGGCTTCGGCGACCCGGGGTCCCAGGGCGTGGCCCGGGTCCAGCGGCGGGGTCTCGGGAGCACCGGGGTTCCTGGCGGGCAGTACCCCTTCATAGGCGCCAATGACGCCTTCGAGCGCTTGGGCCATGGCTGAGCGTGAGGGAAAGAGACCTGGCGTATTCATCCTTCCTTCATCCTAGCGGCATCGACCCGAACCTGTCACTTTCGGGCTAAAATGTTCCCTGATGAATGGAGAGGCACACCCATGACCGACGTGACTGTAGAAAAACGAGCTTTCAAAAGCGAGCTCCAGCAGATCCTCAATCTCATTACCCACTCCTTGTATTCCCACAAGGAGATCTTCCTGCGCGAACTGATCAGCAACGCCAGCGACGCCATCGACAAGATCCGCTTCAACTCGCTTCAGAATGAGCATCTGGTGGAAGGCAACCGGGACTGGCGGATCAAGCTCAGCGCCGACAAGGCCGTCGGCACCCTCACCGTCTCGGACAACGGCATCGGCATGTCCCGGGAGGACATCATCGAGAACCTCGGCACCATCGCCCGCTCCGGCACCCGGGCGTTCCTGGACAGCCTCAAGCAGGCGGACGCGGCCGTACGGCCTGAGCTCATTGGCCAGTTCGGCGTGGGCTTCTATTCTGCATTCATGGTGGCCGACCAGGTGACCGTGATCTCCCGGGCAGCCGGGGAAGCCCAGGGAGTGCGCTGGCAATCCGACGGCCTGGGCGAGTACACCGTGGAGCCGGCGGAAAAGCCCGAGCGCGGCACCGAAGTGATCCTGCGGCTCAAGGCGGAGGAGAAGGAGTTCCTGGAGCCCTGGCGGCTGCGGACCATCGTCAAGCAGTTCTCGGACTTCATCGAGCATCCGATCGTCATGGACGTTGAGAAGACCGAAGGCGAGACCAAGACCGTGGCTGAGGAGACCCTCAACTCCCGCAAAGCCCTGTGGCTGCGCAGCAAGGCCGATGTCACCGCCGAGGAGCACAATGCCTTCTACCGGCAGATCGCCAACGCCTTCGACGACCCGGTCAAGGTGATCCACTACGCCGCCGAGGGCATGCTCGACTTCAAGGCCCTGCTCTACATCCCCAAGACCAAGGGGTTCGACCTGCAGTTCGCCGAGGCCAAGGTGGGGCCCAAGCTCTACATCAACCGGGTGCAGATCATGGACCACTGCGAGCAGCTGCTGCCGCCGTACCTGCGCTTCGTCAAGGGCGTGGTGGACTGCTCTGACCTGCCCCTGAACGTCTCCCGGGAGGTCATCCAGCACAGCCCGCTGCTGGAGAAGATCCAGAAGAGCCTGGTGAAGAACGTCCTGGCGGCCCTGGAAGAACTCAAGACCAGCGACTACGACACCTATGTGGGCGTTTTCGGTGAGCTGGGCGGGATCCTGAAGGAGGGCCTCGCCCGGGACTGGGACCACCGCACCCAGATCGCCGACCTGCTGCTGTTCCAGAGCCTCAAGACCGAGGCCGGGAAGTTCACCACCCTGGCCCAGTACCGGGAGGCCATGCCCGCCGACCAGACCGACATCTACTACTTGGCGGGGGAGCAGCGCTCGGCCCTGGAGCATTCCCCGTCCCTGGAGGTGTTCCGCCACCGCGGCTGGGACGTGCTGCTGCTCACCGACCCCATCGACGAGTTCGTGTTCCCGTCCCTGGCCGACTACAAGGGCATGGCCCTCAAGGCCGCCGACCGTGAAGCGCCGGAGCTGCCGGCCGAGGAGCTGAAGAAGACCGAGGAGGCCAGCGGCGTGTTCGCGCCGCTGCTCCAGGCATTGAAGGGTACCCTCTCCGAGCTCAAGGACATCCGCCTGTCCCGGCGGCTGAAGGAGAGCGCGGCCTGCCTGGTGGCCGACGAAGGGGACCTGAGCCCGAACATGGAGCGCCTGCTGCAGAAGATGGGCCGGGCCGACGCCATGGGCCTGGGCGGCCCCGCCCAGCGCATCCTGGAGCTGAACCCCGACCACCCCGCGGTCCAGGCCCTGTTCCAGCTGCACCAGGCCGACCCCGGTGACGCGAGGATCGGAACCTACGCCCACCTGCTGCACGATGAGGCGGTGCTGGCGGAGGGGTCCAAGCTGCCCGATCCCAGCGCCTTTGCCAAGCGGATCAACGAACTCATCGCCAAGGATGCGGCCAGGAGCTAGCAGCCATTAGGTCGCTGGCGACCTTATGGCTGTGCCCAGCACGGACGTCGAATCAGAACGGATTCCACCGGTGCTAATGCGGCGCCTCCCAGTGCCGGTTCCATACCAGCCGCTGGGGCATGGGCCGGGAGAAACCTTCCTTCTGGAAGCGGACCGCGATCCGCAGGCGGTATTCCCGGCCCACGGCCCACTGCTGGCCGGGGGCGCACTTGGTGAGGGTGCGGATGACGCAGCTGTGCGGGGTCATGCTGACGATGCCCGGCACTTCGGTGGGCTCGAGCACGGTGTCCAGTTCGGCGGCCATCGCCACCCCCAGCTCCCGCAGCACGGCCATGACCCGGACCACGTCCTCGTCCAGGCTCACTTCCACCTCCACCAGCGCCTTGGCGAACACCTTGCTCATCACCACCAAGTCGGAAATGGTGCCGTTGGGGATGTAGTGCGCCTGGCCCTCCACGTCCCGGAGCATGGTGACCCGCAGGGTCATGCGCTCCACGGTGCCGATATGCTTGTCGCCGATGGAGATGATGTCGCCCACGCCGAACTGGTTCTCCACCAGGAGGAAGAAGCCGCCGATCACGTCCTTGACGATGCTCTGGGAACCGAAGCCCAGGGCGGCGCCCATGATGCCCACGCCGGCGATGAGGGGGCCCACGCTCACATTGAACTCCTGGAGGGTCTCCAGGATGAAGAAGGAGACCACCAGCACCCGGGCGAAGTTCTCCAGCACCGAGCCCAGGGTCTTGGCCCGGCGCACGGCGTCGGGATTGCCCTCCTTCAGCGCCGCGCCCAGGGACCGGTTCACGGCCTTGCCCACCAGGCTCATGGCCCAGAGGATGATGAGGCAGGTGATCATCACCAGGCACAGCTTCTGCAGCTTCTGCCAGCCGGTCTGGTCGAACCAGGCGCCCAGGGCTTCCAGCCGGTCGGTGAAAACGAGGAACATCCAAAACCTCTGAAGGGTGAAGCCCACTCTACCGTGGATCCCCGCCTTTGATGAACGAGAAATGCCGCCAGGCGCCGGGCATGTGCGAGCCGATGGAGGCCACCACCGTGGCCGCCAGGTACCATTGCAGCCGGACCCCGGCGAACCAGCAGCCCAGGCCCAGCAGCGCCAGCTTCAGCAGCAGCGCAACGCCGCTGCCCTGGAGCAGGAACGCCGGGCCCTTGGCCAGGTCGATGACGGCGAGCAGCAGGCCGCTGGCGATGGTCAGCAGGATGGCGCCGCGCAGCCGCTCGTAGCCGCCGCCCAGCCAGATCCCGCCCAGCACCAGGCCCATGGCGGCGATGTGCACGGAACGCAGGGCCACCTGGGCGGCCCGGGACCAGGTCATCCTGCGCTCCGCGGCGCTCAATGGTCCTCCGGCTGGTCGATGAGGTGCAGCAGGATCCCGCCGCCGGCGGGGATGGCCAGGGTGTCCGGGGGGATCAGCGCCAGCGCGTCGGCCGCCATCATGGAGGACAGCAGGCCCGAGCCCTGGGGCCCGGTGAGCTCCACCAGCAGTTCCTGGCCCTGGGCCCGGGTGCGCACCCGCAGCAGGTTCATGCGGCCGTCGGCGCCGCGCTTGCGCCAGGGGACGGCCATCACCCCCATCCGCTCCGGACGGTGCAGGCGGCTGAGCCCCATCATCCGCAGCAGGGCAGGCCGGACGAACTCCTCGAACATGAGCATGGCCGCCACCGGGTTGCCGGGAATGCCGAACACCAGCCTGCCCCGCAGCTGCCATAGTCCCAGCGGGCCCCCGGGCTTCTGGGCCACCCGCCAGAACACCTGCTCGGCGCCCAGTTCCTCCAGCACCTGCTTGATGTAGTCGAAGTCCCCCACCGAGATCCCGCCGTTGGTGAGCACCACGTCCGCGCCGTCCAGGGCCTGCTCCAGCGCCGCGGTCACCGCCTCGCGCCGGTCGGGCACCCGCGGGAAGCACACCGGGAGGGCCCCGGCGGCCCGCACCTGGGCGGCCAGAGAATGGATGTTGGCGTCCCGGATCTGCCCGGGCCCCGGATGCTCCCCGGCGTCCACCAGCTCGTTGCCGGTGGTGATGACGGCCACCCGCGCCCGGGGGTGCGCGGGCACCCGGGCGCAGCCGATGGACGCCAGCACCCCGATCTCCGCCGGCCGCAGGATCCGGCCCCGGGGCACCACGAGCCCGCCGGCCGGGATGTCCTCCCCCGCCAGACGCACGTGGGCCCCCAGGCGCGCCGGGCCGCACAGGGTGACCCAGCCCCCGGCCGCATCGGCCTCTTCCACCGGCACGACCGCATCGGCCCCTTCCGGCATGGCCGCCCCGGTCATGATGCGGTAGGCCGCTCCCGGCCCCAGGGCGGGCGCGCAGGGCCGGCCGGCGGCGATCTCCCCCTGCACGGTGAGCCGGACCGGCGCGGTCCCGGAGGCGGCGGCGCAGTCCCCGGCCCGCACGGCGAACCCGTCCATGGCCGAGTTGGTGAACGGCGGCACCGGTTCCAGGGCCAGGATGTCCTCCCCCGCCACCAGCCCCAGGGCCTCTTCCAGCGGCACGGGCCGGGGCGGCAGGGGGACCGCGCGGTCCAGGACAAGCTGCAGGGCTTCTTGGAATGTCGTCATGGCCAACCTTCAACTTGTATCATCATAGTGCCTGGACCCCACGGAGCCGCCATGGATACCCTGCTCAGGAAAGTCGTCCGCATCGGCATCCCGCTGGGGGACAGCTACGCCATGGGGCCCGGCAAGGCCGACCTGCTGGACGCCATCCACGCCACCGGTTCCATCTCCGCGGCCGGACGCAAGCTGGGCATGAGCTACCGGAGGGCCTGGCTGCTGGTGGACGAGATGAACCGCTGCTTCCGCGCCCCCCTGGTGGAGGCCCGGCTGGGCGGCTCCGGGGGCGGCGGGGCCAAGGTCACGGAGCTGGGCTTTGAAGCGCTGCGGCGCTACCGGGAACTCCAGGACCAGGCCTGGGTCGCGGTGCGCAAGGCCGTGCACGAGTACCAGCATCTGCTGCAGCCGTCCGGAAACGGGCACTGACCTTCTAGGCTCCGTGGCCGAATGATCGGCTGTTTTACGTTATATTCAGAGACAACCAACGAATCGGGGGTTCATCGTGAACAAGGTTTTCCGTTCTCTCCTGGCCTTGGGGCTCCTGTCCTTCGCCGGCGGCCGGGCCATGGCCACCCCCAGGAGCATCATCCTGGCCACCACCACCAGCACCCAGGATTCCGGCCTGCTGGACGTGCTCATCCCCATGTTCCAGCGCCAGACCGGGATCCAGGTGAAGACCATCGCCGTGGGCTCCGGCCAGGCCCTGGCCATGGGCGCCAAGGGGGAAGCGGACGTGCTCCTGTCCCACTCCCCGGACGCCGAGAAGAAATTCATGGCCGAGGGCAACGGCTCCCGGCGCCGGCTGGTCATGCACAACGACTTCGTGGTCCTGGGGCCCCCGGCCGATCCGGCGGGCGTCAAGGGCGCCCGCACGGCTCCCGAGGCCTTCAAGAAGATCGCAGCCCAGGGCGCGCTCTGGGTCTCCCGCAGCGACAACTCCGGCACCCACGCCGAAGAGCAGAAGGTCTGGAAGGCGGCGGGCCTCGATCCCGTTGGGGCGAAATGGTATCTGCAGACCGGACTGGGCATGGGCCAGACGCTCAACGTCGCGGCGGAAAAACGCGGCTACACCCTGTCCGACCGGGGCACCTTCCTGGCCATGCAGAAGGTCCTGGGCATGGCCATCCTCTGCCAGGGGGACCCCACGCTGCTCAACATCTACCACGTCATCGAAGTGGATCCCGCCCGGTTCCCCAAGGTGAACGGCCCCGGCGCCACCGCCTTCGCCGAGTTCATGCTGGCCCCGGCCACCCAGGAGACCATCCGCACCTTCGGTGTCGAAAAGTTCGGATCTCCTCTCTTTTTTCCTGATGCCGGCAAGCGGGTGGACTAACCTGGACAGGCAACCTACGGAAAGGAAGCCATGACCAACGCCATCTTCCAGCTACCCGAATCCTACAACGAACCCTCCGTTTCCTATGCTCCGGGGTCGGTGGAGCGGTCCCTGCTCAAGGCGGAACTGGAGCGGCAGTACCACCAGGTGGTGGACATTCCGCTCATCATCGGCGGCCAGGAGGTCCGCACCGGCAAGCTGCACAAGGTCGTGTGCCCCCACGAGCACGGCCACGTGCTGGGTCACTACCACGAGGCCGGGGAGGCGGAGATCGCACAAGCCATCGACGCCGCGCTCCAGGCCAAGTTCGCCTGGAAGTACACCCCCTGGGAGGAGCGCGCCGCCATCTTCAACCGCATGGCCAGCCTCATCTCCGGCCGCTACCGCTACATCCTCAACGCCGCGACCATGCTCAACCAGTCCAAGACCGCCCACCAGGCGGAGATCGACGCCACCTGCGAGACCGCCGACTTCCTCCGCTACAACGCCAAGTACATGGAGCAGATCTACCGGAACCAGCCGGTCTCCCAGAACCACACCTGGAACCGGGTGAACTACCGGGCCCTGGAGGGCTTCGTCCTGGCCATCTCCCCCTTCAACTTCACCGCCATCGGCGCCAACCTGGCCACCGCCCCGGCGATCATGGGCAACACCGTGGTGTGGAAGCCGGCCTCCACCTCCATGCTGTCCAACTACTACCTGATGCAGCTCTACAAGGAGGCGGGCCTGCCGGACGGGGTGATCAATTTCGTGCCGTCCCGGGGCTCCCAGCTGGGCAAGATCGCCCTGAACCATCCCAGCTTCGCCGGCCTCCACTTCACCGGCTCCACCGCCGTGTTCAACGCCATGTGGCAGACCGTCGCCAACAACCTGCCCAAATACAAGATCTATCCCCGGCTGGTGGGCGAGACCGGGGGCAAGGACTACACCTTCGTGCACAACTCGGCCGACCTGGTGGAGGCGGCCACGGGCATCGTCCGGGGCGCCTTCGAATACCAGGGGCAGAAGTGCTCCGCCTGCTCCCGGGTCTACGCGCCCGCCTCCAGGTGGCCCGAACTCCAGGCGGCCATCCTGGAAATGATGGGCCGGATCCGCATGGGCGACCCCAGGGACTTCCGCAACTATGTGAACGCGGTCATCGACGAGGCCAGCTTCGACAACAGCATGCGCTACATCGACCTGGCCAAGGCCTCCAGCGAGGCGGAGATCATCTGGGGCGGCCACGGCGACAAGTCGGTGGGCTGGTTCGTGGAGCCCACCATCATCCTCACCACCAACCCCAAGTTCGTCACCATGGAGGAGGAGATCTTCGCGCCGGTGCTCACCATCTACGTCTACCCGGACGACCGGCTGGAGGAGACCATCAGGATCCTGGACGAGACCTCGCCCTACGCCCTCACCGGCGCCATCTTCGCCCGGGACCGGCACGTCATCAACCAGCTCACCGAAGCCCTGGCCAACACCGCCGGCAACTTCTACATCAACGACAAGTGCACCGGCGCCATGGTCGGGCACCAGCCCTTCGGCGGCGCCCGGGCCTCGGGCACCAACGACAAGGCCGGCAGTTTCCTGAACCTGATCCGCTGGACCTCGCCGCGCACCATCAAGGAGTGCTTCTCCCCGCACCGGGATTTCCAGTACCCTTTCATGGAGGAGTCCTGAGCCTGATCTGGGAAGGCATCAAGAAGGCCGCTGAGCTGCTCTGGACCCTCGATCCCGAGGTGCTGGGCATCACCCTCTTCTCCCTCAAGGTCTCCATCCTGGCCACCGGGGTCAGCCTGGCCATCGGCGGCGCCACCGGCATGGCCCTGGCCCTGGCCCGCTTCCCGGGCAGGCGCCTGGTCATCAGCCTGGTCAACACCGGCATGGGCCTGCCGCCGGTGGTGGTGGGGCTGTTCGTGACCATCCTGCTCTGGCGCAATGGCCCCCTGGGCTTCCTTGACATTCTGTACACCCCGTCGGCCATCATCCTGGCCCAGACCGTCATCGCCACCCCCATCATCGCCGGCATCAGCCTGGCGGCCATCCAGCAGCTCCCCCCGGACCTGCGCCTGCAGATCCTCTCCCTGGGCGCCAGCCGCTGGCAGACGGTGCTGTGGCTGGCCCGGGAGGCCCGGCTGCCGCTCATGGCCGCGGTCATGGCCGGCTTCGGCGGGGTGATTTCGGAGGTGGGCGCCTCCATCATGGTGGGCGGCAACATCAAGGGCAGCACCCGGGTGCTCACCACCGCCACGGTCATGGAGACCGGCAAGGGCAACTTCGACACCGCCATCGCCCTGAGCCTGATCCTCATGGTCCTGATGTTCGCCGTGAACGGCGCGCTCACCCACATCCAGCAGCGGGACCGGCCCCGGTGAGCGCCCCGGTCCTGGAGGCCCGGGGGCTCACCGTCCGCCGGGGCGGGGTCCAAGTGCTGGAGATCCCGGCCCTGGAGCTGCTCCCCGGCACCGTGCTGGCCCTCATCGGCCCCAACGGCTCCGGCAAGACCACCCTGCTCAAGACCCTGGCCAGCCTGCAGGACCCCGCCGCCGGCGTGCTCAGCTTCCAGGGCCGGCCCCTGGATTCCCGCCCGGCCCGGGAAGCCTACCGCCAGCGGGTGACCATGGTGTTTCAGGAGCCCCTTCTGTTCGACACCACCGTCGCCCACAACCTGGAGGCCGGGCTGAAACTTCACGGGATCGCCGCTCCCCAGCGGGCCCGGCGGGTGCTGGCGGTGGCCCGTCAGTTCGGCATCGAGGCGCTGCTGGGGCGACAGGCCCGCAAGCTCTCCGGCGGCGAAGCCCAGCGCACCAGCCTGGCCCGGGCCTTCGCCCTGGAGCCGGAGATCCTGTTCCTGGACGAGCCCTTCTCCAAACTGGACCCGCCCACCCGGGAGGCCCTCCTGGCCGACCTGGGCGCGGCCCTGCGCCAGACGGCCACCACTGCGGTGCTGGCCACCCACGACCGGATGGAGGCGCTGCAGCTGGCGGACCGGCTGGCGGTGATGCACCAGGGCCGGATCAAGCAGATCGGCACCGGCACCGAGGTGGTCAACCAGCCCGTGGACGAGTTCGTGGCCGAATTCGTGGGCATGGAGACCCTGCTCCCGGGCGTGGTCACCGCCAGCGGCCTGGGGCTGTGCCAGGTTTCGGTGGGCGGCCGCACCGTGGAGGCGGTGGGTTCCGCCGGCCTGGGCGAGGCGGTGCTCCTGGGCGTGCGCCCCGAGAACGTCACTCTGGCCACCCATGCGGAATCCGGCAGCAGCGCCCGCAACAGCTTTCCCGGCACGGTCACCCGGATCGCGCCCCGGGGGCCCTATTTCAAGGTCGAGCTGGACTGCGGCTTCTGGATTTCCGCCTTCGTCACCCCGCACTCCCTTGAGGAGCTGGCCCTGGCGCCGGGACGCCAGGTGGTGGCCACCTTCAAGGCCACCGCGGTGCACCTGATCCTGCGAAAATAGGGGCGCGATATCCGGCCGTATACGGTGAGACAGATCACATGACCACGCCTGTTCATTGCCGGGAATGATGGTGCACTGTACTTTTATCTTGGGGTAAGTTCAGCTTTTAATCATTTTGGTGGATCAGCCTCAGATGGGAGCGGCTCGGCATGAGACAGCTGAAGATCAACCTGCCCAAGTGCGACGGTGGACGCAATTGCGACCATGAGTGCGAGGAAGCCTGCGCCACCAAGGTGTTCAAGCTGGACGACCGCCAGTCTGCGGCGCTCCATGTGCAGGAGCTGGCCGACGGCGAAAGCGCCGCGGTCATCTGCGACCAGTGCGGCGACTGCGTGACGGTCTGCCCCGCGGACGCCCTGAAGCGGAACAAGCTGGGCGTGGTGATGATCGACAAGAAGTTGTGCGTGGGCTGCTACATGTGCATCGGCTTCTGCGAAAAGGGCGCCTTCGAGCGCAACCCCGGCTGGCTGGAGCCATACAAGTGCACCGCCTGCGGCATCTGCGTCAAGGCCTGCCCACACGCGGCGCTGGAAATCGTCGACGTGCCCGCCCCCGCCCCCCATATCATCTGAACCAAGGATTCCCCGATGAGCGTCAATGCAGCCGTTCCGATTATCACCCCTTGCGATGTGGACTTCACCAAGCGCACCGAGTACCACGAGGGCCTCGAGACCATCCGGGCCGCCCACCAGGTGCTGAAGGAGGTCAAGTTCACCCCCAGCCTGCCGCAGAAGGGCTACAACGACCGCACCCTGTACGTGGACCTGACCACCCGGGAGATCCGGGAGAAGCCGGTCACCCAGCAGATGAAGGACCTGTTCGTGGGCGGGCGCGGCTTCGGCCTGTGGCACCTGTGGAACGCGGTCACCCCCGCCACCCGCTGGAACGACCCCGAGAACGAGATCATCATCAGCCCCGGGCCGGTGGCCGGCATCACCCAGTACCCGGGCAGCGGCAAGTCCCTGGTGGTCTCCATCTCGCCCCAGACCGACATCCCCATCGACTCCAACGTGGGCGGCTACTTCGGCCCCCTGCTCAAGTTCTCAGGCTTCGACGCCCTGGAACTGCAGGGCAAGTCGGACCAGGACGTGATCCTGTTCATCGACGGCCAGAAGGGGATCATCCGGGTGGAGACGGCGCCGCTGGAACCCGCCGACAGCCACGTCCTGGCCGAGATCCTCACCCGGATGTACGCCGAGAACGAGGCCGACCGGGTGAACATCTCGGTGGTGTGCTCAGGCGCGGCCGCCGAACATAGCCTCATCGGCATGCTCAACTTCACCTGGTGGGACAAGCGGCGCGGCTGCATCCGGCTCAAGCAGGCGGGCCGGGGCGGCATCGGCACCGTGTTCCGGAACAAGAAGATCCGGGCCCTGGTGTGCCGCGGACCCGTGATCAAGGCCGACCTGAACCACCCCGTGGACTTCGAGACCCTGGCCCAGACCGGCATCAAGCTGCACAAGGAGATCCGCACCCAGGACAACCTCCAGTGCAAGATGCGCCGGAACGGCACCGCCCACATCGTGGAGATCATGGACGCCTATGATCTGCTGCCGGTCCACAACTTCCAGTACGGCTCCCACCCCGACACGCACAAGATCGCGTCCTACGTGTGGGAAGGCCGCTGCAGCCAGATGACCTCCGACGGCTGCTGGTACGGCTGCTCCATGGGCTGCGCCAAGGGCGCCGANNCACATGGTCACCGTGGACGGCCCCGAGTACGAGAACGCCGCAGGCCTGGGCTCCAACGGCGGCGTGTTCGATCCGGACTCCCTGCTGGAACTGAACTTCTACTGCGACACCTACGGCATCTGCACCATCACCTACGGCACCCTCGCCGCCTTCACGATGGAGTGCTACCAGCGGGGCATCCTGAACAAGGAGCGCACCGGCGGCCTGGAGCTCACCTGGGGCAACGCCGAGGCCGACCTGGAGATGATGCACCAGATGGCCCGGGGCGAAGGCTTCGGCCGCATCGCCGGCCAGGGCGTGAAGAAGATGAAGGAGCTCTTCATCGCCAACGGCTGGGGCGACCCCCAGCTCATCAATGACATCGGCATGGAGAACAAGGGGCTGGAGTACAGCCAGTACCTGTCCAAGGAGTCCCTGGCCCAGCAGGGCGGCTATGCCCTCACCAACAAGGGCCCCCAGCACGACGAAGCCTGGGTGATCTTCATGGACATGGTGAACAAGCAGCTGCCCACCTTCGAGGACAAGGCCGAGGCCCTGTACTACTACCCGCTGTGGCGCACCTGGTTCGGGCTGATGGGCTTCTGCAAGCTGCCCTGGAACGACGTCGCCCCCGCCGACAACAACACCACCTCCGAGCCCGCCAAGATCCCCGAGCACGTGCAGAACTACCTGGCCCTGTTCACCGCCACCACCGGCATCAAGATCGACGTGGAGACCATGCTCATGCAGTCGGCGCGGGTCTACAACTTCCAGCGGATCTTCAACATCCGCATGGGCAAGGGGCTGCGCGTCCACGACGCCCCCCCGTACCGGGCGGTGGGCCCGGTCACCCGGGAGGAGTACGAGTCCCGCTCCGAACGCTACGACAAGCAGATGCTGGAAGAGATCGGCGTGGACCCGGCGGGCAAGTCCATCGAGGAGAAGATGGCCATCACCCGCAAGCACCGCCTGAACCGGTACAGCATGCTGTGCGACGCCGTCTACACCCGGCGCGGCTGGACCCTGGACGGCGTGCCCACCATGGCCCGCCTGAAGGAGCTGGGCCTGGACGTGCTCCCCGAAGTGGTGGCGATCGTCAAAGCGCACGGCGGCTGACCATGATCCAGGTCAACGGCGACCCCCTGGCGTGGACCCCGGGCCTTACGGTCCGGGGGGTGCTCCAGGCGAAGAACTACATCTTTCCCATGCTCATCGTCACCATCGACGACTGCCGGGTGGAGCGCGCGGACTACGAAAGCGAGCTCATTCCGGACGGGTCGGTGGTGCAGGTGATCCACCTCCTGAGCGGGGGCTGAAAAAGAACGGCCACCCGGTCGGGTGGCCGTTCTGCCCATCGGTGGGATCTACATCTGGTCCTTGAGGCCCTTGGCGGCCTTGAACACCACCTTGCGCCCGGCGGGGATCTGGATCTTCTCGCCGGTCTTGGGGTTGCGGCCCATCTTCTCCTTGGTCGCGCGCACTTCGAAGGTGCCGAGGCCGAAGACGTTGACGCGCTTGCTGTCCAGCAGGGACTGGACGATCTCGTCCCGGAGGCCGTCCAGCATCGCCTTGGCGCGGGCCTTGGTGAGATCGTGGGCCTCGGCCAGGGAGGCGGACAGCTCGGGAATGCCGATGGTTTCAGGTTTGGTGGCGGTCTTGCTCATGCTAACCCTCATTGGAAATGAAAATGAACTAGGTGGAACCAGGGGCCTGGTTCCGTAGGACAGAAAGATTGCCAACGGCTACTCGGCGGCGAGGGCCGTCACTTCGACTTGCAGTTTCGCGTGAACACCGGAATACAGGCGGATATCCACATCGTAGGTGCCGACCGCCTTGACGTGGGGCAGGGTGATGGCCTGCTTGTCCAATTCGAAGCCCTTGGCTTTGAGCAGTTCCGCCACATCGCCGTTGGTGACGGAGCCGAACAGGGTGCCGTTCTCGCCGACCTTCTTGGCGATGGTGAGCGGCGAGGCCTCCAGCTTCGCGGCCAGGGACTGGGCATCGGCCAATTCCTTGGCGCGCATCTTCAGGTTGCGCTCCTTTTCCAGTTCGATGAGACGCTTGTTGCCGGAAGTGACGGGCAGGGCCTTCTTGCGGGGCAAGAGGAAGTTCCTGGCATATCCGTCCTTGACGTTGACGACATCGCCGCGCACACCAAGGTTCTGGACGTTTTCGATGAGAAGAATCTCCATGATTCACTCCTGATTCTGGCCAGCGCTATTGCGTTGTCCCCTCTTAGGTTAGGCAATGGGACATCCACTGCCAGGAATCTCCGGAAATTGGAGCCCGTTCCCTCGGTGGGTTGAGGCCATGAGCATTGCCCTTGGAGTTTAACGCAACAACCTTGATAACGGAACCCATCTCGGGGGCCTACTACCGTGGGATGCCGTTTTGACGAGGCGTTCGTGCCGGGCACAAGCAGCCGTAACGGAGCAAGCTCCGCAACGGCTGCTAGAGGTTTCCCGCCCAGGGGCCGGTCTCGGACCGCAGGTGCAGCTCCGGCATCTCGTTCTCCTTGAACAGGAAGTGGTTGCAGTTCCAGCTTGCGCAGGCGTCGCAGCGGTCGGCGTAATCCGGTGATTTGTGGCCGCATACGCTGCATTCGTAGCGCATCTTGAGCACCCCCAGGTTGCGCAGGAGCTGGCGGTACTCGTTCAGGGCCTGCTCCATCCGGCCCCGCCGGGCATGGATCTTGGCCATGAAGAAATAGAGGATGGGCGAATACACCACCTGGGCCCGCACCTCCTGGAACAGGACCAGGGCCTCGTCCAGGATCTCCAGGCGGTAGAGCATCTTGCCCAGGAAGAACTTGGCGGTGGTGGTGAACTCGCTGGTGGCGGCCACCCGGCGCAGCACCGAGAGGCCTTCCTCGGGCTTGCCGCTCTGGATGAAGTAGTCCTCGATTTCCTGCAGCATGGCCCCCTCGCCTGTGGTCCGGAAGCCCTCCAGCCAGATCTCCATCCCCTGGGGCTCCTGGTCCTGGAGGATCATGCAGCGCCCGAGGCTCAGGTAGGCCGGCACGAAGGAAGCGTCCTCCTTGAGCACCTGCTGGAAGACCTGGGCCGCTTCCTTGAACTGGTCCGCCTCGACCTTGCCCATGCCCACCTGGTAGAGGAAGGCGGTGCCCTGGGCCCGCTCCGCCTGGTTCATGGCCGGAGCGAAGCGCGAGGCGATGCGCTTGTGCGCGTCCAGGGCCTCCTCCCAGCGGCCGGCGTCCGCGTGCAGGCTTCTCAGCTTGCGCAGCGCCCGCAGGGCGAGCTTGGGATGGTCCCCGGCCAGCCCCTTGAGGATGGCCACGGCGCCGTCCGCATGGCGGGAGGCGGCCAGGGCCTCGGCCAGCAGGTAGCGGAACTCGATGTTCGCGGGCCTGGCCAGGCAGCAGGTTTCCAGGTGGTGGACCGCCTGGTCGTAGTCGCCCAGCTTGAGCAGGGCCTCGCCCAGCAGCAGGCTGGCCGCCTCGTGGTCGCTGCGTTCCTTCAGCATTCCCTCCAGCACCTGCCGGGCCTGCCCCGGCAGGCCGTGGGCCTGCAGCTCCCGGGCGTCCTGGAGCAGGCTGGACAGGCGCTTGCCGGCGCGGGTGGCGGCCGAGGCGCTCAGCCCCCGGATCAGGCGCTTGAGCTCCATGATCCCCGTGTACAGAAGGTTGAGGACGAAGCCCAGCAGGAAGACCCCGATCAGCAGGGTCGACACCCGCACCTGGGCGTGCTGCCAGAGTTCCACTTCGTTGCCCATGACCCCGGCGTTCTGGACATAGACGTAGCCCACCGAGATCAGGACGAAGGCGATGATGGCGATGAAAATCACGTTGATCAGACGCATGGAGATTCCTCATGCTGTTCGGCCCAGTGTGCCACGGAATCAGACTCCATGTCCGGGCTCTGCCCGGGCATGGAGTGGGGGAGTCCGAGGGGATGCCACGCAGGCGTGGCATTAGAGCGCGCCTTGCACCCGGGCGGTCCCCCCTCAGTCCTATCAGCGCGTCCCGGCATCGTCCAGCCACTTCTTCGCCGCCACCAGGTCGCTCCAGACGGCGCGCCGCACCTCCTGGGTGTACTGGCGCAGCACGTAGGCGGGGTGGAAGGTCGGCATCACCGGGATTCCCCCCAGCATCTCCAGCCGCTGCCACTGCCCCCGCACCCGGGTGATCCCGGTCTGGACCCCCAGGAGTTCCCGCAGGGGGGTCGCGCCCAGGGTCACAATCACCCTGGGGGCCAGCAGTTCGATCTGCCGCTTCAGGTAGGGCAGGCAACGCTGGGCCTCCGGGCCGGTGGGAGTGCGGTTGTCCGGAGGGCGGCATTTCACGATGTTGGCGATGTAGACCTGGCCGCGCTCCAGGCCGATGGCGGCGAGCATCTTGTCCAGCAGCTCCCCGGCCTTGCCCACGAACGGGCGCCCCTTCAGGTCCTCGTCCCGCCCCGGCCCCTCGCCGATGAACAGCAGGCCCGAGGCGCCGCTGCCCTCGCCGAACACGAACCGGATCCGCCCGGCCCCCAGAGGGCAGGCCAGGCACCCCTGGATCCCGCGCTCCAGGTCCTCCAGGGTGGCTGCGGCCGCCACCCTTTCCGGAGGCGGGAAAGCGACGGGGTCGGCCGGGGCCGGAACGACCGGAAGGTTGGTTTTTTCCTGCACGGCTTCTTGCGCAGATTGGGCCATAATGGGTCGTGGCTGTTTTTCGATGACCGCTTCCCGGACCAGCGGAACAGGAATCAGACCCATCACGCCGAGGTCATGGAGGGTGTCGCGCCATGGATGAAAGGGACCGATCATGGTCATAGCCTATCCAGTTTCCGAAAAAACTTTTCGTCCGGCGGGAACATCAAGGCCCAAAGCCGCATTACCATGTTGGAGCCATCCATGGAGCCTTTGAAAACGCAAACGATTCCCTTCGGGGATTCCCATGAGTTTCATGACATTTTCGCGTCCCTTTATCCCCGGCTGGTGAGTTACGCTCGGCGTTATGGAGCCACCTACCCGGAAGATATTGCCCAGGAAGCGTTCGTGATTCTCATGCAACGGGATTCCCCGGTGGAACACCCCACCGCCTACTTGTATGGCACCGTCCGCACCCTTTCCCTCACCGAACGCCGACCGTTGAAGAACCAGTCCATCAGTCTTGAATCGGTGGTCGAGCCCGGCAAGGGACCGGATGCAGATGAAGATCTTTTGAGCCAGGAAGTGCGGGAACGCATGAAGTCCCTTTCGCCCACATTCAGGGAGACCCTCTGGCTGTTCGTGGTGGAAGATCTTTCCATCCGCCAGATCTCCGAAATCCTCGATATCCCCGAAGCTACCGTCAAGACCCGGATCCACCGGGCCAAGGCCCACTTGCGAAACCAACTCAATTCTGGAGGTCTCCATGTCCTGGCATGACCCCGCCCGCAGCCTCGAACCCGAAGACGAAACCGCCCTCCGCAATGAACTGCGGGGGCTGTTGGGCATGCCGGCCCAGTCCACCAGCTACTTTGAAGCCGAGCCCACGCCGGAACTGGTCCTCCTGGCCGATGATCTCCGGCGGGAAGCCAGGCGGCGCAACCGCACCGCCCGGAAGGAGCACTCCTGGATGCTCATGGCCGCCTCCCTCCCCTTCGCCCTGGCCCTGGTCGGGGTGGGCGCCTGGGGCATCGGCCAGAAGCACAAGGCCGACCACCTCGCCGCCGCCGTGGCCCACGAGGAAGCGGAAATCCAGCGAATGGCCGCCCAGCAGGCCCGGCCCGCGGCGGAACAGCCGCTCCCGGCCCACGTCCCGGCCGCCAAGGGCCAGCCGGACCAGGTCCTTCTCATGGGCCAGGCGGCGCCCAGGAACAAGCCCAAGGAACTGGTGATCCCCGTCCAGCGTTCCGCCGACCCCAACGAGAACCTCGCCCAGAGCGTCAAGGCGCGCTGAACCGGTCAGGCTGCTATTACCGTTGGATCACGTTTGGATTAAGCGTTCGGTTGGGCATAAGCAGCCGTAACGGAGCAAAGCTCCGTAACGGCTGCTAACCTTAAGTCTGCGGGGTGGTGGCCATGTCCAACGGTCTGTCTATTTTGATCCTGATGCTTTCGGCCCTGGCGGCGATGCTGGCGGGCATGTCCGTGTTCAGCAACAACCGGCCCCCCGATGGCAGGCTCAATCTCGTCATGGATGAACTGGACGAGCTGAAGGGATTGCTGAACCAGATCCAGAAATCCATCCTCCAGCTGGAGCGGAAATCGGAGAAGGACCAGAAGGACACCAAGGCCGAAATGAAGGAAGTCCTGGAAAAGGTCGCCGACAAGATCGACAAGCGGATCCAGGAGATCGCTGGCTAGGCAAGGGCCCAGGTCCCTCCATTCCGCCCTGGTTCGCCGGAGGGATGGGTCAAGGCGTGGCGGCGGCGCCCAGGGCGGGGGCCGGAACGGCGGCGGGTGCGGCTTTCCGCTCCTCCGGCGCCGCCGCTGCGCGGCCGTCCAGCCCGCCATGGCTCGACGGAATCAGCACCTTGGACGCTCCCAGCGTGCCGTTGCGCACGCCGTGGATCCAGCCCGAGTGCCCCATCACCGGCTCCCAGTACTGCGCCGAATGGGGGTGGTAGGTATCGCTGACCGGGTCCAGGAGGTATTCGCCGACGAACTGGGAGTAGATGCCGGCCACCTTCAGGACGCCGCCCTTGGTATTGAAGAACAGGGGGATGCCGCTGTCCCCTTCGGCGCAGAGGGCCTGCATGCGATGGCTCTTGATGGGGAGGATGGTGCGCATCAAGGGGTCGTACATGCTTTTCTCCTCCAACTGCAACGTATACTGCTTGAGGTTGGCCATGGGCGAGCCGGATGACACCGCGGCCTCGCTGGCCTTGCTCATGGGGGACCAGTGCATGAACGCCGTGCGTCCTCTCCGGGTGCCGTGGGTGACCAGGGTATGGCCCTGGTGGACCGTGCCCGTGGCCATCATGGTCGGGGAGGTGCTGGTGGCGAACCGGCCGAAGCCCACGATCAGGGCCTCGAGGAACGGCGCCTGGTACTTGGCGCCATCGTAAAGGACCGCAGGGCGGACGTCCAGCTTGGCCAGGGCGTCCTGGCTGGCGGCGGCGTCGAATTCCAGGAGCGCGAGATCATTGACGCTCATGGGGAAGGGGAAGGGCGCGCCGTTGTTCTTGCTGGAGAGATCCTGGTAATACCTGAAGTCCGGATGGACCACCACCCGCTGGACCTGGATGCGGCTGGATGAGGGGGGCGCCATGAGCGCCATGCGGGGACCGAAGTTCAGAATGACGCCCTCGAGCTGGTCGGATTTCCCTGGCTCGGGGGGATCCACGAACAGATGGGCCGCGGTCAGGACCAGTCCCCTGGTGCCGTCGGCGCTGGTGCCGATGTAGACCCCGGTGCCCAGTGCCGGCATCAGGCTGCCCCGGGGGGTGGCCTCGATGCCCACCACGCAGGTGTGCTTGGCCCCCATGTCATGGGAGGCCTTTTCGCGCCTTGCATCATCCGCCGCGTCAGCCCCGGCGGGAATGACGACGGCCCGGGCGGGCACCAGGGCGGCCAGGCCCAGGGCCGTGGCGGTGATCAGGCCGAAGGCCCGTTGGGGAAAACGTCGCTGCATGATGGCTTCTCCAAGGGTGGCCGTACAGGGCCATCCCCTCATGGAGTGCGGCAAAATAATAAAAGGTTCAATGCCTGAACGCTACATCCTATTAGATGGCTTCCGACTGCATCGGCGGGGTCCAGCCCCGTTCGTTCAGGAGGCGGACGCCCATGATCCGGCTCAGCCGGAAGCTCATCTCCTCCTGGTGGAGGTGGCAGAAGCCCCGCAGGTGCTCGCCGTCCAGGGCCTGGGGGGTGACCTTGCGGAGCTGGGCGCGGTGGGCGGCCAGGGGCAGGTAGGTGAGCTCGACGATGAGGTTGTAGCTGGCGGCGTACTCCAGGATGCGCTGGGTCTCTTCGGCGGCCTGGGCTCCTCCGCCCAGGTGCAGCATGGGCACCCGGCGCCGGATCTCCTGGTAGAGATTGGAGTCCTCGCTCTGGATGCGCTGAAGGGCGGCGTGGATGATCTGGCGCACCGGGTCCAGGTGGTGGTTCATGCCCTGCTCGTCCACGAAACAGAGGCAGGCCAGGGACCAGAGGTACAGGGCCTCGTCGCCGTCGATGCTCACGGGCAGGAAGCGGCCGGGCTTGGGCAGGAAGCCGGCCTGCTTGAGCAGGGCGAAGGCGTTGCCCGGGCCGTTGGCTTCCATCACCGTGTCGGAAATGGGCTGGAGATGCAGGGAGGCCAGTTCCGGGCGCAGGCGGAGTTCTTCGGCCAGACTCGCGGAGCGGGCCCGCACCAGCCGGCAGCCCTGCTGGACTTCCACTTCCCCCAGCCGGCGGGCCAGGTCCTCCAGAAGCTGCGCCAGGGGCTGGGGCACTTCGGAGCCCTCCGCCCCCACCAGCAGCTGCTTCATTTCTTCAAGGGTCAAGCCCAGGTCCAGGGCCCGGGTGAGGGTATCCGAACCCACCCTCAGCCCGACCATGGTGTCGAGGGTCTCCACTTCCGCCATTTGGGCCAGCCGCAGCAGCCGATGCGGGTCCTGCACCATGGGCGTGAGCAGCTCCAGGGTGGGCTGGATCACCAGGGGCTGCTCCGCCAGGAGCAGGGCCCAGTGGGATTCGGTGCCCCGGTGGTCGCGCAGCAGGTATTCGTGGGTCAGGGCATGGCCGTGGGGGGAAAGGGCCAGGTGCTCGCAGTCCGCATCGAGGCTCACCAGGCCCATGCGGCCCAGGAACGGCAGGAACACCGACCGGGTGCGCTGGGCGTCCAGCGGGTGGAGGGTCTGGAGGAAGGCCAGGAACGGCTGCACGGACAACACCTGCCCCTTGCGCTCCAGGAGGTGCTGCATGAAGAACAGGCGGTCCTCGGCGGGAGGCATGTTCCACAGTCTCAGGTCATGCTCCAGCAGGATGGCGAAGGCCCGTTCCGCCACCCACCGGGGGGAATGGGAGAGCACGGCGGGCAGCAGGGTGTCGACCCGGCCTTCGCGGTTCCAGAGCAGGCCCAGGCGGTGCAGCAGGGTGAACACCAGGGTGGCGTCCCGCTCCTCGCTGATGAGGGCGTTCCTCTGCAGGAGCTGGCCCAGCTCCTTCTTGGCCGGGAGGCCCCCCTTCAGGACCCGGATCCCGCCCATGCAGCGCAGCAGCACCGAGGTCAGCGCCAGGGAGAAGCCGTACGCCTGGGCCGGTGCGAGGACGATGCCGGGGTCGGCCTGGAACGAGAACGCCCCGTCGTCGAAGTCCGCCAGCGCGTCCGCCACCCGGCCCGCCAGCCGCCAGAGGTCGCCGTCGGGCAGGATCAGCCCCAGCCCGGCCAGTGAGTCCTGGACCTCTCCGCCGGGCTGCTCCCCGGTCTCCGCCAGACTCTTCAGGGCCCGCAAATGCCGGCTGCCCAGGTCCAGGAGGGTGTTGGTCAGGAGCTTGTTGTCCTCGAGGTGGAACACCATGGTCTTCAACAGGCGCATGCGCCCTTCCGCGCCCTCCTGCCAGTGCTGGGGCAGCGGCAGCTTGCGGCGCAAGCAGATCTCTCGAAGCTGCTCATCAGTGCAATTGGCCAATAGCTGGTAATGCGAAGGCACCATGATTCCTCACTTGCATCTGCCAGTTCAGACGACCGATCAGTTTCTCATGGAATAGGGAAAAACGAGAGCGAATTTTCCGGCATCCGCCCAGCCCGCGGCAACCGGAGATTGAACGTTGACCCGCGCGGTTTTCGCTCCTAGTGTCAAGGATTTGGGAAGAACGCCTTGATCGCCCACCGTCCCGACAACCCCCTGATCGTCCAGAGCGACCGGACCCTGCTGCTGGAGGTGTCGCACCCGGCGTTCGAGGATGTCAGGGACGAACTGGCAAGGTTCGCCGAGCTGGTGAAATCGCCCGAACACATCCACACCTACCGCATCACCCCGCTGTCCCTGTGGAACGCCTCCGCCTCGGGCGTGACCTGCGCGGAGATCACCGCGACCCTGGAACGCTGGTCCAAGTATCCGGTGCCCCAGAACCTCATCCAGGAGATCCAGGACCACGGCACCCGCTACGGCAAGCTGCGCCTGGTGAACAAGGACGGCCGTCTGGCCCTGGAGATGGATGACCGGGGCCTGTTCTACGAACTGGAGAACCAGCGCAGCCTGCAGTCCCTGCTGGCCGAGCCGTACCCCGACCTGCGCGGCATCTACCTGCAGAGCGGCATGCGCGGGGAGGTGAAGCTCCAGCTCATCCGCCTGGGCCACCCGGTGCAGGACATGGCCGGCTTCAAGCCGGGCGACCCGCTGGCCTTTGAACTGCGCCCGCGGCTGGCGGGGAGCGGCAAGCGGTTCGGCCTGAGGCCCTACCAGCAGGCGGCGGTGGACGTGTTCCACGCCGGCGGCGGGCCCGAAGGGGGCGCCGGGGTGCTGGTGCTGCCCTGCGGCGCGGGCAAGACCGTCATCGCCATCGGCTGCATGGCCCGGCTGCAGACCCGCACCCTGGTGCTCACCACCAACGTCACCGCCGTCAAGCAGTGGAAACAGGAGCTGCTGGACAAGACCACCCTGCGCGACGAGGATATCGGCCTCTACACCGGCGACAGCAAGGAGATCTGCCCGGTCACCATCGCCACCTACCAGATCCTCACCTACCGGAAGACCAAGGGCGCCCCGTTCGAGCACTTCAAGATCTTCGAAGCGGCCAACTGGGGCCTGGTGATCCACGACGAAGTGCACATGCTGCCGGCCCCGGTATTCCGGGCCGTGGCCGAGCTCCAGGCCAAGCGCCGGCTGGGCCTCACCGCCACCCTGGTGCGGGAGGACGGCAAGGAAGAGGACGTGTTCTCGCTCATCGGCCCCAAGCGGGTGGACGTGCCCTGGAAGACCCTGGAGGCGAGCGGGTTCATCGCCACCGCCCACTGCCTGGAGATCCGGGTGCCGCTGCCGCCGGACGAGCGCATGGAATACGCCGTGGCCGAGCAGCGCCAGCGGTTCCGGATCGCCAGCGAAAACTCCCTCAAGATGAAGGTGATGGACGAACTGCTGGCCGGCCATCCCGACCAGAGCATCCTGGTCATCGGCCAGTACCTGGAGCAGCTGCGCATCATCGGCGAGCGCCTGGGCGCCCCGGTCCTCACCGGCCAGACCCCAGAGCGGGAGCGGGAGGAGCTGTACCGCCAGTTCAAGGCCGGAGAGCTGAAGGTCCTCATCGTCAGCAAGGTGGCCAATTTCGCCATCGACCTGCCGGACGCCAGCGTGGCCATCCAGATGAGCGGCACCTTCGGCTCCCGCCAGGAGGAGGCCCAGCGCCTGGGCCGGATCCTGCGCCCCAAGGGCGTGCGCAACATCAGCTACTTCTACTCCCTCATCTCCCGGGACACCACCGAACAGGAGTTCGCCCGCAATCGGCAGCTGTTCCTCACCGAGCAGGGCTACAGCTACCTCATCGAGAGCCGCTACCTGGACGAAGCGGGCCGGCTGAGCGAGCCCGTGGTCTGGCCCAAGCTGCTGGAGGACACCGCTACCTGAGGTAGCCCGCCAAAGCGTGCAGCACCAGCGGCGCCGCCAGCACCACGATGGGGATGCCGTAGAGTCCCGCCACCACGTCGTCCGCCACCACCCCGCTTCCGCCGGGCAGCGCCTGGATCTGGCGCACCGGCCAGGGTTTCCAGATGTCCAGGAGGCGGAACACCAGGAACGGCACCAGCAGCATCGGCAGCCAGCGCCACCAGCCGGGGGCGGCGAGGCGGTGCAGGTTCTGGGCGATCTCCCAGCGCATGGGCCAGAGGGTGATCCACATGCCCGCCCACTCGTCGGCCACGATGCAGCCGGGATCCTTCTCCCCGGTCTCCCGCACCACCAGGTCCGCGGCGCGCACCGCCAGCCAGGTCATGGCGAGCGGAGCCAGGAGGAACAGCGCCTCGGCGCCGTAGATGCGTGCGGCGAGGCCGGGGTCGGTCCGGTGGACCAGGACCCAGGCGGAGAAAGGGCTGGCCAGGAGCAGGGAGAGCAGGCACCAGGCGGCCATGCCCGCCAAACTGCCCCAGGTCCCGGGGGCGGGGTGCAGACAACCCGAACCCAGGCCCGTGGCCACCACCCAGGCCCAGCGGGGAGCCTTCGGATTCATCCCTGGACCACCTTGGGGTGCATGACCACCTTGGATGTGACGGAATTGGCGATGACACAGTACTTATGCGCCTTCTCGAACAGCTCCTCCACCTTCGCCGGGTCGGTGCCGGAGGCCACCCGGATGGTGGGCTTGAGCAGGATCTCGCCCACCCGGGACACCCGGTCCTCGGTGACCAGGGTGGCTTCCGCCTGGTCCTGGTAGCCGTGGACTTCCACCCGGGCCTTGGCGGCCAGGGCCAGGAAGGTGAGCATGTGGCAGTGGGCCAGGATGCCGGCCAGCAGGTCCTCGGGGTTCCAGCGCTCCCCCGAACCCCCGAACTTGGGCAGACTGCTCACCGGAATGGCGGCCAGGCCTTCGGGCTTGGACAGTTCGGCGCTGCGGTTGTAGTCGGGATCCAGCGTGTTGCCGCTCCAGGACAGGGCGGCGGGATAGGACTCGGCCATGGGTGACCTCCTCGGATCCGATCCTATCAGATCACCTCGCCCACCAGGTCGTAGGCGTGGCCCTTGGTGATGCGCACCGGCTGGATGGTGTTGGGCACCACGTTCCCGCCCACGATCAGAACCTGACCGTCCACCTCGGGCGCCTGGCCCCAGTGCCGGCCCTTGAACACCAGCTCGGTCTCCTCGTGGGCGCCCTCCACCAGCACCTCCAGCACCTGGCCCTCCAGTCCGCGGTTCCGGGCCCGGCAGATCTTCTGCTGCAGCTCCATGATGCGGCGCTTGCGGCTGTTCTTGGCGCGGACCGGGACCGGGTCGCCCAAGGCGAAGGCCGGGGTGCCCTCCTCGGGGGAGTAGGTGAAGACGCCCACGTGCTCGAACCGGGCCTCCTCCACGAAGGCGCACAGTTCCTCGAAGGCCGCCTCGTCCTCGCCGGGGAAGCCGACGATGAAATTGGAGCGGATGAAGATGCCGGGCACGATCCGGCGGACCTTGGCCAGCAGCTTCAGGAACACCGACCGGCCGCCGCCCCGGGCCATGGCCTTGAGCAGCCGGGCGTCGGCGTGCTGCAGGGGCATATCCAAGTATTTGGCGCAGTTGGGGGTTCCGGCCACGGCGCGCAGCAGCCCATCGGTGAGCCGGTTGGGGTAGGCGTAGTGAATGCGGAACCAGCGCAGGCCTTGCACCTCCCCCAGGGCGCGCACCAGCTTCTCCAGGGCGTCGGGGTCGCCCAGGTCCCGGCCGAAATCGGTGGTGTCCTGGCCCACCAGGTTGAGTTCCAGCACGCCCTGGTCCACCAGCCGCCGGGCCTCGGCCACCACCGAGGCGATGGTGCGGCTGCGCTGGGGACCCCGGATGGCCGGGATGATGCAGAAGGCGCACTTGTGGTCGCAGCCTTCGCTGATCTTGAGGTAGGCGCTGGCCTTGGGCGTGGTGAGCAGGCGCGGGCTGTGCTCGTCGTAGAGGTATGCCGGGTCGCGCTCGGGTTCGAACAGCCTGCTTGATGCGCCCACCACCTCGGCGATGTGCTCGATGTCCCGGGTGCCCAGGCAGGCGTCGATCTCGGGCATGTCCGCCAGCAGCTGGTCCCGGTAGCGCTCCACCATGCAGCCGGCCACCACTAGCCGGCGGCAGAGGCCATCCTTCTTGTACGCGGCCGCCTGCAGGATGGCCTCGATGCTCTCCTTCTTGGCGCTTTCAATGAATCCGCAGGTGTTCACCACCAGCACTTCGGCCTGGGCGGCATCGGCGGTGAGGGTGAAGCCCTTCAGCTTCAAATGCCCCAGCATCACTTCGCTGTCCACCAGGTTCTTGGGGCACCCCAGGGACATGAAACCAACCTTCGTCATCCACTCTCCTGGCCTCAAGGATATCCCGGCCCAGCAGCGCGTGGTAAAATCGCCCATCTCAGGGAACCGTAATGAAGATCATCCTGCTCGTGGAAGGCGCGAAGCATACCGTGGACCTCTCCGAGGAGGGGACCACCATCGGCCGCGGCGCGGCCGCGGACATCCGGATCAACTCCAACGCGGTGAGCCGGGTGCATGCCAAGTTCTTCCTCAAGGACGAGCGGGTGTGGGTGATGGACATGAAGTCCCTGAACGGCACCAGCCTCAACGATGTGCCGGTCACCGAGCCGGCCGCCATGCAGCCGGGCGATACCGCCCTGCTGGGGGAAGTGCCGGTGCGCTGGATCGAGGAGGAGGTGCTCCCCGCCCACCTGACCACCGCCGCCGGAGCCAAGATCACCACGGACGTCCGGGTCGGAATGGAAGACCGGGCGCTCGACCCTTCCGCCAGCATTTTCGTGCCCCACGCCAGCATCGAGGACATGCTGGCCAAGCACCAGGCCGAAAGCACGCCGGAGGTCGTGGATTCCCTGTTCCAGCGGCTGGCGGCCATGGCCGGGAAACTGCTGGGCGCGGCCGGCCTGACCGAGCTGATGGATTCGGTCATGACCCTGGTCACCGGCCAGATCCGCTGCCAGCGGGGCTTCATCCTGCTCACCAACCCGGCCGGCGAGCTGGTTCCCGAATACATCTGGGAGGAGAAGCCCGGCGCCATCTCCAGTCCCATCAGCCGTACCATCGCCCGCAAGGCCATGGCCGACCAGGTGACCATCCTCACCACCGACGCCCGGGTGGATCCCCGCTTCGCCGCCGGCGAGAGCATCAAGATCCACGGCATCTCCTCCGCCCTGTGCGCGCCCCTGATCGTGGACGACCAGCCCCTGGGGGTGGTCTACCTGGAATCCAGCCTCAGCAAGGGCGGGTTCAAGCGGGAGGACGAGCACCTGCTGTCGGCCATGGCCAACTTCGCCGCGGTGGGCATCCAGCGGGAACGGGAGACCCGGTTCCGGCAGCGGCTGGAGCGCTACCACAGCCCCCAGGTGGTGAGCGAGATCCTGAAAGCCGCCCAGAACCTGGACGCGCCGCTGCTGCAGGCGCGCCGCTGCGAGATCTCGGTGCTGTTCGCGGACATCTCCGGGTTCACCCGGATGTCGGAGGGGATGGAGCCCCTGCAGCTCGCCTCGATCCTCAACCGGTCGTTCGAGGTCATGACCGAGCAGATCTTCCTGCGCGGCGGGACCCTCGACAAGTACATCGGCGACGCCATCATGGCCTTCTTCGGGGCCCCGGCCCCCGATCCGGACCATGCCCGCCATGCCGTGGACGCCGCCGTGGCCATGCAGCAGGGCCTGAAAGCCATGAACGAGAACCGCCCGGAAGGCTATCCCGAGCTGCGCATGCGCATCGGAATCAACAGCGGCGAGGCCTTCGCCGGCGACATCGGCTGCGAGAAGCGCATGGACTATACGGTCATGGGCGCCACCGTGAACCTGGCCTCCCGGCTGGAGAGCGGCGTGGCCCGCCCCGGGCAGATCGTCGCCGGCCCCCGGACGGTGGAACTCATCGGCGCGGAAGGCCTGAACCCCATCGAACCGGTCTCCTCGCTCAAGGGAATCGAACATGAAGTTCGGCCCTACGAAGTGCCGTGGGTCTAGGTCCCAGGGGGGAATAAATAATTAGAATAGCGGCAAAGCTTCCTGCCAGACCTCCAGTGTGGTGCAATAAGCTTGAACTTCAGAACATTCATGGGTTCACTTGTACTTTCCGTTAAGCTGCCATAGGATCCCCAGCCATGTCCTCCGATCGCCGCAATTTCCGACGGATTCCCATGGGTGCCACCGTGGGCTTTCAGGAGCTCACCTTTGCCCATACCCCGGAGCCCGCCACCAGCGTCTACGGCGACATCTCCGCCGGCGGCCTGCTGATCAGCTCACCCAAGTCCCTCCCGCTGGGAACCCTGCTCAAGCTCGAGATGAAGGTGCCGGGCTGGGGCAAGCACCAGGGCAAGTTCGGACCGGCCCACGACCAGGACCTCAGGCCCCTGGTGGCGGTGGGACAGGTGGTCAGGGTCGAGACCCTGGACGCGGGGGATTTCGAACTAGGGGTGAAGTTCCTGAACGTCTATCCCGATGACCAGGAAGCTCTCAGGAAATTCATCGAAGCCTCCGCCCCCTCGGAGGAGTAACCCGGATGATCGACCTTAAAAGGAGTTCCCCTTGAAGATCCTAATCGTGGACGACTCTTCGACGATGCGCCGCATCATCATCAACACCCTCTCCCGGATCGGCTACACCGACGTGGTGGAAGGCGAGCACGGCAAGGCCGGGCTGGAAAAGCTGGGCCAGGGCGGGGTGGAGATGATCATCACCGACTGGAACATGCCCGAGATGGACGGGCTGGAGTTCGTCCAGGCGGTGCGGGCGCAGAACGCCTCCATCCCCATCCTCATGGTCACCACCAACGCCGCCAAGGAGGACATCGTCCAGGCCCTGCAGGCGGGGGTGAACAACTACGTGGTCAAGCCCTTCACCCCCGACACCCTCAAGGAAAAGATCGAATCACTGCTCGGCTAGACGCCCCTGGGAGGGTCCATGGACCAATCTGAAATTGACTCACTCATGACCAAGGGCGGCAAGCCCAAGAAGGGCGCAGCCCCGGTCGAAGCCAAAAAGGCCGAAGCCATCAAGCCGGACGACCCCCAGGGCCACGTCATCTCCGAGCTGGACGCGGTCACCGCGGTCACGGAGCGGGAGACCAACAAGGTCATGGACCAGCTGGACCTGATCAGCAGCCTGGTGGCCACCCAGCAGGCCCTCATCACCAGCGTCATGAGCCATCCCGGCGCCCAGGACGCCCCGGTGCAGGATGCCATCAACAATGTGATGACCGCCAGCAAGGACATCCAGAACAAGGTTTACGAGGCCATGGACCTCATGCAGTTCCAGGACATCACCCGGCAGAAGCTGGAGCGGATCGTGCACCACCTGCGCCAGATCCACGACTACATCGTCGATCTCCTGGGCACCGGGCTCAAGAGCGACGGGGAACGGGCGTCCATCAGCCGCACCATCACTTCCACCGGCACCACCCCGGACGAGAAGCGGGCCCACGCGGATTCCGTAGTGGAAGAGTTCAAGCGCACCTTGACCAAGGACTGACACCATGGCCACCGCGGAAATCCAGGCCAGGCAGGCTCTCGACATCGTCCCTTCGGGCCAGTTGGTGACCTTCACCCTGGACGAGGTGGAGTTCGGCCTGGACATCGACCGGGTCCAGGAGATCACCCCCCGCACCAACATCACGCCGGTCCCGGGCTCGCCCAGCTTCGTCCTGGGCATCGTCAACCTGCGCGGGAGCATCATCCCGGTGCTGGACAGCCGCCTGCGCTTCCACCTGCCGCCCAAGGCCCCCACCGCCAAGACCCGCATCATCATCCTGGACCTGGCCGGGCAGCCCACCGGGCTCATGGTGGACTCGGTGTCCGAGGTGGTGAAGCTGGACGACTTCACCCTGCGCGAGACCCCGCCCCTGGTGGCCGGCGTGCGCAGCGACTACCTGGCCGGGATGGTCACCGCCGCGAATCGGCTGATCACCCTCATCAACCTGGAAAAGATCCTGGATTCCAAGGAATTCGGCGAACGGGTCAAGCTGACCGAAAAGGGCGGCGGGTCGGGCATCTTCACCTCCGGCGCCACCCAGGCCGTGGCCGAGCAGGTGGAGGACGAGCTACCCTACGTCACCTTCACCCTCGGCAAGGAGTCCTTCGGGATCAACCTCAAGATGGTGGAAGAGATCATCGAGCTGCCGGCGGTGACCAAGGTGCCGGACGCCCCGCCCTACGTGCTGGGGGTCATCTGCCTGCGCGACCAGGTGCTGCCGCTCCTGGACTTCGTCCAGCTGCTCCACGCGGAACCGGCGGAGCAGGCGGTGAAGGGGGACATGGTGATCCTGCTCAGCTTCGGCCGGGTCAAGCTGGGCATCGTGGTGGACGGGATCCAGGAGATCATCCGGATCCGCGAGGAGGACATCCTGCCTCCGCCCCAGACCCTGAGCGAGCGGGAGGTGGCGGACCTGGAGGGGATCGTGCTCCGTTCAGACCGCATGGTGAGCCTGCTCAAGGTGATGGACATCATCAACGGCGAGGACCAGGCCAAGATCGCCGCCATGGGCAGCAGCCTCATGCCGGAACGGTCCGAGGACGCCCAGGCCGCCAGCTTCGAGCTGCCCCTGGTGGTGTTCCGGCTGGGCAACGAGGCCTACTCCCTCCGCCTGCACGAGGTGCGGGAAATCATCATGGTCGGCAACATCACCCCCATTCCCCGGGCGCCCTCCTTCATCGACGGGGTGCTCAACCTGCGCGGCGAGGTGATGCCGGTCATCGACCTGCGGGAGCGCTTCGGCCTGCCCCGGCAGGACGTCACCAGCGTGTCCCGGATCGTCATCACCCCCATCGGCGGGGTGGGCACCGGCCTGGTCGTCGACTCCGTGGAGGAGGTCAAGAGCGTTGATGAGCGGCGCCTGGAGGCCCCCCCCCGGGTCACCGCGGTCGGGGCGAACGCCTTCATCGAAAAGGTCGCCCGGGTGGACCAGAACGTGATCTTCCTGCTGAACGTACAGTGTCTCCTCACCGAGGTG
This sequence comes from Holophagaceae bacterium, assembly GCA_003165415.1. Taxonomy (GTDB): domain Bacteria; phylum Acidobacteriota; class Holophagae; order Holophagales; family Holophagaceae; genus Mesoterricola. The sequence continues at coordinate 52,214 of PLUC01000260.1, forward strand.
GAAGGCCAGCAGCTGCAGGCCTTCCAGGGAAAGAAAAAAGGCTGAGCCATGAGCGACTTTTCCCTGGATGATCCCAGCTTCTACGAAGACTTCCTGGTGGAAGCCGGAGAGCACTTCGAGCAGATTGAGCAGAACTTCCTGACCCTGGAGGGGGCGCCCGGCGATCTGGAGATCCTCAACTCCATCTTCCGCAGCGTCCACACCATCAAGGGCGCCTCGGGCTTCCTGGGGCTGGCCAAGGTGCAGGCCCTGGCCCACATCGGCGAGAACGTGCTGGACGATCTGCGCAAGGGGCGGATGTTGGTGAGCCCCCTGGTGATGGAACTGCTGTTCGAGACCGAGGACGTGCTCAAGATCCTGGTCCAGGATGTGAGCGTCAGCCTGCACAAGCAGGGAACCATGGTGGACCCCGACACCACCGACCTCATCGCCCGCCTGGAGGCGCTGAAGGGCGGCGGCCGGACCGCGGCGCCCGCCGGGTCCGCGCCGGCCGTCCCCCAGGGCCGAAGCCTGGTCATCCCGGAAGGCCTGGCCGACCTGGACCCGGAATCTGCGGATGCCGCGGAAGCGGCCCTCAGGCGCGGGGAAAACGTCCTGGCCATGCGCGTGGCCCTGCATTCCGAGATCCTGGGAACGCCCTTCAACCCGCTCTCCATGCTGCCCATGGTGGAACTGGTGGGCCACCTGATCCATTCCTCCTTCATCCTCAAGGAGCTTGACCTGGATCTGTTCCGGGCAGACGTGGTGCCCTTCGATCTGGTCCTGATCCTCCGGCCGGCCGAGTCCGTCGAGGCGGTCAAGGGCATCTTCGACGGCGTCAAGCACGTCTCCATCCAGTATTTCCCGCTCAGCGTCGGCAGATCCCAGCCCGCTGCGGCCAGGCCCGCGGCCGCCCCGGCCCCCGTGGCCGCTCTGGCCCCCGTGGCCGCTCTGGCCCCCCCGGCCGAGGCGCCCGCCCATGAATCGGCGCCCAGCTTGGCGGCCGGTGCCGCCAAGGCGGCGGAAAAGGCGCAGGACAAGTCCTCGGACACCATCCGGGTGAGCCAGGCCAAGCTGGACACCTTCATGAACACCGTGGCCGAACTGATCATCAGCAAGACCATGATCAGCCACATCGTGGAGCGGCTTGAGAGCCAGGCCCTGGCGGCCACGGCCGACGACCTGGTCAAGGAACTGCGCAAGGCCAGCATCTACCTGGACCAGGTGAGCAAGGAGATCCAGGCCTCGGTGCTGGGCATCCGCATGGTGCCGGTGAAGACCATCTTCACCAAGTTCCCCCGCATGCTCAGGGACCTGGCCAAGAACAGCGGCAAGAAGATCGAACTGCAGATGGTGGGCGAGGAGACTGAGATCGACAAGAGCCTCATCGAGGAGCTCAGCGACCCGCTCATCCACCTCATCCGCAACAGTGCCGACCACGGCATCGAGATGCCGGACGTGCGCGCCCGGGCCGGCAAGCCGGAGACCGGCACGGTGGTGCTCCGGGCCCGGCACGAGGGCGATTCGGTGCTGGTGGAGATCGAGGACGACGGCAAGGGCATCGACGCCCGGGTGATCCGCACTAAGGCGGTGGAAAAGGGCATGCTCAGCGCGGAAAAGAGCGAACAGCTCACCGACGAGGAGGCCATCAACCTGATCTTCCTGCCCGGCTTCTCCACGGCCCAGACCATCACCGACATCTCCGGCCGGGGCGTGGGCATGGACGTGGTCAAGTCCAACGTGCGCAAGCTCAACGGCAGCGTCGCGGTGAGCAGCGCGGTGGGCCAGGGCAGCATCTTCACCATCAAGCTGCCGCTCACCCTGGCCATCATCGACGCCCTGCTGATGCGCGCCGGCGGCCAGGTGTTCGCCCTGCCCGGCACGGCCGTGGAGGAGACCCTGCTGGTGCCCCGGGAGACCCTGTCCCACCTCACCCGGCGCAAGGCCATCAACCTGCGGGGCGAGGTGCTGGGCATCACCCGGCTGCGGGAGCTGCTGCACTTCAAGGACGCGGTGGACCGCCAGACCCCGGAGGACGAGGACCTCCCGGTGGTGGTGGTCTCCACAGGCGGCCGCCGGATGGGCATCATCGTCGACGCCTTCCTGCGCCGGCAGGAGATGGTGATCAAGCCCCTGGCCCCCTACCTCGCCAGCCTGCCGGGCATCTCCGGCGCCAGCATCCTGGGCGACGGCGGCGTGGTGCTGATCCTCGACCCGGCCGAACTGCTGATGCTGGCCATCGAGGAGGCCTTGTGAGCCTCAAGGAGGCGGTCCGGGAGCACCCGGCCTCCGCGGCGCCGCGGCAGTTCCTCAGCTTCAAGCTGGACGGCCAAGTCTATGCGGTGCCCCTCGCCCAGGTGGCGGAGATCACCCCGCTCCTGGAGCTCAACCGGATCCCGCACATGCCCAAGAGCGTGGAGGGCCTGCTGGACCACCGCGGCCAGGTGCTCCCGGTCATCAACCTGCGCAAGCGCATGAACCTGGGGGAGCAGGAGACCAGCCTGTCCAGGAACATCGTCGTGCTGAACCTGGGCGGCGGCAGCCCGGTGGGCATCCTGGTGGACACCGTGGATGCGGTCATCACCGCCGCCACGGAGCAGCTCGTGCCGGCCAGCCTGCTCCTGACCGGGCCCGAGGGCGCCTGGGTCTCCAACTTCATCCTGCTGGAGGAGCGGATCATCGCCCTCCTGAACACGGGCTTCATCACCGCCTTCCACGGCGCCCGGACCCAGTTGAACGCCGCCGTGAGCCAGGACCTGGACCAGGACCTGGCCCTCGACCAAGGCCTCAAGGAGCTGATCGACCTCGCCCCCCCCAAGGCGGTGGCCGAAGGCGCCAGGATCATCCCCCAGATGGAGGAGGCCATCAACCACACCGAGCAGGAGATGGCCAAGGTCATCGACTGCGTGGAGTCCATGCTGGCCGGCAGCGACAAGGGCTTCCAGGCCCTGGTCCGGCTCAAGCAGGAGGCGGCCCTGGGCCGGCTCAAGGGCGAGGAGAAGACCCTGGCCGAGATCGAGCGGGTGGGCACCGAACTGCAGGAGCGGGTGTTCACGCTGATCCAGCAGCTCCAGTTCCAGGACATCGCCCGGCAGAAGCTGGAGCGGGTGCTGAACCACATCCGCGGCCTGCAGATGATCGTGGGCGCCAAGTTCCGGGATACCGGCAAAGCCTAGAGCACCAGGGCCCGGCAGCTGGGGCCGGCGTAGCCCATGTCCGGGGTGGTGAAGGCGGCGCCGGTGCGGCCGTCCGGGCCCACGGCGATGATGCCGCCCCGTCCCCGGGTCCGGCGGAACAGGTTGCGCAGGACGGTCTCCACGGCCTCCTGGGGGTGGGCGCCGCGGCCGATGAGGTCCGAGGCGGTCTTGGCCGCGGCGGTGCGGATGAAGGCCTCGCCCCAGCCAGTGCAGCAGATGGCGCCGCCCTCGTCGTCCGCGTAGAGGCCGCAGCCCACCAGGGGCGCGTCGCCGACCCGGCCGGCCTTCTTGCCGCGGGTGCCGCCGGTGCTGATGCCGGTGAACAGCTCGTACCCGGCCTCTCCCCGCACCCCCAGGACGATGCCCACCGTGCCCCGCCGGGCGTGGTCAACGGTCTGGCCCTGGGGATCCACCCGGCCCTCCTCGTCGAAGAAGGTCCGGGCGTCGGGCTTGCCGGCCGCCACCCAGGCGGCGTGGCCGGCGAACTCCCTGGGATCCACCAGGCTCCGGGGATCCACCGGGGTGAACCCGGCCGACCGGGCGAACCGCTCCGCCCCGCCCCCGATCAGCAGCACGTGCTCGGTGCGCTCCATCACCGCCAGGGCGATGGCCGAAGGGTTCTTGAATCGGCCGATGGAGGCCACCGCGCCCGCCTTCAGCCCCTTGCCCTCCATGACCGCCGCGTCCAGCTCCACCTCGCCGTCCTCGTTCAGGAAGCTGCCGGTGCCGGCGTCGAAGGTGGGGTCGTCTTCCATCACCTTGAGCGCGGCCAGCACCGCGTCCATGGGGCGCGCGCCCGCCCTCAGGGCTTCCAGGGCCGCACAGTGGGCCCGCGCCACCCCGGCGCGGTGGGGCCCCTTGAGGGCCCCGGGAATGGCCCAGGCGCCGCCATGGACCTGGACGACGAAGCGCGGATCGGCCGTGGCGATGATGCACTGGGAAAGCGTCTGGGGGCAGGCCGGGGCAGATGGTTCCATGTTTCTGATTCTAGACCCCCTCCGATGAATTTCTCACCTTTGAAAAACACAAATCAATGGCAAGATAAATACAATTCAAAAAAATCCGGAGAGGAGCTTCCCGCACATGGACTGGCTGGCATGGTTCGCGAGTAGGCACACTTGGCTGGTGCATCTGCCCGCAGCGGCGGCCCTGATCATTCCCTGGCCCATTCTCGCCGCCCAGCGCGGGGGACGGGGCATCCGCCCCTGGTGGACCACCTGCCGCTTCCTGGCCTGGGCGGGCTTCATCGGCGCGATCCTGGCGGTGGCCAGCGGCTACCTGGCGGCCAGGAACCTGGGACTGCTGGTCCACGGCGAGTTGTGGGTCATGCCCAGGCCCGGCCCGACCTACCTGCTGCGGATCCATGAGATCGGAGGCCTGGCTTGCTTGCTGCTGGGCGGGGCCTGCCTGCGCTCGCTCTACCGGAAGCGCCAGGACCACCAGGGCATCGGCCTGGTGGCCCTACTGCTGGGGCTGCTCTGGGGCGCCAGCGCCCTGGCCACGTCCTATGCCGGACCGTTCCTGCTGGGCCGCACCCCGGCCCCGTCCTGCCTGCTCGGCCTGTCCGCGGAGACCGCCCCGGCGCCCCCGTCGAGGTAACTACTCTTCGCCCGCCAGCACTTCCCTGGGCTTGCCCACGCCCCGGTCGCCGCCGATGATGCCTTCGTCCTCCATGCGGTCGATCATCCGCGCCGCACGGCCGTAGCCGATGTTCAGCTTGCGCTGGAGCAGGCTGGTGGAGGCCTTGCGCTCGCGTTTCACCACCGCCACGGCCCGCTGGTAGACGTCGTCCCCGGCGGGTCCGGCGCTGTCGGCGGCGCTTTCGGCCCCGGCCTCGTCTTCGGTCTCCATGGCGTTGAGCAGACCTGAATGGTAGTCGGGCCGGCCGCGCTCCTTGAGCCAGTCCACCAGGCGCAGGGTCTCCTCCTCGGTGAGCAGGGGGGCGTGGATGCGCCTGGGGCGCGCGTTGCCGGGGGCCAGGAAGAGCGCGTCGCCCTTGCCCAGGAGCTGCTCGCCGCCGCCGCTGTCCAGGATGGTGCGGCTGTCGATCTTGGTGTTCACGCGGTAGCTGAGGCGGGACGGCAGGTTGGCCTTGATGACGCCGGTGACGATGTCCACCGAGGGCCGCTGGGTGGCGAGGATCAGGTGGATGCCCACCGCGCGGGCCTTCTGGGCGATGCGGGCGATGCTGTCCTCCACCTCGGCGCGGCACACCATCATGAGGTCGGCCAGCTCGTCGATGACCACCACGACGTAGGGCAGCGGCTCCAGCAGGGAAGGCCGGTCCGGCCAGCGCGGGTTGGGGGTGCGGTCGCCCAGGTCGATGCTGCCGCCGGCCTCGATCAGCTTGGCGTTGAAGCCCTCCAGGTTGCGCACGCTGAGCATGGACAGGCGGCGGTAGCGGTCCTCCATCTGCGCCACCACCCATTTGAGCACTCGGCCGGCCTCCTTCATGTCGGTCACCACCGGGGCCCACAGGTGCGGGATGTCCTCGTAGATGCCCAGCTCCACCATCTTGGGATCCACCAGGATCAGCTTCACCTCGCTGGGCAGGGCGCGCAGCAGCAGCGAGCAGATCATGGCGTTCACGCCCACGCTCTTGCCGCTGCCGGTGGAGCCGCCGATGAGCAGGTGCGGCATCTTGGCCAGGTCGGCCACGACGGGATGGCCGGCCATGTCCTTGCCCAGGGCCAGGGTCAGCAGGCTGCGGGCGTCCTTCTGGGACGGGTCGCGGAAGGCCGGGCTGTCCACCACCTCCCGGAAGCTGATCACTTCCCGGTGCTGGTTGGGCACCTCGATGCCGACGATGTTGCGCCCGGGGATGCGGTCGATGCGGACCTTCTCCGCCTTGAGCCCCAGGGCCAGGTCCTCTTCCATGCTCAGCACCTTGGCCACGGGGACCCCGGGGTCCGGCTGGAATTCGTACACGGTCACCACCGGCCCGGGCTGCAGTCCGGTCACGGTACCCTTGACCTTGAACTCGTTGAACTTCTGCTGGAGCAGGACCCGGGTGGCCTCCAGCGCCGCCATGTCCAGGCGCTGTTCGGATCCGGGCGGATCGAACAGCCGGCGGGGCGGCAGCTCCAGGCGGTCCACCACGCCCAGGGACGCCTCGGCCTTGGGCGGGGCCTGAACCTTGGGCGGGGCCGCTTGGGGAACCGAGGCCGCCGGGGCGACGCGGGCGCGGGGGCGGTCCGGCAACTCGGGCAGCGGCAGGGCCGGGGTGGGCTCGGTCAGGCCCAGGGGCTGCTGTTCCGCCGTTCGGCCGAAGCCGTCCCGCTCCACCCTGGGCCGCACCAGGGGGGCCTTCACCACGGGGGCGGGGAGGTCCCGCAGCAGGGCGGGCGGCGGCAGCGGCTCGTGCGGGGTGGAGCGGTGGGAGATGATCAGCGAAGACCCTTCCAGGTCATCCTCCAGGAAGTCCTCCAGGCCGGCGTCCAGGCGCATGGAATGGATGGTGGGCAGTTCCTCGGGTGCGTCGCGGAAGGTCTTCCGGTATTCCACGGCTTGCCGCTCGGCGCGGTTCAGGGCGGCCACGTTGTCGTCGTCGGCCTGGCTCCGGTTGGCCATGCGGACCAGCTCCCGGGCGTCCTGGGCGTCCAGGTCCGGCACCTCCGGACGGCGCCCCAGGAAGGGCCTCCGCAGCAGCCCCAGGAAGCCCCGGGCGCCCCTGGCCGGCAGGGGCTTGATCAAGGGCACGGCGGTGCGCCCGAACCAGCGCGCCAGCAGCTTGCCCGCGGCCTGGGTGAAGACCGGGGCCAGCACCAGCAGGGCCAGCAGGATCAGGGCGCCCAGGGCTACCGGCAGCCCCACCGGGCCGAACGCGCGCCGGGCCGGGGGCCACAGCATCCGGCCCGCCCAGCCGCCCCAGCGCAGCTCGATGGGGTGCTGGCCGTCGCCCAGGGGCCACAGCCGGGGGCCGAGGCCGCCCAGCAGGGTCCAGGCGGCGCAGGCCAGGGCCGCCCAGGCCAGCCGGCGGGGCCATTGCGCCTTGTTGCCCGAAGGGAAGCATTCCCAAAGGATGTACAAGGGCAGCAGCCAGGCCCCGGTGCCCACCAGGGTCTGCAGGATGCCGGCCATGGAAGCCCCCAGCACGCCGCACAGGTTGTGCACCGGGGCGCCCACGGCCCCCTGGGAGAAGGGATGGGGATCCAGCGGATGGAAGCTCATCAGGGAGAGCGCCATGATCAGCGCGAACGCCCCCGCGACCACTCTGAGCAGGACCCTGCCCATTCCCTTCACGGCACCTCCACGGATACTGGAGTCTATCCTAATCGCTTCCCTGCCGGATCCACGCCAAGCGCCGGGAGGGGTCCCACCGGGGTTTGCCCATGGATTTCAAGTACTCGCCGATGCAGACGAAGTGCCAGCCGTCCTTGATCGCCCGGTCCATGAAGGGTCCCAGGTACTTGGCGGGACGGTCGAAGGCCGGACGCAGGGAGCCCAGGTGCATGAGCACGATGAGGCCGTCCCCGTCGGATTTCTTCATGCGCCTTTCCAGGCGTTCGATGGTGGCGGTTCCGTTGCGATACAAGTTGTATTCCTTCACCGTGGCCCAGTCCAGCGTGTCGGCGCCCTCGCTCCAGTCCACGTGCCGGTAGCCGAGTTCCTCCGCCCACTTGCGGATCTCGGCGGTGTTCTCGCCGAACGGCGAGCGCCAGTAAGGGTCCATGGGCCGGCCCGTGAGGCGGTAGAAGGCCCGGTCCGCGTCCAGCAGTTCCTTCTGGATCAGCTCCTTGGTCCACCGGGGATCGCGCTTCATGCGGGGCGCCATGTGCGGATGCGTCATGGTGTGGTTGCCCAACTCGTGCCCTTCCTTGATCATCCGCAGCACCAGGTCGGGATACTTCTTGATGAAGTCGCCGGTGAGGAAGATGGTGGTGCGGATCCCGTGGTCGTGCAGGGCATCGAGCACATCCACCGCCACCTCCGCGGTGGAGCCGCCGTCGAAGGTCATGCAGATCCGCCGCTCGCCCTTGGGTCCCCGCAGGAGGTTCAGGCCCTCCCCGGCCCCCGGCCAGTCCTGGGCGACCGTGGCGGCGGCCTGCGGCGAAAGGGGAACCGGTGCGGTTCGCCCGGCATCCCCCGGGGGGATGGCCGGCGGGAGGCTCGGCAACGGCCTGGGCGCCGGGACGGGCCTGGGGATGAGCGATGCCTCCTGGGTCTTGGCCACGGGGGGCGGGGGCGCCGAAGCGGGTCTGGGCGCCTGGACGGCAACCGCCGGCGCCGGCGGCGGGACCCGGACGGGAGG
>PLUC01000091.1 GCA_003165415.1 Holophagaceae bacterium
CGGACTTTCCGCCCGCAGCTTGCGAGGACGGAAAGTTCGAAGCGAAAGTGTGGGGCGGCGCTTGGCCAGGGGACCCGAAATGGGTCGGCGCGAACCCGGGGCACCGGAACGAACGATTCCGGAGCCACCGGCAGGGAATGATTGGACCGGACGAAAAGTCCAAACTGCAGACTTCATGACCGGGCTGCGCCCGGGCATGAAGTGGGGGTGCGGGGACCGAACGCATGCGTTCGGTTAGAGCGCGCAAATCGCGCGGTCCCCCTGCAGTCACATCAGTCCTTGCCCATGACGTTGGCCAGGTTGAAGATCGGCATATACATGGCCACGACGATGAAGCCGATGACCCCGCCCAGGATGGCGATGATCATGGGTTCCATCATGGCGGTCATGGCCGCCACCGCGTTGTCCACCTCGTCCTCGTAGAAGTCCGCCACCTTGGAGAGCATGGCGTCCAGGGCGCCGGTGGCCTCGCCCACCCCCACCATCTGGATCACCATGGGCGGGAACACCTTGGTCTCGGCCAGGGGCCCGGCGATGTTGCGGCCCTGCTCCACCGCCTCCCGGGACTTCATGATGGCGTTCTGGATCACCATGTTGCCCGCGGTGCGGGCGGTGATGTCCATGCCTTCCAGGATCGGCACGCCGGAACTGGTGAGGGTGCCCAGGGTCCGGCAGAAGCGGGCCACCGCCACCTTGCGCAGCATGTCGCCGATGATCGGGATCTTCAGGATGAACGTGTCCATGATCAGGTGGCCCGCGGGTGTCTTGTAGTAGTACTTGAGGCCCACCACGATCAGGACCACGGCAATGACCAGCAGGAAGAAATAATGAATGATGATGTTGGAGAGCATGATGCAGACCTGGGTGGGAACCGGCAGGCTGCTGCCCATGCCTTCATACATCTGGGAGAACACCGGGATCACCTTCACCATGATGATGCCCACCACGGTGACGGCGATGACGATCACGGTGATGGGGTAGGTCATGGCGCCCTTCACCTTGCCGGTGAGCTTGACCGCCTTTTCGATGTACCCGGAAAGCCGCTGGAGGATGAGGTCCAGGATACCGCCGGCCTCGCCGGCGCCCACCATGTTCACGTACAGGTCGTTGAAGGCCTTGGGGTGCTTGGACAGGGCCGTCTGCAGGGTGGCGCCCTGCTCCACGTCTTCGCGCACCGCGGCGATGGTTTTCTGGAACGACTTGTCCGCCTGCTGGGCCCCCAGGATCTCCAGGCACTGGACCAGCGGCAGGCCGGCGTCGATCATCACGCTGAACTGCCGGGTGAAGATGGCCAGGTCCTTGGGCTTGACCTTGCCGAAGCTCTTGGCCGCGGCCGACTGGGGCCTGACCGAGAGCACCTGCAGGCCATTGCGCTTGAGGGTCGCCGCGGCGGAGTCCCGGCTGTCGGATACGATGACGCCTTCCTGCAGATCCCCAAGACGGTTTTTGCCTTTCCAAGCGTATGCGGGCATTCGTACCTCGTTACCAGATGCGAAGGAATGGTGTGATCAGCATAATCCGTCTCAATCGTGTTGGCTAAGTGTATTTGATGTTTGGGTTTCGTCCACCCATGTTGGCCGCGCCGCCAGCCTTGGGCGGATTCGGGGCGACCGGAACCATGTTCATGGTGCCCAGGCCCCGGTTGATCAGTTCCCGCAGCTCATCGGGGTTGGAGGAGTAGGAGAGGGCCGCGTCCTGGGTGATTTCGTTCTTCAGCACGAGCTCGGAAAGGCTCTGGTTGAAGGTCTGCATGCCGAACTTGATCTGGCCCGTCTGCATGGTGCCGTAGATTTGGTGGATCTTGTCGTCCCGGATGAGGTTGCGGATGGCGGCGTTGGGCACCATCACCTCCAGCGCCAGCGCCCGGCCCTTGCCCGAGGCCTTGGGGATCAGCGACTGGCAGAGTACCCCTTCCAGCACCAGGGACAGCTGGGCCCGGATCTGGGGCTGCTGGTGGGAGGGGAAGACGTCGATGATGCGGTTGATGGTCTGCACGCAGGAGTTGGTGTGCAGGGTGGCGAAGGTGAGGTGGCCGGTCTCGGCGATGGTCAGCGCGCTTTCGATGGTCTCCAGGTCGCGCAGCTCGCCCACCAGCACCACGTCGGGGTCCTGGCGCAGGGCCGAGCGCAGGGCCTTCTTGAAGCTCTGGGTGTCGGCGTGGATCTCCCGCTGGTTCACCAGCGAACGCTTGTGCCGGTGGACGTACTCCACCGGGTCCTCGACGGTGAGGATGTGCAGGGATTCGGTCTCGTTGATGCGGTCGATCATGGCGGCCAGGGAGGTGGTCTTGCCGGAGCCGGTGACGCCGGTGACCAGGACCAGGCCCCTGGGCTTCTCGCAGAGGGTCTGGACGATGGGGGGCAGCCCGAGCTGGTCGAACGAGCGGATCACCTCGGGAATGGAGCGGAAGGCGCCGGCGGTGGCGCCCCGCTGGTTGAACACGTTGGCGCGGAACCGGGACACGCCCTGGAGGCCGAAGGAGAAGTCCACCTCCAGGTCCTCCTCCAGCCGGTGCTTCTGCTGGTCGGTCATGATCCCGTAGCAGAGCCACCGGGTCTGGGCGGCGTCCAGGGGCGGCAGCTTCAGCGGCACCATCCGCCCGTCGATGCGCACCTGCGGCGCCGAATCCACCGTGATGTGCAGGTCGGTCCCGCCGTATTCCACCATCGTCTTAAGCAGTTGCTGCAATGGGACCAGATATTGAGCAGGTTGTTCCGCCATGGCGCCCTCCTAGAGCACGGTTTCGCGAACGATCTCTTCGATGGTGGTGACGCCGTCGAGCACCTTCCTGCAGCCGGAGCGGCGGAGGGTGATCATGCCCTCCTTCTGGGCCTGCTCCCGCAGCTCGATGGCGCTGGCCCCGGTCAGGATCATGTCCTTGAGGGTCTCGGACATTTCCAGGACCTCGTAGAGCCCCACCCGGCCCTTGTAGCCCCGGCCGCCGCAGACCTCGCAGCCGGTGCCCTTCATGGCGGTGATGCCCCGCTTGACCTCCTCCTCGGTGAAGCCGACCTTCAGGAACGCCTCCGCAGGCGGCTGGTGCGGTTCCGCCGCCTTGCACTTGACGCAGATCCGCCGGACCAGGCGCTGGGCGCAGATGATGTTGACGCTGGTGGCCACCAGGAACGGCTCCACCCCCATGTTCATGAGCCGGCTGATGGTGGAGGGGGCATCGTTGGTGTGCAGGGTCGAAAGCACCAGGTGCCCGGTGAGCGATGCCTTGATGGCGATCTCGGCCGTTTCGAAGTCCCGGATCTCGCCCACCAGGATGATGTTGGGGTCCTGGCGCAGGAACGAGCGCAGGGCCACGGCGAAATTGAGGCCGATCTGCTCCTTCATCTGCACCTGGTTGATGCCGGCGAAGTTGAACTCCACTGGATCCTCGGCGGTCATGATGTTCACGTCCACGGTGTTCAGCTTGGCGATGGAGGAGTACAGGGTGTTGGTCTTGCCGGAGCCGGTGGGGCCGGTCACCAGCACCATGCCGTACGGCTTGGAAATCTGGCGGTCCCACTGCTGCAGGCTTTCCTGTTCGAAGCCCAGCTTGGTGAGATCCAGCATGAGCTTGTCCGAATCCAGCAGCCGGAGCACGATCTTTTCGCCGAACAGGGTGGGCAGGATGCTCACCCGGTAGTCGATCACCTTCTGCCGGCCGCCCAGGTTGACCCGCAGCTTGATGCGGCCGTCCTGGGGCAGGCGCTTTTCGGCGATGTTCAGCTTGGCCAGGATCTTCACCCGGGAGGTGACCGGGTCCTTCAGCTTGATGCTGGGGCGCATCACCTCCTGCAGCAGGCCGTCGATGCGGAACCGGATCCGGTAGTTCTTCTCGTAGGGTTCGATATGGATGTCGGAGGCGCCCTTGCGGATGGCGTCGATCAGCACCATGTTGACCAGGCGCACCACCGGGGCCTCTTCGCTCCCCTTCGCCAGCGCCACGGCGCTGATGTTGTCCTCGTCGTCCACGCTTTCGTACTCGGTCTCCGCCCCGCTCAGCTCCTCTTCCAGCCCCTTGAGGTCCAGCGCCTCGTCCGGGCCGTCCTCGAAGGGGGACAAGGCTTGGCCGATGGCCGACTGCTCCGCTTCCGGGAACGCGTCCGGGACGCGGGAGCTTTCCTTTTCCCTCAGCTTGAGGGCGGAGGACCCGCCGTAGTAGCGCTCGATGGCCCGGATCAGGCCCATCTCCGAGGACACCACCGGATCGATGTTGTAGCCGGTGTGGAAGCGCACGTCGTCCATGGCGAAGATGTCGGTGGGGTCGGACATGGCCATGGTCAGGACGTTGCCCGAGCGCTGCAGCGGCAGCACCTTGTGCTTGTTGGCCAGCTCAGCCGGCACCAGGGCGATGACCGAGGATTCGATGGGGGGCCACTGGTCCAGGTCGGCCGCGGGCACCCCGTACTGCATGCCCAGGAAGCTGACGATGTCCTGGTCCGCGCAGAACCCCAGCCGGACGACAATGCTGCCCAGCTTCCCCCCCTCCCGGCGCTGGAGATTGATGGCCTCCTCCAGCTGGGGATCGGTGATCAGCTGGGCCTTCACCAGCATTTCGCCTAGCCTGCTTGCCAATGGGGCCTCCGTAACGGTGGCTGAAGTGTACACCCGCGGCCGATATTTTATATCCATGGGTCTTGACTCCATGTCCGGGCTCTGCCCAGACATGGAGTCGGGGCCTCCCCTCAGTCCTATCAATGCACTCGCAGGTGGCACGATTCCATCAAGCGGCTATGCTTGGGGTCATGCCCAGCGCCCAGTCCACCGATCCGCGCCTCGATCAGGCCCGGGAACTCATCCGGGACAAGGGACTTTCGCGCAAGGATATCCAGCTCCTGGAAGAGATCCTGCGGGAGAGCGGCAGCGACTTGTTCCTGGCGCCCGAGGGCCCGGCCCCCCGGCCCGCGGAGCCGGCGCAACAGGTGAGGCTGCGCCGGTCGTTCGGTCTGTTCCTGGTCTTCCTGAACCAGTTGACCGACCGGCGTCCGGGGGAGCCCCGGGCAGCCATGGGCCTGGTGCTCCAGCACAGCCTCTCCTGCCTGGGCGAGGCGGCGGCGGGAGCCCACCGGGAGCAACTGGCCCAGCACGGGGAACCGGAATGGACCATCCAGCTCCTGGACCTGATCGCGGCCCTGCGGACCATGGCCACCGCCCTGGATTCCGGGTCCCAGGGGGGACCCCAGCTGAAGGACCACTGGACCGCCTTCCTCCAGGACGAGAAGGGGCGCATCCGCAGCCTGTTCGCGGTGCTCGGCACCGGGGACCAGGGCCCGGCCCTGGTCGCCAGGCTCAACGCCCAGATGAAGGCCCTCAACCGGACCCTGCAGGCGGGCGCGGGCAACCCGCTCACCGCCCTGCGCCACCTCGAGCTGCTCCTGGCCGGCGCCCTGCCCGAGGACACCCGGCGGCGGGCCGAGCCCCTGCTGCTCATCCAGCACGTCATCGCCAGCCTGCGCATCACCCTGTCCCGTCCCCTGGACCGGGGCGTCCACTGGCCGGCGGTGGAACGGATCAAGGGAAGCCTGCAGTGGCTCTGGGACCACCTGGGCTGGACCCTGCCCCGGGTGGAGGACCCGTTCCTGGAGCGCAGCCTGCCCCCGGACGTCATCGCCCTGCTCAAGCTCCTGCGCGAGAGCCATCCCCCCTCCTTCCGCATCGTGGCCCGGGCCCTGGCCAGCCACCTGGCCCTGGGCAACCTGGTGGCGACCATGGATCCGGCGGTGAGCGCCTCCATCCCCCAGCGCTACGCCCAGGTGCCCACCTTCTGGGTGATCGAGGCGGAGCTGGGGCGGCTCGCGGAGCGGGTGTTCCACCCCCGCGCCGCGGAGCACCTGCCCCAGGGCAGCGAGGAGGCCCTGCTGCTGGGGGCCTTCCTGCGCCAGGCCGTGCTCTCCCTGCTCCAGGACCAGGCCACCATCCACAGCCTCCTGCAGCAGGCCCTGGCCAACGAGGACGTCGACCAGCTGGCCACCGCCCTGGACAACCTCAGGGCCTTGCTGCTGAACCACCAGCGCCAGCTCATGGGCGACCTGGTCGGGCTGTTCTCCAAGGAGCTGCGCCAGAAGCTGTTCCCCGATTCGCCGTCGCTCACCGAGGAGGGCGACCGGCTGCGCCAGCGGCTGCACCGCCTCTGGCTGTACCTGGACCCGGTCCTGGCCCGGGTGCAGGTGCAGCTGGAGCTCCAGAACTGGCCCAGGCTCGCCCTGACCCTGGCCCAGGCCCAGGGCCAGCTGGTGGCCTTCCGGCGCAGCCCGGAATTCGTCCTGATCCGGAGCGTGGACCGGGAGGAATTCGAGGCCCTGACCCAGCGGTTCATCCAGACCCTGGAGGATCCCGAGGAGATCGAGGCGGCCCTCGCCCAGGGCGCCGACATCGCCGGGGACCTGCTCCGGTTCCTGGATGTGTTCCTGCTCCGGATCAACGCCCGGGTGCCGCTCATCCGCCTGGACCTGGAAACCTCCCGGGAGGCCCACCGGCTCGGGGCCGAGCTGGCGCAGCTGGGGAGCGAGGCGCCGGAACGGATCCGGCTCACCCACAAGCTGATCCAGGCCACCAAGACCCTGGGGGTGCGCGATCCGCAGTCCCTCAACCTGCTCAAGCGCTGGGTCCGGGCCGAGCGGGGCGGCAGGGATGTCCGCGGCCCCCTGGAGGCCCTCCTCTCCCACCTGGAACACCTCGCCTCCCGCCTCGACGCGGCGTTGAACTAGGAAGCCGCCATGGCCCCAATCCACTGGATCGACATCCATCCGTCGGCACAGGCCCCGCGGTTGCTGCAGGCCCTGGCCGACTGGGGATTCCGGTGCGAGCAAGGCCCCGGGGAAGGCACCCTGCTGATCGTCGCGGACCGCCCGGACCCCGCCTGGATCCCCCCGGAGGGCACCGAGATCCTGTGGTGGGTCGTGGAGGCGGCCCCGGAAGCCGTGAGCGAGGTGCTGTCCCACCGCCCCGGATGGGTGGTGCGGCAGGACCAGCCCCTGGAGACCGTCCGCGCCAGCCTGGTCCACATCCAGACCCGGGACCTGGGCAGCGAGGGCTGGCTGCGGCAGATGCTCCACCTGGCTTCCCTGGACGAGCTGCTCCGGCCCATCCTGAAGCGGGCGGTGCAGCTCTCCGGCGCCAAGGGCGGCGCCATCTGGATCCGCAAGGATGACACCTGCTTCCAGCGGTTCGGCGATGGCTTCCCCGAGCACCCCCTGAGCCTGCCGGAGGCCGCGGCCCTGGTCCAGAGCGGGGAGGCCTGGCTGCTCTGCCCCGGCGAGCAGGTCGGCATCATGCGCCTGCTGGAGCCCCGCACCGGCCCCGAGCATTTCCTGGGCTTCCTGCGGGAAGTGGAGGACCTGATCATCAATGCCTGGCACCTGGAGCACAGCCAGGCCCTCTCCTTCGCCGACGACCTGACCGTGGCCAACAACCGCCGGTGCCTGGAGGTGCAGCTGCCGCAGATCATCCGCGACGCCTCGGTGCGGGGCGCCTCGGTGGCCCTGCTGTTCCTGGACGTGGACAACCTGAAGGAGCTCAACAGCCGCTACGGCCATCCCACCGGGAGCAAGGTTATCACCCGGGTCGCCCTGGAGGCCAAGCGCATGATCCGGCTCCAGGATCACCTCTACCGCTACGGCGGCGACGAGTTCTGCATCGTGATTCCCGGCGGCAGCGCCTTCGGCGCCCGCAAGCTGGGCGAGCGGCTGATCCAGACCCTGGGCCAGGCCAGCATGATGGTGGGCGCGTCCCGGGTGCCCATGTCCCTGAGCATCGGCATCGCCATCTACCCCCTGAACGCCGACGGCGCCGAGCACCTGCTGGAGCAGGCGGACCGCGCCCTGTTCCAGGCGAAGGCCAACGGCAAGGGCTGCGTCGTCACCGCCGATTAACGGCGGGCGGGGGACCGAACGCATTATTTTCCGTTGCTATAAATCCAGGTGTTTCTTGTCTATTTATATGGAATAAAAGACTATTTTTAGGGCATTGTTTTGGTTTTCGTTCGGGTAAGATGGACCCTTTTCGGGGGGATCATGCCCAAGCGCATCCTGTGTCTCGTTCTGTTTTCGCCGCTCCTCGCCCTGCTGGCGGCGGGGGTGTTGCTGGACGGGTGGCCGGCCCGGGCCCAGGGCGCGGTGACCCAGGGGGCGCCGTTGAGCCCCCGGTTCAAGGCCTGGGAGGCCAGCCACGAGCCCAGGGGCGTGCACGGCCCCGCGGGCGGCGGCCGGGAGGGGGGCATGCGCATCCGGGGCTATATTCCGCCTCCCATCGACCTTTCCCATGTGCACGGACCGATCTTCACCCAGGGCGCCGGAGGACTGCCTTACCCACCCTATTTCAACCTCGAGGCCACGGGCATGCTCACCCCGGTGAAGGACCAGGGGGAGTACGGCACCTGCTGGACCTTCGCCTGCATGGGCTCGCTGGAGTCCTCCATGCTGAAGGCCGGCACGGGAGCCTTCGACCTGTCGGAGTGGCACCTGGCCTACTACGCCTACGTGCCCTTCAACACGAGCCTGCTGACGTCCTTCACCCCCGGACCGACACAGTATGGCGATGACCCCATCTTCGACCAGGGGGGCAACGACTGGATGTCCACCGCCCTGCTGGCCCGGGGCACCGGCGCGGTCAACGAGAAGGACTGCCCCTACCAGCTCGGCGGCTACATCGCCAAGCCCATACCGGCCGGGAACCTGCCCAACGGCAAGGAGCGCGTGAGCGTACCCCTGGAGGACGCCCTGTACCTGTTCGCCGTCGACGCGCCCACCAGCGAATCCGACCTGAAGTACTCCCTCACCCACTTCGGCCCGGCGGTCATCTCCATGGACTGGGAGGACCCGAACTTCGGCGAGACATACAGCACCTACCGGGACACCACCGCCTCCGCGGCCGACCTCAACCACGAGGTCTGCATCGTCGGCTGGAACGACCATTTCGAGCCCTGCCAATTCCCCGCCGACAACCGGCCCGCCACCCCGGGCGCCTGGATCGTCCGCAACAGCTGGAGCCGCTACTGGGGCAATGGCGGCTACTTCTACCTCTCCTACGACTCCAAGGTGTTCGACGGCACCGTCTTCCAGGGCGGCCCCAGGACCAGCCACCGGGTCTACCAGTACGACCCCCTGGGCTGGGTCAACAGCATCGGCCTGGGCAGCGACAGCGCCGTCTGCGCCAACATCTTCCATGCCCAGGACCAGGACTGGATCACGGCCGTGTCCTTCTATACCGGCGCGGTCGACACCATGTTCGAGGTGGACGTGCGCACCGGCGTCACCGGCGGGGACCCCGGCAGCGGCGTCTCGGCCACGCCCGCCGGCCTCCCGCCCCAGATGGGCACCCTGCTGGCCCCCGGCTACCACATCATCACCCTGGCCAACCCCACGACCGTGGCCAAGGGCAGCGATTTCTCCGTGCTGCTCAGGCTCACCACCCCGGGCTACCCGTACCCCATCCCGGTCCAGGAGTCGGAACCGGGCTATTCCGACCGTTCCGCCGTCCAGCAGGGCCGGAGCTTCATCAGCGCCGACGGCGCCACCTGGCAGGACCTCGCGCCGGATTGCCAGGGTGCGGTGGCGTGCGTGAAGGCCTTCGCGGAGAAGGGGGATTAGGTCACGCCCCCAGAACCAGGCTGATCTCCCGCAACAGCGCATCCGGACTCGGGTTCCGGATCAGGTTCCGCAGCGCCTCGAAGATCCTTGCCTGTGGCTTCTCCAAAGCCAGCCCCGACCCCGCCAGCCGCTCGATCCCCGCCGCCCATGGCTTCAGCCGCAGGGCCTTGCCGTCCCGGCAGCGGGCCACGTCGGCCAGGAGCAGCAGCAGGATCTCCAGACTCTGGCCCACCTGCTCCCCCTGGCTGGACTCGGCGTCCTTGGCCGGAAGCAGGGGGGCGCAGGCGCCGCTGAACGATCCCCCGCCTGAAACGGTGATCCAGGCGTCCAGCTGGTCCGAGGCCCGCTGGAAGGCCTCGGGCTCCAGGTAGCGGAGGGTCCCGGCGGCCAGGGCGGTCCAGGGCTCCCGGCTGTTCTCTTCCCAGCCCTGGCGCCGGGCCACGGCCCAGGCCTCATCGGCCCCCAGGGGCTGGAAGGCGATGCGCTCGCAGCGGGAGCGGATGGTGTGGAGCATGGCCTCGGGGCGGTGGGTGACCAGGAGGAAATGGGTCCCCGCGGGCGGCTCCTCCAGGGTCTTCAGCAGCATGTTGGCGCTGGCCCCGTTCAGGCGATGGGCATCCTCCACCAGGATCCACCGGTGGCACCCGGGCGGCGGCGCCCGGTGCGCCCACTGGATGACCCCGCCCTCCACCAGGTCGTCGCCGCGGATGGCGCCGATACGGATCAGCCCGGCCTTGCCCTCCGGGGCGATGCGCAGCAGGTTCGGCAGCTCCACCGGCAGCGGATCCTTGAACATCAGGCAGCCCTGGCACTGGCCGCAGGCGCTGCGGCGGAAGCACAATTCCCGCTGGGCCAGTTCCATGGCCACCCGGCGCTTGCCCACCCCGTCCGGCCCGACGAACAGCAGCGACCCGCCCAGCCGCTCCGCCCCGACCCGCTCCAGCAGCCGCTCCCGCACGGCAGAATGGCCCACCAGCAGAGGATCGAACACTATTCCACCCGGTAGCCGGCGGTCCTCATCAGCGGCGCGACCTTCGCCCAGACCGCTTCGGCCACCTTGTCTTCGGATTCCCGGGCCGAGACCACGGCCACCCGCTGGGGATCCTTCTGGGCGATGATCAGGAAACGGCTGCGCACCCGCCGGTGGAACGCCACCGACTCCTCGTCGAAACGGGTCTCCCGGAAGCCTGTGGAAGCGCTGTTGCGGGCCTCCACCCGGAGCAGGGATTCCGCCGGATCCAGGTCCAGGATCAGGGTGAGGGTGGGCTTCAGCCGGCCCAGGACCACTTCCCCCAGCCGGTCCAGCACGCTGTCGCCGATGCCCTGGGCGCCCTGGTAGGCCCGGGTGGAATCGTCGAACCGGTCCAGCAGTACCACCTTGCCCTGCTCCAGCATCGGCCCGATGAAACGGGCCACATGCTGGGCCCGGTCCGCGTAGAACAGCATCAGTTCCGCCTTCGGGGCCCAGGTCTCGCCCGAAGGGTGGGGTTCCAGGAGCAGGGCGCGGATTTCCTTGCCCAGGACGGTGCCGCCCGGTTCCTTGGACACCTCCACCGGCACTCCGGAAAGACGAAGGCGGTCGGCCAGCCTCTGGATCTGGGTAGACTTGCCCGAACCTTCCACGCCTTCCATGGTGATGAGCAATCCCGCCAACGAGCCTCCCTGCGATCTGATGCCTGCTCAGGATATCCGCTCGGCCTCGAGCGGGGCCCCGGAAACTACCGATTCCGGTTGCGGCTGCATTATCCGGAAAAAGGGCCTATCCTTTTCTGAAACCGTTCGGAGATGACCGTGCTCGAAACCCTTCGATGTCCAGGCTGCTCCACCCACTTCGTGCTCGTCGCCGCCCGGGTGCGACCCGGAATCCGGCGGGCGAAATGCTTCCGCTGCGACTCCGTATTCGATATCGAGCCGACGGTGGCCAGGCTCCTGGCGCTCGCGCCGGACGCCCCCTGGGAGCCGCCTCCGGTGCCGGCGCCGTCCCTCACCCTGGAGGATCTGCAGGGCGTCCAGGACGAACTCCTGGACGCGCCGCCCCAGCCCGAGGCTCTCCACCCTGCCGGCGCTTCCGGCTATGCCTCCGCCAGGGACGCCATCGCCAAGCTCATGGGAACCGCCCCCGCCACCCAGACCCCGGTGCGGATGGGCAGCCGGAGTTCCCTGGATGTGGACGCCACCCTCGACGCCCTGTCGTCCACCCTGGGCGTCGCCCCGACCCAGGAGCCGGAGGTGGCCCCTGAAGCCCCGCACAAATCGGATCTGTCCACCACCGTGAGGCTCACCGCCGAAGAGATCAGGATCGCCATGGGCGAATCGGCCAAGCCGCCCGCGCCCATGCCCTCCGCCCCGCCCCGGCCGGCGGTCAACTCCCCTGCGGAGAATCCGCCGCTCACGCTCAAGGATCCCGGCCCCGCCCAGGGATCCGACCTGCTCAAGATCCAGCTTGAGCAGGAAACCTGCAACAACGT
This sequence comes from Holophagaceae bacterium, assembly GCA_003165415.1. Classification (GTDB taxonomy): domain Bacteria; phylum Acidobacteriota; class Holophagae; order Holophagales; family Holophagaceae; genus Mesoterricola. The sequence continues at coordinate 12,047 of PLUC01000091.1, forward strand.
CACCATCGAGCAGATGACCGCCTGGATCGAACAGGGCCGTGTGCTGGAGTACCACATGGTGGCCCGCCAGTTCAGCGACCATTGGATCGAGGCGAGCAAGGTTCCGGCCCTCCGCCCGGTTTTCGAACGCATACGCAGGGTCCGGGAAGGCCAGCCCGAGGAACCGCCCAAACCCGCGCCCGAACCCCCGCCGGTCAAGCGCGGCTTGTTCAGCGGCCTGTTCGGCCGCAACTGACCGGCCCCAAGGAATCCCATGCTCAACCTCCTGCTTCCCGCCCTCTTCCTTCTCGCCCAGGATCCCGCGGCCGCGCCGCCCGCGGCTCCGCCCGCAGCCCAGGCCCCCGCCCCGCCCGCGCCGGCCCCGGAAGCCCCTGCGCCCGCCGCCCAGCCCGCCGCCTCGACCGATGCCCCGCCCGCCGCCGTCCCGGGGACCCCCCAGGCCCAGAAACCCCTCAGCTTCTTCAGCCAGCGTTTCAAGTTCCGCTGGGACCAGTTCCTGCCCCTCACCGCCGTGGTGGACAGCCTGAAGATCAATTCCATCTTCTTCAACGAGCGTTCCATGAGCCTGTTCAAGGGCGCCAAGTTCGGCACCCGGGCCGTGGTGGACGTCACCAACACCGGCAGCACCTCCCGCAAACCGGGCTTCGCCGTGGCCGTGTTCGACGCCCAGGACCGGCTCCTGGGCGTGGCCAGCGGCGGCCCCACCCTCGGCGGCGTCGGCGCCGGCGAGACCGAATCCTTCACCCTGAGCTTCCACGACGTGATGGAGCGGATTCCCCGGGCCGACCACTTCATCCTGACGGTGGAACTTTCGGAGTAGGTACGCTCTACAGCGCCTCCTGGTCCTGGTAGTGCCGCAGCACCTCCGACGGCGTCGCCGTGGCGGTGCCCATCTTGCCCACCACCACCCCGGCGGCGGCGTTGGCCAGCATGGCCGCGTCCTGCCAGTCGGCCCCGGTGGAGATGGCCGCGCTGAACACGGCGATCACCGTGTCCCCGGCGCCGCTGACGTCGAACACTTCCCGGGCCTCGGTGGGGATCAGCCAGGGCGCCAGGTGCCGCGCGTCCTGGGCGAACAGCGCCATGCCCCTCTCGCTGCGGGTGACCAGCAGGCCCTGGAGCCCCAGGGTCCGCATCAGGGCCTGGCCCGCCGCGGCCAGCTCCTCGTCGCTCTTGGCGGGCATGCCGGACAGCGCCGCCAGCTCCTTGGTGTTGGGCGTCATCAGCGGCGCGCCCTGGTAGAGCCCCACGTGGGCCGGCTTGGGGTCGACGATCCAGGGAATGCCCCGGGCCCGGCACAGCTCGCGCACCCGGTCCATCACCTCCGGGCCCACCACCCCCTTGGCATAGTCCGAGATGATCAGCGCCGAGGCCTGTTCCAGGGCCTGGGCCAGGCGCCCGCACAGCGCCTCCACCGCCTCCGGCTGGCAGGCGCCGGTCTCCTCCCGGTCGATGCGGATCATCTGCTGCTGCTGCCCGATCACCCGGGTCTTGATGATGGTGGGCCGGGTCGGATCCAGCACCAGCCAGTCCGCCCTGATCTGCAGGGCCTGCAGCAGGGCCTGCAGCCGGTTCCCGGCGATGTCCCGCTGCAGGGTCCCCACCAGGACCGGTTCCGCGCCCACGGACTTGAGGTTCGCCGCCACGTTGGCGGCTCCGCCCAGCACCGCCCGCTCCCGGTTCACCCGCACGATCGGCACCGGCGCCTCCGGGGAGATCCGGCTCACCTCGCCGAACAGGTACTCGTCCAGCATCAGGTCGCCCAGCACCGCCACCTGGCGTCCGCGCATCTTCCCCAGCAGGCTCTCGGCCTGGGCCCGGTCCATCCTCATGGCTGCTCCCGCCGGGCCTGCTCCTGCAGCATGACCGGAATGCCGTCCTCCACCGGGTAGACCAGGCCGCAGGCCCGGCAGCGCAGGCCGTCCGGCAGCTCTTCCAGTTCGCCGTGGCAGGCCGCGCCGCCGTGCTCGGCGGGGCAGCAGAGGATCTCGAGAAGGCGCGCGTCAAGCATAGGTTGGTTCCACCGGGATGGCTCGGGTCAGCAGAGGGTGTATTTGGGCCCGCCCCCGCCTTCGGGGGGAGTCCAGATCACGTTTCCTTCAGGGCATTTGATGTCGCAGGTCTTGCAGTGCACGCAGTTGGAATAGGCGATGGCGACCCGGGCCACCCGCCCGTCCTGGTCCGGGTGCATCTCGTAGACCTGGGCCGGGCAGAACACCGTGCACGGGCTGCCCTTGGTGTCCCAGCAGGTGACGCAGACGTCGTCGCCCTTCACGATCTTCAGGTGGCCGGGCTGGTGCTCGTCGTGCAGGGTCCCGGAGGCGTAGACGTCATCCAGCTTGGAGATGCAGAGCTGGCCGTCGAACCTGATCCCCCAGTCCAGGGCATCCCGCTTGAGCGAGGCCTTGCCGTAGAAGGCCTCGGTGCTGGCCGTTTCCTGGGCGTCGCTGGCCCCGCGCAGAGGCGCGCCGGGCACCCAGCCCCCGGTCACCAGGCTGATGCCCAGCTTCAGGGCCGCCCCCGGAGTGAGCCCGTGGGCCAGGATCTGGTGGAAATTGCGGGTGCGGTACAGTTCGGTCCCGGCCCAGGAGGCCATGAAGTCCCGGGCGTAGCGCAGGAGCGAGGCCTCCTGGAAATCCCCCTCCAGGAGCGCCTTCACGATGGTCTCCGCGGCGCACATGCCGCTCTTCATGCCCAGGTGGATGCCCTTCAGCCGCGCCGCGTTCACCATCTGGGCGGCGTCGCCCACCAGCATGCCGCCGGCGAAGGCCAGCCGCGGCATGGAATGCCAGCCGCCGATGGCCAGGGCTTTGGCCCCGTACTGGACCATCCTGCCCCCTTCCAGCATCGGCTTGATGCGGGGATGGGTCTTGAACTTCTGCAGGGCCAGGTGGGCGTCGGCGAAGGGGTCCCGGGTGTCCAGGCTGACCACGTAGCCCACCGCCAGCCGATTGCCGCCCATCCTGTAGACGAACGAGCCGCCGGATTCCCCGTCCGCCTGGGGCCAGCCGGTGCTGTGCAGCACGAACCCTTCCGGCACCCGGCCGTCCTGGATCTCCCAGATCTCCTTGGCCCCCGTCTCAAACAGCTGGGGGTTCACCGCGCCGGCCTGGAGCTGCAGCACCTCGTCCAGTTCCCGGGCCAGGTGGCCGCGGGGCCCCTCCCCGAACACCGTCACCTTGGCCTTGAGGCAGTTGCCCGGCTCGAAATTGGACCTGGGGCTGCCGTCAGCGTTGACCCCCTTGTCGGCGGTCTGGACCCCGGCCACCCGGCCGTCCTCCCACAGCACCTTGATCCCGGCAAAGCCCGGCAGGAGCATCACGTCCACCCCAGGCACCTCCCGCTTCTCGATCTCCCCGGCCATCCAGCGCACCATCCGGGACAGCGATACGATGGGGTTGCCGTGGTTGCGCAGGAAGGGCGGCGGCACCGGGGCCCTGAACCCGGAGCGCTGGGTGAACAGCCAGACCTCCTCCTCCTTCACCGTCCCTTCGCACGGGAAGCCCCGCTCCAGGTAGTCCGGGCAGAGCTCCGCCAGGGCCGCCGGATCCAGCACCGCGCCGGAGAAGGCGTGGTCGCCGATCTCGTCCCCCTTCTCGATGAGCCCGATGGTGAGCCCCTCCATCTTGTGCGCGCCGGGGATGGCATTGTGGGCCTCGATCAGGTCCAGGAGCCGCCAGAGTCCCGCGAGATTGCTGGGTCCGGCGCCCACGAACAGCACGTCGAATTCCAGTTCCTCCCGCTCCACACCGGGGCGGCTGGACTGAGTCGAGAAATCACGCATGGGCATCTCCGCAATCTGCAGAGGCCAGTTTAACCGAACTGCCGCGGCCCACAGGAAGGCTTGCCGCTGACCTTGGTCAAGGCCCGACCGGGAGACCTTCGGCGCGCGCGGCGTGGGCCATACCGGGATTGAAAGTGACCATTCTCACCATGGGCCTTGGGAAGCCTTTGGCATTGAATTCCAGACGGTCCTCCAAGGCCTTGGCTCCAGCCAGATGGATGGCTGGCTCCAGGCGCAGGTTGTGGCGGATGATGAACTGCCCCGCCTGGGCTAAAACCTTGAGAAAAAGCATCATTCGCTGCGCTGAACAGGCAACGTCATTCGACTTCTCGCCCCAGGAAACCATCTTGACAACTTCCTTTCACGTTATAACATTGTCATATGGAGGTTATCCATGCGTAAGACTTTGAGTCGCCACGGAAACAGTTTTGCGCTGGTTTTTGAGAGGAGCATCATGGACCTTTTGCACATCACCCCTGACACCCCGCTCGACATCACCACGGATGGGTCCACCCTGACCATCTCACCGCAGCGGACTCGGCGGATCACTCCGCAGGAGTTGCAGGAGCACACCAAACTGGCCATGGAGCGGTTCGCGCCGACCCTCAAGAAGCTCGCCAGATGAAGGAAATCGTCTTCCTCGAAGTTGAGGATGTCATCGAGATCCAGCGCATGCAGATCGAGGCGTTTGGAGGCGATCCCGGCATCCTGAACAAAAACGCCCTTGAAGCCGCCTGCCATGCCCCCAGGAACATCCTCTACTACGAGGACGGTGACTTGGCGGACTGTACGGCGGCTCTCATGTGGCATGTGTGCGCCGATCACGCCTTCCTAGACGGCAACAAACGAACAGCAACGGTCGCTGGTATCGTCATGCTCTCGACCAACGGCATCTTCCTGCCCTACGATGACAAAACGCAGGAAGAACTGACTGCACTGATGTTCTCCGTCGCCGACCATCAAGCCTCTCGCCAGGACGTTGGGGACTTCTTGAGGAAACACATCCCATAGCACCTCACAGGCCGGGCTTGGCATTGCGCTCATAGTATGCAATACCCTCAGCACCTGATCGCTGGATCCCCTCAAATGGAGCGAGCAGTGGCAGAATCGGGATATGGAAGAGCCCTCCCCCTCCCTCCCTCTCCGCTTCGAAGCGGCCGTCCAGCGGCACCTGTCCGTGGTCTACCGCACCGCCGGCGGCGGCTGGGAGGGCCACGACTTCGTGGTGGAGGTCATCGCCGCCCGTTTTGGGCTCGACGGCTTTGAAGTGGTGGTGGATTTCCGGGACCTGGAAGCCGCGCTCGACGCGCTGCTGGCGCCCATCCAGGGCCGCCTGCTGGCTGACCTCGGCCTCAGGGACCCCATGGATCTGGCCCGCAAGCTGGCCGCCGAACTCGCCCCGAAGGTGCCCGCCCCGGCCCGGCTCACGGAGGTGGCCCTCACCGACGGCCGCGGGCGCCGTCTGGCCCTGCGCCTGTGACCAGTCCCCGGCTCCTGGCCGCCGCCCTGGCCCTGGCCATCGCCCCCCTGGCCGTCCTGCACCCGGTCCGGGTCGACGGCCGGAGCATGGAGCCGCGCCTGAAGCCGGGTTCGGTCTGCTGGGTCCTGCGCGCCTGGTGCGCCGGCACCCCCGCCCCCGGACAGATCTGGCTGGTGCAGACCCCCGCCGGCCCCGCCGTGAAGCGCCTGGTGGGCCTCCCCGGCGACCGGGTGGAGCTGCGCGACGGCGATCTGTGGATCAACGGCGAGCGGGTGGCGGAACCCTACGTGGACCGCATCGAACGGGAATCCGCCGGCCCCTGGGCCCTGGGCGCCGGCTATTTCCTCCTGGGCGACAACCGCCCGGCCAGTCAGGACAGCCGGGCCTGGGGCAGCCTTCCCGCCGACGGCCTGCGCGGCCGGATCCTGCTCTGAAAATCCGCTAAGCTGTAGGATTGGACATGGAGCGAACATGGATCGGCTGGTCATTCAAGGCGGGGTTCCTTTGCTGGGACGGGTCGCCATTTCGGGCGCCAAGAACGCCGCCCTTCCCTGCATCGCCGCGGCGCTGCTGACCGCGGAGCCGGTGCAGCTCCGCCACCTGCCGGCGGTCTCCGACATCCGCACCATGATCCGGGTGCTCCAGGCCCTGGGCTGCGCCGCGGAGAGCCAGAAGGACGAGGCCGGCTTCGACATGTCCGTCCAGCTCACCGCCGCCAGCCTGGACACCGGCGAACTGAGGGCCCCCTACGACCTGGTGAAGACCATGCGCGCCTCCATCCTGGTCCTGGGCCCGCTCCTGGCCCGGTTCGGCCGGGCCTCCGTCTCCCTCCCCGGCGGCTGCGCCATCGGCGCCCGTCCCGTCAACCTGCACCTGGAGGCCCTTGAGCGCATGGGCGCCCAGATGACCATCGACAAGGGCTATGTGGAGGCCCGGGTCCCCGTCGGCCGTCTCAGGGGCATCGACCACGCCTTCACCAAGGTGAGCGTCGGCGCCACCGAGAACATCCTCATGGCCGCGACCCTGGCCGACGGCACCACCACCCTGCGCAACGCCGCCCAGGAGCCCGAAGTGGGCGACCTGGCCATCATGCTCCAGGCCATGGGCGCCCAGATCGAGGGCATCAACACCCCGACCCTGACCATCCGCGGCGTGGAGCGGCTGGGGGGCTGCGAGCACGCCGTCATCCCGGACCGGATCGAGGCCGGCACCTTCCTGTGCGCGGTGGCCGCGGCCTGCGGCGACGTGGTGCTGGAGCGGGTGGAGCCGGACCAGATCCGCTCCGTCATCGACCTCCTGGAGCGCTGCGGCTGCGTGTTCACCGAACGCCAGGGCGCCGAAGGCCGGCACCTGCGCATCCAGCGGGAGTGCGGCCAGAAGCTCCGGGCCAAGGACATCGCCACCGCCCCCTACCCCGGGTTCCCCACCGACCTCCAGGCCCAGGTCATGGCGGTCATGACCCAGGCCACCGGCATCTCGGTCATCCGCGAGACCATCTTCGAGAACCGCTTCCAGCACGCCATGGAACTGGAGCGCCTGGGGGCCAACCTGCGCATCGACGGCGGCACCGCCATCGTCGCCGGCCCCTGCCCGCTCACCGGCTGCACGGTCATGGCCACCGACCTGAGGGCCTCGGCCACCCTGGTGATCGCCGGCCTGGTGGCCCAGGGCGAAACTACCGTGGACCGGATCTACCACCTGGACCGGGGCTATGCCGGCCTGGAGCAGAAACTGAAGAGCCTGGGCGCCCGCGTGGAGCGGGTGGGGGGAGGGAAAGTCTAACTGATAGAGATTGGGTCTCTTTTCTGTGTCCGCTTCATCTGCACAGGATGGGCAACCTTGGGTAAACTGGTCGGGTTGGGGGTGCAATGTTCGGTGATATGAAGATCTTCTCGGGTTCCAGCCATCCCGCTCTGGCGTCCGGGATCGCGGCCCACATGGGTATGCAGCTCGGAAAGTCCCGGATCACGCGCTTCTCCAACGAGAACATCAAGGTCAAGATCGACGAGAACGTGCGCGAATCGGACGTGTTCGTGATCCAGACCAGCGCCCCGCCGGTGAGCGACAACCTGGTGGAGCTGCTCATCATGATCGACGCGATGAAGTTCGCCAGCGCGGCCCGCATCACCGCGGTGCTGCCGTACTATCCCTATGCCCGCAGCGACAAGAAGGACGAGGCGCGCATCTCCATCACCGCCCGCCTGGTGGCCGACCTGCTGCACACCGCCGGCGCCGACCGGGTCCTCACCATGACCCTGCACGCGCCGCAGATCCTCGGCTTCTTCCGGATCCCCGCCGACCAGCTCCTGGCCACGCCGGTGCTGGTGAACTACTTCCGCAACTCCGACCTGTCCAACTCCGCCGTGGTGGCCACCGACGCCGGCGCCGGCAAGATCGCCGGCCACTTCGCCAAGCGCCTGGGCCTGCCCATGGCCATCATCGACAAGCGCCGCTTCGACGACAGCGAAGAGGCCCACAGCACGGCCCTCATCGGCGAAGTGAAGGGCAAGGACGTGATCATCTTCGACGACGAGATCGCCACCGGCGGCTCCATCCGCGAGGCCGCGCGCATCCTGCGCACCTTCGGCGTGCGCCGGGTCCGGGTGGGCGCCACCCACGCCGTGTTCTCCGGCACCGCCCTGCAGCGGCTGCAGGAAGCCGAGCTGGACGAGCTGGTGGTGACCGACACCGTGCCCATTCCCATCGAGATCCAGCAGGGCGTCCCCACCCTCAAGATCCTTTCCACCGCTCCGATGTTCGGCGACGCCATCCTGCGCATCCACGGCGGCCGCAGCATCAGCGAAATGATGGAATAGCGTGACCCTGCGCGACCTCCTGATCCAGCGCGCCGCGCGGCTTCAGGAACAGATCGCGCTCACTGCCCCCGGCTGGGAGCCCCTGCGCTACCCCGCCTTCCGCAACCGGGTGGAGGGCGTGGCCCTGGGCCTCATGGCCGAAGCCCCCCCGGTGGGCGCCCTCATCTTCAGCGCCACCGGGACCCCGTGGGACTGGGCCAGCGAAGTGGCCTGCGCCTGCTGCGGCCTGGTCTGGGCCCCGGGCGGCGCCCCGGTGCCGGCCGCCGTGCTGGGCGGCACCCGCTTCAACGACGAGGCCGGCCGGCAGGCCTACCATGACCGGGAGCATGACCTTGAGGACACCACCCTGCTGGGCAGCGGCCTGGACCACGGCGAATTGCTGCGCCGTTTGCGCCGGCTCAATGGGCGGTTCGGGTGGGATCACGCCACTGAGGTCACCCTGCCCATGGAACAGTTGGGGACGGCGGAACTGCGCGGGGCCCTGTGGAGCGCGCTGTATGCGGGCAGCCATGCGCTGTTGGTGCCGGGCAAAGGGAAAGATTGGGATCAAGCCACCTTCATGGGACTTCTGGAATAAAGGGCCAAGGCTTCCACTCGGCATGGCCGCACAAGCCTTATCGATAAGCCTTATCGTGGTCCGGCTCGATGCTCAGCAAGACCAGAAAATCACCATCCACCAGGGCTATGACCCGGGCGGCGCGAGTCACCCGGAGGGAATACAAAGGCTTCCCGGTCCCAGGATCAATCTTGCCTTGCAGCTTTTCCAGGTGAAGCCCTTGATGGTTGAGCAGTTCAGCAAAGGTCAGGTCACCAGCGATACGAAGCATCTTGGACAAGCCATCCCGCACAGGTCCCGACTGGCCGAGGGCTTCACGGACGAAGTTGGGTGGGCAGACGACTTTCATTCCTCAAGTTTCCGCAGGAACGCCTGGCCCTCCACGCTATCCAAGGCGATCCCCTTCCTCTTCTGATACTCCATGAGGGACTTCTCCACGGAAGCCTGAATCTCGGGGCGCCAAGCCCAAAGTTGATGGGCAGGTATGGCGACCATGGGCACAAGCCGGAAAGTTCCATCCTCCAAGGGCTCCAGTTCCACAGGCTGCCCAGGCTTGAAGGAAGCGGGCAGAGTCACGCGCCGCCGGGCATCGGGTACGAGCATCATGGTGAAACCTCCAAAGTAAAATATACCCTTTTAGGGTAATAGGGCAACCCTATAACCCTAAATTTGCGAAACGAGCGTTGGCTCGGCGCTACCGGCCTGATCTCGTCTTCAAGCCGGAGTTGCGGGTTGGGTATCCAGATCGGTCCATGGTGCAGGTTCCGCTCTCATGTTAGCGCGTGGCTGATGCCGGGAAAGGTGGAGGGTTGGGACCCGGGGGTCTTCAGCGGACTGTTGGGGACCAGCCGTTCGGCTTAAAGCGCTTCCCACAACCGCTGGACCTGTCCCCCCGCCCGCTCCAGGGCCGGCTGAAGCCGCTCCCTGAGCCTGGCCCTGGAGGACTCCGGCAGCATCCGCGCCGCCTCCAGCCCCTGGAGCCGCAGGGGCGGCGACAGCTCGGCCCAGGCCTGGGCCAGGGCCTTGGCCCAGCTCTCGTCCCCCAGCCGGGCCCGGGGCGCCCAGCGCCAGGAGGAGCCCATCCCGGGCTCATGGAGGGCCGGCAGCGCCAGGCCGGGGGCGCCGTCGCGGTGGGCGATGAGGCTGGCGGCCTCGGCGGCTTCCCGCTGGGCGAAGGGGTCGGCCAGCAGGGCGAGGAGGGCCGGAAGCGCGGCAGCGGTGCCCACGGCGCCCAGGGCCGAGACCAGGGCGAAGCGCATGCCCTCGGAGGCCTGGCCCAGGGCCGCCAGCAGGTAGTCCTCGTCGCCGGGGAGGACGGCTTGCTGGAGGCCTTCGGCGGCGGCCCGGCGGGCGCCGACGCCGCCGGTGCGCAGGCCGTCCAGGTAGGGGTCCAGGCGCACCTCGGGGGGCTCAGGCTGGTCCGGACGCAGGGACTTGGCGCGGGTCACGGTGGGCTGCTCGATGTCCATGCGGCTGAAACCGGGCAGGGGCTCTTCGCCCCAGCCGGCGGATTCGGCGCTCTCCAGCCACTGGGACCATTCGTCGGCCAGGGCAGCCATGGTGGGGATGCGCTTGGCGGGGTCGGGCGCCAGGGACTGCATGAGGATCCGGGCCAGGCGCGGGGGGAAGCCGGTGCGGATGGCCGCGGGAGGCAGCTGCACCTGGCTGTAGGGACGGCCGGTGGTGAACTCGTAGAGGATCGACCCCAAGGCGTAGATGTCGCACCGGCCGTCGACGTTGCGGGGGTCGCCGTGCTGCTCGGGGGCCATGTAGCCGAGGGTCCCAACCACCATCTGCGAGCGGGTGACCCGGGTGCCTTCGCCGCCTTCCCACAGGCAGACGCCGAAGTCGGTGACCTTCAGCCGCCCGTCGGGGGCGAACAGCAGGTTGGAGGGCTTCAGGTCCCGATGGATGACGCCGGCCTCGTGGGCCACCTGCAGGGCGCCGGCCACCGGTAGCAGCCGGCGCAGGAACCGGGCCGGGGCCTCGCCGAAACACTGCTTGATGGTGCCGCCGGGCAGCAGTTCCATGAGGATGTAGGGGGTGCTGCCGGCCCGGCCGAAGTCGATGACCTCCACCAGGTTGGGGTGGCGCAGGCGGCGCAGCACTTCGCCCTCGCGCAGGAACCGCTGCACCAGTTCGGAGTCGGCCGCGGCCTCCACCCGCAGGAACTTCACGGCCAGGGGACGGTCGGGGCGGAAGGGGTCCTCGGCCCGGTGCACGAAGGCCATGCCGCCCTCGCCCAGGCGTTCCAGCACCCGGATGCCGCCAATGCGCCTGGGGAGAAGCACGGTCATGGGGGACCGTCGAATTCCACCCGGTTCCGCCCCAGCGCCTTGGCCCTGTAGAGCGCCGCGTCGGCGCGGGCCAGCATGGAGCCGCCATCCACATCGCTGCTGCCGTACTCCACCACGCCGAAGCAGCAGGTGACGCGCAGCTCGTCCCCGGCATGGACCGGCATGGGCTCAGCCGCCAGGCCCGCGCGCAGGCCCTCGGCCACGGTCAGGGCCTCGCCGCCCCCGGTCTCCGGCAGGACCACCAGGAACTCCTCCCCGCCGATGCGGCCCACCTGGTCGCTTGCGCGCAGCCGTCGGCAGACCACGGCGCCGAAGCTGCGCAGGACCAGGTCGCCGGCGGCATGGCCGTAGCGGTCATTGACCTCCTTGAAGTGGTCCAGGTCGCACAGGATCACGGCCAGGGGCCGCTTGTAGCGCCTGGCCAGGTCCGTGTGCTTCTCCAGGAAACTCAGCACCGAGGAGCGGTTGCTGAGCTGGGTGAGCGGATCCACCGTGGCCTGGGCCAGGACTGCCTGGTGGTAGTTCTTCTCCAGCTCATCCATGTGCTTGAGCTTGAAGGCGTGGGTGCCCATGCGGATCACGTCCCCGTGGCGCAGGGTGACCGGGCCGTTCTTCGGGAAAATCTGGCATCCGTTCACGTAGGTGCCGTTGGTGGAGCCCAGGTCGGACAGCAGCACGATGGGGGCGTGCCCGGCCTGGCTCACCAGCTCCAGCCTGGCGTGGTGCCGGCTCACTTCGGGTTCCGGGAGCCGGATCTGGTTTTCCGGGGCCCGGCCCAGGGAGAGGCCGCCCGGCCCCAGCGCCAGCACCTCGCCGATGGGGTTGCCCACGTAGCGGATGAGCGCCCATTCCCCGGGTTTCGTCAAATCACCCTGATCGACCCCGAGACCGTTGAGGGTTGGGGGTTCAGTTTCCACGAAATCCTCGAAGAGGGGCGGCTGGGTCTGCATGGTCGGCTGGGAGAGCAGGGTAACCTACCATTCAATACGCTATCCCGCCCTGTGTCAACCTCCCGGGGGGTCCGAGACGACCTGGTTGCGGCCGCCGCGCTTGGCGGCGTAGAGGGCCCCGTCGGCCCGGGCCATGAGCGCCCCGCCGTCCCGGTCCTCCGCGGACCGCTGGGCCACACCGAGGCTGCAGGTGACCCGGAGGCTTTCCGGCGGCAGCTCGAAGGGGAGGTCGGCGGTGGCCGCGCGCAGCCGTTCGGCCAGCAGCAGGGCACCCTCCATGTCGGTTTCCGGCAGGATCAGCAGGAACTCCTCGCCGCCGATGCGCCCGGCCAGGTCGGTGGTGCGCAGGTTGTTGCGCACCCGCTGGCCGAACTCCTCCAGGACCCGGTCCCCGGCCCCATGTCCCCGGGTGTCGTTGATCAGCTTGAAATGGTCCAGGTCGCACATGATGACGGCCAGGGGCCGGTTGTGGCGCTGGCTCAGGTCGAACCGGTTCTGCAGCTCCTCCAGGGTCGAGCGGCGGTTGTTGAGGCCGGTGAGCGGATCGCGGGTGCTCTGGTCCAGCAGCACCGCGTAGAAAGCCCGCTCCAGGGGGTCCATGGCCACCAGCTTGAGCACGTGGTTGCCCACGGAGATGCGGTCCCCGGCGGTGAGCGGGGTCGGGCCGGCGATCGGCTGGTCGTTCAGGAAGGTGCCGTTGGTGGATCCCTTGTCCTGGAGGATCACCTCGTTCCCCGGGGCGCCGCGCAGGGTGATCCAGGCATGGGTGCGGCTAACCTCTTCGTCCGGCAGGGGCAGGTCCACCCCCGGGGAGCGGCCGATGACGTTGACGCCGGGGACCAGGGGGAACACCCGGCCCAGGTGGGTGCCGGCGTAGACCACCAGCACGTGCTCGGGGGGCAGGGGATCCGGTTCGCCCGCGGCACGCTTGCGCATGGCGGTCTCCAGGTCGGGCCAGCCCGGGATGATGACGGTGGGGTCCGGGGCGTCGGGGTCCTGAGGCCAGGGCATGCCTTGGTCTTCCTTGATGTTGGCCATCAGGCCTCCTCCACAAAGCAGAAGACGATCGATGCATCGGTCTTGCGGCGCGCCAGGATGAAGAGGGACCGCTTGGCGCCGCTGGCTTCGGGCCCGAGGGTCACCAGCAGCCGGCCAGTGGCGGGATCGTGGTGGAGCTGGCGGGTGCCCTTGGCGGGAATCCGGTACAGCCCGATCACGTCGAGGTTGCGGATATTCTCCCCGGTGGACCGCACCAGTTGCAGGGTGTAGCGCATCCAGAGCACCTTGGAGACCTTGGCCAGGTCCTCTCCGACCACCGCCACCGGCAGCTCCAGCACCCGGTCGAGCCCGCGGAAGGTCCGGGGCTGGGCCAGCTCCTCGTGGACGCGGCGGGAGCCGGGCAACGGGAAGGCGGCCCAGCCGCTCCGGGTGCGGGTGGTCATGGCTTCGGGCTGCACCTGGCGCGTGGCCGCCCTACGGAGGAGGGCCGGCACCTCCAGGCGCCCGCAGCGTTCCGGGCGGAACATGGGCAGGGCGCAGACCTTGGCCCCGGTCTCCCAGGCCGCCCAGCCGGGCTCCCCGCGCACCGCGGCCGCGAAGGCCAGCGCGGCCGTCACCACCGGTCCGCCCCGTAGCAGGACTCCCTGCCGGGGGGTGGCCGCGCAGGGGACGAAAGGCTGCCCCACCGCGGCGGCCAGGGGCGGGGCCTGCCCCGGAAAAGGCACCCCCCAGGCCAGCGGCACCGGGTGGGAGACCGGCGGCTGGAACACCCGGCGGATGGTCTCCGCCAGGTCCGACATCGCCTCCCTCAGCCGCGCGCCGGCCATGGTCTACTCCGGTCTGACCAGGGTCTGGAGGGCGGCGTAGACCCGCTCCAGGGGTTCCATGGGGTCCATGTGGTAGGCCACTTCCTGGAGTTTCAGCAGGGCCTGGTCCTGGGCGGCGGCGTCCACCGCCAGGGCGAAGATCACCCGCAGCGGCGAGCCGCCTTCGCCGCCCTGGAGCAGCACCTCCCTGGGGGAGACCCGGAAGGTTTCGCCCACCCGCGGCAGCGGATTTTCCTGGGTCTTCTGCAGGGCCAGGGCCGGGCATTTGGAATCGCCGTTCCAGCCCCCCGCCATGTCCGCCGCGGGCAGGATGAACAGATCGGGGGTGGATTTCAGCTCCTTGAGCAGGGTCTTCTGGATGACCTCCTCCTTCAGGTGGGGTTCCAGCGCCTTGCCGTAGAGCACCCCCTGGAGCCTGGTGGGGGTGATGGGCTCGGTGTAGCGGAAATCCATGGGAATCCCCGAAGTATCAGTGAGCAGGAGGCCGCCCAGATAGCTAGCGCCCTCCTTCATTGCCACAAAATAAGCCAGCTTGAGGGATTCGGCCATGTTGTCGTCCGCCTATTCAGTTGAGCCTAGGATAGCCTCAGAGGTGCTCCCGGTTATGGAAAACCTCACGGGAAGAATCTTGTTTTTCCCTTGAAATCGGATATGCTAGGGATGCCGACTGGGGAGTGGTCTAACGGTAGGACAACAGATTCTGATTCTGTCAGGTGAGGGTTCAAATCCTTCCTCCCCAACCAA
>PLUC01000216.1 GCA_003165415.1 Holophagaceae bacterium
CCTTTACTTGGTCAGGCTCCTAGGCGGAGATGCCCGCCATTTCCGCGGCCGAGGCCAGTTCGTCGGCGATGGCCTCGGGGGAGCGCTCCAGGAAGGCGTTGCGACCCATGAGGTGCACCAGCCGGCCGTCCCGGAAGATGGCCGCCTGGGGCGAACTGGGGGCGGCGCCCTCGAAGTACTGCCGGGCCCGCTGGGTGGCTTCGCTCTCCATGCCGGCGAACACGGTGACCAGGTGGTCGAAGCGCAGGCCCTTGCGGCGCAGGGCCTGGATCACGCCGGGCCGGGCGCCGGCGGCGGCGCAGCCGCAGACGGAGTTGACCACCAGGAGGGTGGTGCCCGCCCGGCCCAGGGCCTGGTCCACCTGCTCGGGGCTCATGAGCTGGGTGAAGCCGGCCTGCGCCAGTTCCTCCCGCATGGGGGCGACTTGGAATTCGGGGTAGTTGGTCATGGGGTGTCCCTCAGGGGAAAAGTTTACCCTAATTGTCGGGAATTCCCAGCACGGTCCCGCTGTTTTCATCCCTTTATGCCATCATGGGAGGCTGCGGAGCGTTCCCGATGAAAGATTTTTTCCGTTCTACCCTGGCCGCGCTGGTGGCGCTGGTCCTGTTCGCCGGCGGGGTGGTGGTCGTGCTGGTGGGGGTGGCGGTGGCCATGGGCACCGCCAAGCCGGGGCTGGCCCCCCGCAGCGTGCTGATCCTGAACCTCTCCACCAGCTTCCCCGATTCGGTCCAGGACGCCAGCCCGGTGGGGCTGGTCCAGCGGGCCGTGGGCGGAAGCGAGGAGCCGGCCCTGCCGCTGGCCGGGGTGCTCCAGGCGCTGGACCGGGCTGCCCATGACAAGGCCATCAGCGCCCTCTACCTCACGGGCAACGTGATGTCCCAGGGCTACGCCTCCGGGCCCGCGGCCCTGAAGGAACTGCGCGAGGCCATCCTGAAGTTCAAGGCCGAGTCGGGCAAGCCGGTGATCGCCTACAACCATATGTGGTCCCGCAAGGACTACTACCTGTGCGCGGGGGCGACCAGGCTCTACGTGAACCCGTCCGGCGAGGTGGACGTCACCGGCATGGCGGCCGAGCCTATGTTCTTCGCGGCCGCCCTCAAGAAGTACGGGGTGCAGGTGCAGATGACCCGGGAGGGCAAGTACAAGAGCGCCGTGGAGCCCTACCTCCTGGACCGGATGAGCGACGCCAGCCGCGAGCAGCTCACCAGCCTGCTGGGCGACCTCTGGGATGAATGGAAGGACGCCGTCGCCGCCGGCCGCCGGCTGGCCCCGGCGGACATCCAGTTCCTTTCCGACGAGAAGGGCGTCCTGTCCGGCCTCGAGGCGCTGAGGGCGGGCCTGGTGGACAAGCTGGCCACCCCCGACGAGGTGCTGGATGAACTCAAGGCCGCGGCCGGCCGCAAGCCTTCCGACCTGGAGTTCCCCCAGGTGGACCTGGACGCCTACATGCGCTTCCCGGTCCCCGCCCAGAGCAGGAACCGCATCGCCCTGGTGTTCGCCGAAGGCGAGATCGTGGACGGCAACGGCCGCGCGGGTCAGGTGGGAGGCGACCGGCTGAGCCGCGAGCTGCGCAAGCTGAGGCTGGATCCCCAGGTCAAGGCCATCGTGCTGCGGGTCAACAGCCCCGGCGGCAGCGCCCTGGCCTCGGACCTGATCCAGCGCGAGGTCATCATGGCCCGCAAAGTGAAGCCGGTGGTGGTCTCCATGGGCTACCTGGCCGCCTCGGGGGGCTACTGGATCTCCACCTACGGAGACCGGATCTTCGCGGAACCCAACACCATCACCGGCTCCATCGGGGTCTACGGCCTGCTGCCCAACATCCAGCAGCTGGCCGCCGAGCACGGCGTCACCTGGGACGGGATCCAGACCTCCAAGCTGGCCGACCCCACCACCATCACCCGGCCCAAGACCCCGCTGGAACTGGCCCGGGTCCAGGCCATGGTGGACGGCATCTACGATCAGTTCCTGACCCGCGTCTCGGCCAGCCGCAAGATGAGCAAGGACCGGGTGAACGAGATCGCCCAGGGCCGGGTGTGGTCCGGGCTCCAGGCCCAGAAGCTGGGCCTGGTGGACGAGCTGGGCGGCATCCAGGACGCGGTGCGTTACGCGGCCAAGCGGGCGCAGATCGAAGGGGACTACCGGGTGGACGGCCCCGGCGAGTCCCATTCCCTGGTGGAGCGGATGCTCAGGCTGATGAGCAGCGGCGACGATCACGGTCTGAGCGAGTCCCGGGGCGCCGCGGCGGAGCTGCGCGGCTGGTTCGAGCAGGTGCAGGGCGGGATCCAGGCGCTCAACGACCCCCGGGGGATCTACGCCCGGATGCCGTACGACCTGAACCTGCGGTAGTCGGGAAAGCGCCCGGATATCCGGACTGGCAGCCTAAGTGATTTTATATTGATGAATTTAAGCTGGACGATCGGGGTGAGGCTCCCGCTATGATGGTCGGGAGGCTTTCTCTTAGTTGGACCTTGCATGCGCAACTGGTTGCTATCCGCCCGGGCAAGGCTTCTCTGCCTTATGAGGGGCTGCTTCTCCGTCCGCCGGCGGATGGCGCTGGCCAAGGCCACCGAGCCCATGGGCGGCAACGAGCAGTTCCTGGCCCGTGTCCTGGAGGCCATGCCGCTGGCGCTGTTCGGCAAGGATCCCGGCGACCAGTTCCGCTATGTCCTGTTCAACCCCAAGGCGGAGGAGGTCTTCGGTCTGGGCCGGGACCAGGTGCTGCACAGGACCGACTACGAGATCTTTCCCGAAGCGCAGGCGGACGCTTACTGGGAGGCCGATCTCCGGGCCCTGTGGCAGGGCGGGACGGTGGAGACGCCTGAGCAGATTGCCGGCGGCATCCACCTGCACACCCTCAAGACCACGATCCGGGATGAGGAAGGACGGCCGCATCTGGTCCTGGGCATCACCGAGGACATCACCGGGCGCAAGCGGATGGAGACCGAGCTGAAGCACAGCCGGGAAAGCCTGGCCAAGGCCCAGGCCCTGGCCGAGATCGGCAACTGGGATTGGGAGCTGGCCACGGGCGAGGTGCGCTGGTCCGATCAGATGTTCCGGATCCTGGGCCTGGAGCCGGGGGTGCAGGTGCCTTCCCTGCGCACGATCATGGCCCGCACCCACCCCGAGGATCGCCCCGCCTTCGGCCGGGCCATGCGCCGGCTCGTGGCGGGGAGGGAGGTCCGGCCCATGGATTTCAGGGCGGTGCTGGAGGATGGCTCGCCCCGGTTCTTCCACTCCCTCCTGGAGGGGGACCGCGGACCCGACGGCAAGGCCGTGCGCCTGCGGGGCACCCTCCAGGACATCACCGAGCGGCGCAACACCGAGGATGCTTTCCGCCAGGCGCAGAAGCTGGAGAGCCTGGGGGTCCTGGCGGGGGGCATCGCCCACGACTTCAACAACCTGCTGTCCGCCATCGGCGGCAACCTGGAACTGGCCCAGATGCACATGCGCCACGAGCCGGAGGCCGCGCCCTTCCTCATCAAGATCGAGAAGATCCTGAAGCGGGCCTCGGAACTGACCCACCAGATGCTGGCCTACTCGGGCAAGGGCCGGCTGGTGGTGAAGAAGCTGAACCTCAACCAGGTGGCCGAGGAGATGCCGAACCTGCTGGAGGTCTCCATCTCCAAGCGGGTGGCCCTGGACTACCGGTTCGAGCCCAACCTGCCCCCCATCGAGGCGGACGGCGCCCAGCTCCAGCAGGTGATCATGAACCTGGTGACCAACGCCTCCGAGTCCATCGGCGACCGGGACGGGACCATCACCGTGACCACCGGGATGGAGTACCTCGCCGCGCCCCAGGAGCATGTGGAGAGCCACGGCTGGTCGCTGGTGCCCGGTCTCTACGTCACCCTGGAGGTGGCCGACACCGGCTGCGGCATGAGCCCGGAAACCCGGAGGCGGCTGTTCGACCCGTTCTTCACCACCAAGTTCTCCGGGCGCGGCCTGGGCCTGTCGGCCATGCTGGGCATCCTCAAGGGCCACAACGCTGGCATCCGCATCCGTTCCCGGGAGGGGGAGGGCTCCTCGTTCAAGCTCTACTTCCCGGCCAGCGTGACCGGGGGCGTGCCCGCGGTGCCCGCCCCGGCGGTGGCGCGCGCCAGGCTCAGCGGCGGCAACATCCTGCTGGTGGACGACGAGCCCGACATCCTGGAGGCCACCTCCGAGCTGCTCGCCGCCATGGATTTCAAGGTGGTCCCGGCCCGCGACGGGCTGGAGGCCCTGGAACTGTTCCAGTCCAACCCGGCGGACTTCTCCCTGGTGCTCATGGACCTCACCATGCCGCGCATGGACGGCCGCGAGGCCTTCCACCTGATGCGGGCCCAGGACCCGGGCCTGAAGATCGTGCTGTGCAGCGGCTTCAACGAGGTGGACGTGGCCAAGGACTTTCCCCACACCAGCCTCGCGGGGTTCCTGCAGAAACCATACACCTTCCAGATGCTGAAGGACGTGGTGCAGCAGGCTCTGGGCTGAGATCAGCCGAGGGCCAATTGCCGGGCGAGAACCCGGCACACCGAGGAGAGCGCCAGGATGTTGGGGTCCCGTTCGCGGACCTTCATGAACGCGAAGCAGATGGCCTGCCGCATGGCATACGGGGCCGCCAGGGGCACCAGCCTCACGCGCTCGCCCATGACCTTGCGCACGCGCCCGGGCAGCAGGGAATAGCCCACCCCGCCCGCCACCAGGTTCATCAGGGAGTAGATGTCGCCCACCCGGGTCACCACCCGCGGCGCGTAGCCCGCGATCCGGAAGATGTCGTCGAAGCTCCGGGTGGTGATGTAGCCTTCCTTCAGGGACACGAAGCTGGCCCCCGCGAAGTCCCTCAGGTCGATCTCCGCCCGGTCGCCGCAGGGGTCCCCGGCCGGCACGGCGAAGAACATCTCGTCCTCGAACAGGGGGATGGTCTGCAGGTCGTTGGCCGGTTCGGGCTGGCCCACGATGGCGGCCTCCACCTGGGAGGCGTTGAGCCGCTCCAGGAGTTCGCAGTTGGAGCCCAGCACCAGGTCGATCTGCAGCTCCGGCCGGCGCAGCTTCACCTCCATGATCACCTTCGGCACCACCCGGGTGGTGAGGGAGTAGAGGGAGCCCAGGCGCAGGCGGTCCGAGGAGAAGCCCGCCGCGGCCCGGGTGGCGGAGATGCCCTTCACCATGGCCTCCACCACGTCCCGGGCGGTCTCCCCCAGCAGGAACGCCGACGGCAGGGCCACCAGGTTGCGCCCCTCGTGCCGGAACAGCTGGCAGCGCAGGCCGGTTTCCAGGGAGTGCAGCGCCCGGTGCACGCTGACCGCGCTCAGGTCCATGTTCTCGGCCGTCCGCGCCAGATTGCCCACCTTCAGGAACTCGAGGAGGGTCTCCAGCTTCCGGAAGGTGATTTCCTCGTCGATGCGGACTTTCATCGCCAGCCCCTTCATTACCCTACCGCATCATTCCTCCCGGAGTAACGATTCGACATCCCAGCTGATGGATAATTTCCGCGGGCCTCCTAGCCTGGAGGAATACCACCGCGCCAACACGGAGACAACATGAACACACTGGAGCAGCCTAGGGTCTGGGACCGGCGCCGGAGCGAGAAGAAGCGCCGGGTGGCGCTCGTGGACGGCCTGGCCGACGGCAAGGTCATCCCCACCGGGAGCATCGTCGCGGCGCTGGAAAGCCTCATCGGCTGCGGCGACCGGGTGGTCATGGAGGGCAACAACCAGAAGCAGGCCGATTTCCTTTCCCGCTCCCTGGCCAAGGTCGACCCGCAGCGGGTGAACAACCTGCACATGATCATGCCCAGCGTCGGGCGCAGCGAGCATCTGGACCTGTTCGAGCGGGGCATCGCCCGCAAGCTCGACTTCTCCTTCTCCGGGCCCCAGAGCCTGCGCATCTCCCAGCTCCTGGAGGACGGCCAGCTGGAGATCGGGGCCATCCACACCTACATCGAACTGTACGCCAGGCTGTTCGTGGACCTGTCGCCCCATGTGGCCCTGGTGGCCGGCTACAAGGCTGACCGGAAGGGCAACCTGTTCACCGGTCCCAGCACCGAGGACACCCCCGCCCTGGTGGAGGCGGCGGCGTTCCACGACGGCATCGTCATCGCCCAGGTGAACGAGCTGGTGGAGGACGAGAGCGAACTGCCGCGGGTGGACATCCCGGGATCCTGGGTGGACTTCATCGTGGTGGCCGACCGGCCGTTCTTCATCGAGCCCCTGTTCACCCGGGACCCGCGTCTGATCAAGCCCGTGCACGTGCTCATGGCCATGATGGCCATCCGCGGGATCTACGAGCGGCACCAGGTGCAGTCCCTCAACCACGGGCTGGGCTTCAACACGGCGGCCATCGAGCTGCTCCTGCCCACCTACGGCGAGCGGCTGGGCCTGAAGGGCCGCATCTGCCGCCACTGGGCCCTCAACCCCCACCCCACCCTGATCCCGGCCATCGAGAGCGGCTGGGTGGAGAGCGTGCACTGCTTCGGAGGGGAACTGGGCATGGAGGAGTACATCCGCGCCCGGCCCGATGTCTTCTTCACCGGCCGGGACGGCTCCCTGCGCTCCAACCGCGCCTTCTGCCAGCTGGCGGGGCAGTACGCGGTGGACATGTTCATCGGCTCCACCCTCCAGGTGGACGGCGACGGGCATTCGTCCACGGTGACCCGCGGGCGCCTGGCCGGCTTCGGCGGCGCGCCCAACATGGGCCATGACCCGCACGGGCGGCGCCACCCCACCCCGGCCTGGCTGGACCTGCTGCAGACCGACAGCCCCCTGGAAAGGGGCAAGAAACTCGTGGTGCAGATGGTCGAGACCTGGCAGGCCGGGGGCAAGCCCACCTTCGTGGAGACCCTCGACGCGGTGCAGGTGGCCAAGGACACCGGCATGCCCCTGGCTCCGGTGATGATCTACGGGGACGACGTGACCCACGTCCTCACCGAGGAGGGGATCGCCTACCTCTACAAGGCCGGCTCCCTGGAAGAGCGCCGGGCGGTGCTGGCCGCGGTCGCCGGCGTCACCCCGGTGGGCCTGAAAGCCGATCCCTCAGCCACCGCGCGCTTCCGGGAACGGGGGCTGGTGGCGTTCCCGGAGGACCTGGGCGTCGAGCGTTCCGAGGCCACCCGCTCCCTGCTCGCCGCCAAGAGCGTCGCTGACCTGGTGACCTGGTCGGGCGGCCTCTACAATCCCCCGGCCCGGTTCCGGAGCTGGTGATGGCCGTGACCCCTTTCATCCACCGCCTGGAACGACACCCGGCCCAGTAAGCGAGGCTCCGCCATGGAAAAACTCCAATTCTCCTTTCCCGCGGGTCCGCCGGCCCAGGGCCGCGTCCTGGCGGGCGTGGTCGGCTCGGGCGACCTGGAAGTGCTGGTGGAGCCCGGCCAGCCGGGGCAGACCCGGGTGGCGGTGAACACCTCCGTGGACGGCTGCGCCTGGCTGTGGCAGGCCGTCCTGGAGCGCACCTTCACCGATCCCGGAGCCGCGGCCCTGGCCGTGGAGATCAACGATTTCGGCGCCACGCCCGGCGTGGTGGGCATGCGCATCCACCAGGCGCTCTCGGAACTGAATCTCGCAGGAAAGGCCTGAGGACCCCATGGACACTTCCCAGTTGCTGAAGACGGTGAGTTTCATCGAAATGGGCGCCCGCGAGCGGGCCTTCGCCCTGCTGGATCCGGGGAGCGGCCACGAGCTGATCGGGCCCTTCGAGCGCATGAAGTCGCCCTGGCTGGAGCCCCAGGGCATCGCCGCCCAGGCCGACGACGGGGTCGTGGTGGCCAAGGGCAGCATCGGCGGCCAGCCCGCGGTGGTGCTGGCCATCGAGGGCAGCTTCCAGGGCGGCAGCCTGGGCGAGGTGGGCGGCGCCAAGATCGCTGGCTCGCTGGAGCTGGCGGCCGAGGACAACCGACGGGGCGTGCCCACCCGCGCCGTGCTGCTCCTGGAGACCGGAGGGGTGCGCCTGCAGGAGGCCAACCTGGGCCTGGCGGCCATCGCCGAAATCCACGCGGCCATCGCCGACCTGCGCCGCCACCAGCCGGTGGTGGCGGTGGTGGCGGGCACGGTGGGCTGCTTCGGCGGGATGTCCGTGGCCGCGGCCCTCTGCTCCTACCTGGTGGTCACCCGGGAGGCCCGCGTGGGCCTCAACGGCCCGCAGGTGATCGAGCAGGAGGCGGGCATCGAGGAATACGACTCCCGCGACAGGCCGTTCATCTGGAGCCTTTCGGGAGGGGAGCAGCGCTTCCGCACCGGACTGGCGGACCGCTACGTGGAGGACGACGCCGCGGGCATCGCCGCCACCGTGCGCGAACTGTTCGCCCAGGGGGTGCCGGCGCAGCACCGCGACCAGCGGATCGGGGAGTTCCTCGACCTCCTGGCCCGCGTCGACACCGCGCGCCAGCCCGACGGAGCCTACGCCCGCGCGGCATTCGGAAAGGGGAACTGACCATGGGCCAAGCAACGGAAGACCTTTCGATCCGCGGCCGCGTCTGGTTCGAGCAGCTCGCCCAGGGAGGCGCGCCGGTGGCCGGGCTGGCGGAATCGGTGCTCGCCTCGGACCTTCGCATGGGGACCCGGGAGGCCCGGATCATCGCCGTGGTGCCCGATCCCGGCAACCCGTTCCCCCGGGCCGCCCGGGGCGAATTCGGGCTGCTGGAGGGCTGGAACGTGGCCAAGGCGGTCACCGACGCGGTGGCGGCCGACCTGAACGCCCCGGTCAAGCGGGCCCTGGTGGCCATCGTGGACATCCCCAGCCAGGCCTACGGGCGCCGGGAGGAAGCCTACGGGATCCACCTGGCCCTGGCCGCCTCCGGCGGCGCCTACGCCGCGGCCCGGATGGCCGGGCACCCCGTGGTGGCCCTGATCGTGGGCAAGGCCATGTCCGGAGGGTTCCTGGCCCACGGCTACCAGGCCAACCGCATCATCGCCCTGGACGACCCCGGAGTGGTGATCCACGCCATGAACCGGGCCGCCGCCGCCCGCATCACCCTGCGCAGCGTGGCCGACCTGGAAGTCCTGGCGGCCAAGGTGCCCCCAATGGCCTACGATGTGCGCCATTTCAGCACCCTGGGCCTGCTGTGGCGGCTCATCCAGGTGGGCGACCCGCAGCACCCCTCCGCCCAGGACCTCGCCCTGGTCCGCCAGACCCTCCTCGAGGCCCTGGACGACATCGAACGTGTGCCGTTCCGCTCGAGGCTGGAGGCGCCCAACCGCGCGGCCTCCGCGGCAGTGCGGGCCAGGCTCCGGGAGGAGTGGCAGTAGAACAGAGGCAGTCCCCAGCCAAAGAAGTGCCCTCAACCCTTTCCCCTGGAGATGGACCATGACCTACATCATCACGAAGGCCCTCGCCCCGATATTCCTGATCCTGCTCCTGGGCTACTGGGCGGGCAAGGCCAAGCTCGTGGACAATGCCAATGTCTCCATCCTCAACATCTTCCTCATGGACTTCTCCCTGCCGGCGGCCCTGTTCCTGGCCACGGTGATGACGCCCTGGGCGGGGATCTACCGGCAGTTGCCGCTGGTGGCCGAGCTCACCCTGGCCATGTGGGTGGCCTACGCCGTGGTCTACTGGCTCTGCGTCAAGGTCTGGAAGAAGTCCTCGGCCGACGCCGCGGTGCTGGCCCTGACCGTGGCCCTGCCCAACTACGCCGCCCTGGGGCTGCCCATCCTCAACGGCGTCTTCGGCGAGGGCACCGGCACGTCCCTCAACGTCGCGGTGGCCATCGCCACCGGGGCGGTGATGATCACGCCGGTCTGCCTCATGCTGCTGGAGCGGGCCAAGGCCGCGGAGAAGGGGGCGACGGATTCCGGGCTGTCCCTGCTGCTCAAGCTCATCTACCTGTCCTTCAAGAAGCCCATCGTCTTCGGCCCCCTGGCGGGCGTGGCGGGCTCGGCGATGCTGGGCGCGTTCAGGACGAAGCTGCCGGAACTGGCCCAGATCGCCATCCGGCCCCTGGGGCTGGCGGCCCTGGCCACGGCGCTGTTCCTCACCGGGGTGATCCTCTCGGCCCGCAAGCTGAAGGTCAACGGGGCCGTGCTGGTCTCCGCCCTGGTCAAGAACCTCATCCAGCCCTTCATCGCCTGGGGCGTGGTGCTGCTGTTCGGCATCGACCCCGTGGTGGGCCGGGCGGGCATCCTCCTCATCGCGCTGTCGGCGGGATTCTTCGGGGTGGTGTTCGGGAACCGCTACGGGGTGCAGTCCCCCGACGCGGAGGGAGCCCTGCTGGTGAGCACCGGCGCCTTCGTGGTGACCATCCCGCTGTTCATCCTCATCACGGCGCCCATGGTCCATCCCTGACCCGCCGTGGACCAGCCCTTCCGCCCCCATGATCTCCTCTGGCTGAGGCCCGGGGCGGCCTGGCCGGAACTGCCCACCTGGGCCGGGGAGATCCTCGCCCAGGGACTGCCCGTGGTGGTGCGGCGGGCGCCCCGGGCGGGGGGCATGATCCCGGCGGGGGTGCGGGGCGACACCCGTTCCCGGCGGGCGGCCATCCTTCTGGAGCCCGGCCGGGTGGCGCGGCGCGCGGCGCCCGAGGACCTGCGGGCCCTGGTCCCCGGCGACCCGCGCCGGGCGGACCTGCCGGCCTTCCGCGCCCTGGCGCTCATGCAGGGGCGCCTGCCCCCGGGTGCCGCCTGGGGCCCCACCGGCAGCGTAGGCTTCGAACTGGCCACCGGCTGGCCCGCCGTGACCGGTTCCAGCGATCTGGACCTGGTGCTGCGCTGTCCGGAGCCGGTGAGCCGGGAGGCCGCCCGGGCATGGGCGGAGGCCTGCTCCGGCCTGCCCGCCCGGTGCGACCTCCAGCTGGACACCGGCGCTGGCGGCCTCTCCCTGGCGGAGTGGGCGGCGGGCCGGGCCGAGGTCCTGCTCAAGACGGACGAAGGGCCGCGCCTGGTGGGCGACCCCTGGTCGGTGCCGGTGCCGTGAAGACCGCCTTTCTCTTTCCGGGCCAGGGAGCCCAGGAGCCGGGCATGCTGCACGCACTGCCGGACCACCCCGCGGTGGCCACCACCCTGGCGGAGGCCGACGCGGTGCTCGGGGAGCGCCTGCTGGACCTGGACACCCGGGAAGCGCTGGCGAGCAACCGCTGTGTCCAGCTCTGCCTGCTGGCCGCGGGCGTGGCCTGCGTCCGCTTCCTCGCCGCCCAGGGGTGCGAGCCGGACCTGCTCATGGGCCTGTCCATCGGTGCCTATCCCGCCGCGGTGGCCGCCGGGGCCCTGGACTTCGCCGACGCCCTCCGGCTGGTGGACCTGCGGGGCCGGCTCATGGAGGAGGCCTTCCCGGCGGGCTACGGCATGGTCGCCATCCAGGGCCTGGACCGCTACCGGGTGGAGGCCCTGGTCCAGGAGGTGCACCGGCCGCAGAGCCCGGTGTTCCTGGCCAACCTCAACTCCGCCGACCAGATGGTGATCTCCGGGGCGGACGCGGCCCTGGAGCGGGTGGCGCGCCTGGCCCTGGCCCAGCACGCCCGCAAGACCACCCGCCTGGCGGTGAGGGTGCCGTCCCACTGCCCCCTCTTCCAGGCGGCCGCCGAGGAGATGGGCAGGGCTTTCGCCTCCGTGTCCCTGCGCCGCCCGGCCCTCATCTACCTCAGCGCCAGCGCCGCGAGGGTCCTGTACGATCCCGCCCGCATCGCCGAAGACCTGGCCACCAACATGGCCCGGCAGGTGCACTGGCACGACGCCGCCACCCTGGCCGCGGAGCGGGGCATGGGGCTCGCGGTGGAGATGCGCCCCGGAGCAGTGCTCACTCCCCTGACCCAGTCCGTGCTGGGGGGGGCGGGTGAGGCGCTGGCCATGCAGAACGTCAGGCTCGACACGATCCTGGCGCTGGCCCGGAGGGCACGGCAGGCTGCTGACTAGCAGCCGTTACGGAGCTTGCTCCGTTACGGCTGCTACTGCAGTTTGGACTTTTCGTCCGGTCCAATCATTCCCTGCCGGTGGCTCCGGAATCGTTCGTTCCGGTGCCCCGGGTTCGCGCCGACCCATTTCGGGTCCCCTGGCCAAGCGCCGCCCCACACTTTCGCTTCGAACTTTCCGTCCTCGCAAGCTGCGGGCGGAAAGTCCG